>JBJYWZ010000123.1:0-24469 GCA_046259725.1 Promineifilaceae bacterium (SeqCode) | reverse complement strand
TCGCCATTCGTCCCGCTTTATCGCCGCGTATGAGTGTCCCATCGATATCAAAGAGAATCACTCTCACGCCTGCAGCACCTCTTGCATATCCGCCCAGACATCCGCGGCTGCCGCGGGCAAAGGCGGCAGCGGAGGACCAACCGCGACACCGCGCGATTCCAGAATACCCTTGAGCGCTCCGATTCGAGCGCCCGCCGGCATGGTGGCCAGGAGCCGGTTGATCAACCGCTGCTGCCGCCGCGCCTCGGTCATATCCCCCGCATTAAAAGCGTTAGCCATTGCTACCAGCGGCTCCGGAACGGCCGTCGCCAACCCGCTGATCATGCCGTCGGCTCCTAGGGCAAGCGAACCTAAAGCAATAGCTTCATTCCCGGCCAGGAGAATACGGTCGGCGGGAACCACATCCAACAGACGCCGCAGCGCCTGCGCATCCTGGTTGCTGCTCTTCAATCCCGCAAACGAGGGTATCGTACTGAACAACCGCTTCGCCAACTGTGCTGAAATGCCGTTCACGGCCATGTGTGGAATATCATAGGCGAAGAGCGGAACCCCTGGCGCAGCCGCAGCGATGGCCCGGTAATACGCCTCCAGCGCATCATCGTGTATGCCGTAAAAAATCGGCGTCACCGCGGCAATCGCATCCGCACCGATTTCCACTGCGTGTCGCGCCAACGCCACCGCCGTCTTCGTCTGCAAAGCCCCTGCATGAACCAGCACGGGAACGCGCCCCGCAGCGGCTTCGACGGTGGCTTCATGTAACACCAATCTCTGGTCAAGATCCATGAGGATACCCTCGCCAGTTGTTCCTCCGGCAAACAACCCGCTGACACCCCGATCGATCAAAAAATCGACCAGCTCGGGCACAATATCACGATTAACCTGCCCCGTCGCTGCATCAATCGGCGTGGCCATAGCCGGCGAAATGCCGCCGCTTAATCGTTTGCTTAGTTCTCGAATACGTTCTTCAATCATCAACCACCACCAAACTATCAATCTTCCGGTTCTATTGTGAACATCAGCGGATACCCATCAAGACTGGCTGCAAAATGAGCCTTTCCAACTCGCTTATTTGCCTCTGGACAGGGCAGCGTCACCACGTGCGCAATGCCGCTCGTATGGGCGGCAAAGGTGATTAGCTCCGCCTCCTCAGCAGTAAGCTTGAAAAATCGCCGCAGGATCATGATCACGTACTCATAAGGCGTCACATCATCATTATGAATGAGGACCCGGCAGTTTGGCTCAAGGGCATCCTCAAGTAGTTTGTCGAGATCCAGTTCAGTGTCCGCTTCAGCAATCTGTAACACAACTTCGAACATTGCCATGATCCCCAAACGAATATTGTACGCTATGCTTCGGACGGCCGACAATAAGTCGCCGCCTTACTCCTCGTCGTCGAGCGGCTTCAACGTGATACGGCGGAACGCCTCAGCATACTCAAACCCCACCTTGTTACCTATCTCAGAATTCCACTCTTTAATCCGCTCTTCGGGATCCCAATCGCCAAGCTGGCTCTTATGCTGCCGCAGCGCCTTAATCTTCAAGTCAATTGTTCCGCTGATGTCGATATAGGTATTGTTTTCCTCTCCCCTGTTCACATAGACGAAATTAACTTTATGGCCCGATAGCCCTTCGTCTGCCAAATCCGGGTAAAGCATGGCCATTTCCGAGGCTGGGAACACCGCATCCAGCGCCAATTGTGCGGCTGCGCGATGATCGGGGTGGTTGATATAGTTGTCACTTGGAAAATAGAGCGTCGGATCGCCGCATACCACAGCAACAGGACGAAAACTGCGAATCAACCGCACCAATTCCTTACGTATCTCTAGAGTTGGCTGCAGTAAACCATCATCGTGACCGAGAAAAATGCAGCTCGCGCCCACGACCTCTGCTGCGGCCGTTTGTTCCTCCCGCCGGATTCGTGCCAACTCTTCCGGCAGCATACCCGCTTCATGGCTCCCTACATTGCCGTCCGTCAACAAGACGTAGACGATTTCACTGCCGCCCTGAATCCATTTTGCCGCCGTTCCGGCGACACCGAACTCAATATCGTCGGGATGGGCATAGATAAACATCGCCCGCTGCGGAATAAAATTACTGCTCATTAAACGATTTGCCTCCGTTGCTGGAATTTAAAGGATTATAGTTAAACGTCCCCGCCGGGTCACGCTTACTAATTCCTGCGGTCATAATGTGCTACACTTAATCTCTGGACGCACAATTGATTCGGAGTCACCAAAATCACCAGCCAATGAGGTCTACTTAATGAGTGAATGGTACCAGCTTCCCGCCGATGAAGTTCTTCAGAAACTTGAAAGCGATCCCATAAATGGCCTGTCATCCGCTGAGGCTGCGAGACGTCTTGAGCAGTTCGGTCCCAATGAACTGGTTGAAAAAGGTTCCAAGAGTCCCTGGCTGATCCTCTGGGATCAGATGAAAGAGCCAATGGTCATTGTTTTGATCGTGGCTGCCGTTGTTTCACTGCTACTGAACGAGTTCGAGGACGCCATCATCATCCTGGCTATCGTCATTTTGAACGCCATCATTGGTTTCTCGCAGGAATACCGCGCTGAACAGGCGATTGCCGCCTTAAAACAACTATCCGTCCCTATTGTTAAAGTAAAACGTGACGGCCATACGAGCGAGATATCGGCCCGCAATCTCGTTCCCGGCGACATCGTAGGCCTGGAAACAGGGGGTAAGGTACCGGCCGACGGCCGTCTTATCGAAGAAGTCAATCTCAAGATCGAAGAGGCGGCTCTCACTGGCGAATCCGAGCCGGTGGAAAAGAACATCCAGCCGATTCCCAGAGAAGATCTTGCCATTGGTGACCGTCACAACATGGTTTACATGGGTACAGTTGCCACCTATGGCCGCGGCACAGCCGTTATCACCGACACAGGAATGAATACGGAGCTCGGCAATATCGCCGATCTGATCCAGGGTGTCGAAGAAGAGATGACGCCTCTCCAGCGGCGTCTGGCTCACCTGGGCAAAGTATTGGCCGTGGTTGCCCTGGTCATTATCGCCATCGTTGTCATCCTGGGATGGCTGCGAGGTGAGGATTTAGAGAGTCTTTTCCTGGTCGGCATCAGCATGGCTGTTGCCGCGGTTCCCGAGGGGCTGCCTGCCGTTGTCTCTATCACTCTCGCCCTTGGTGCGCAGCGTATGCTCGCCCGCAACGCGCTCATCAGGCGGCTCCCGGCCGTCGAGACATTGGGGTCGGTGACAGTGATTTGCTCCGACAAAACCGGTACGCTGACCCAGAATCGCATGACCGTCAAGATGCTCGATGTCGTCGGCCATTCGCTGGAAATCGATACGCTACTAAACAGCAAAGGGTTCGTACTTGATGCCGAACTTGACCCCGCGAAACCTCCGCGAGAGCGCACCTTGAGCCTGCTCGTAAAGGCCGGCGCCCTATGCAACGACGCCTTCCTGGAAATCGACGACGAAGGACAAGAGCGCTATATCGGCGATCCAACGGAGGGTGCGTTGGTAAAGGCTGCCGCCGAACTGGGTTATACTAAGGCTGAACTGCAGGATCAGTTCCCGCGTGTCGGCGAAGTACCCTTTACCTCGGAACGCAAGCGCATGACCACCATCCATCAAGCATCGGTGGATCGCCCCCTGCTTGAAGAAGAGTGGCGCGATGTTCCTTATGTCGTATTTACCAAGGGCGCTGTGGACAGCCTGCTGGATATTTGCACACAGATTTGGACGGGAGAAGAACTGTTGTCCATCGACGAGGAGATGGAACAGCGCATCCACGAGGCCAACAAGATGCATGCCCAGCAGGGACAGCGTGTATTGGGTGTCGCCTTCAAAGCGCTTGAAGCGCTTCCGGAAGAAATCAACGAAGAAACCATCGAGCACGATATGATCTTTGTTGGCTTGCAAAGCATGATCGATCCGCCTCGCCCCGAAGTCAGGGATGCTGTGATAACGGCGCGCCAGGCGGGAATTCGACCTGTCATGATCACCGGTGACCATCCACTTACGGCGCAAAGCATTGCCGCAGATCTGACTATCGCTGAGACTGACAATGTCCTGACTGGGCGCGAGCTGGCAAAAATGTCGAGTAGCGAGCTCGATGCCGTTGTGGAAGATGTATCCGTTTATGCCCGTGTCTCGCCGGAACATAAACTGAATATCGTCAATTCGCTGCAAGATCATCATGAGGTAGTCGCCATGACTGGCGATGGCGTCAATGATGCGCCTGCCCTCAAGAAAGCCGACATAGGCGTGGCCATGGGCATCACCGGAACCGATGTCTCCAAGGAAGCGGCCGACATGGTGCTGCTGGACGACAATTTCGCGACGATCGTCGCCGCCGTCGAAGAAGGGCGCACCATCTTTGACAATATCCGCAAATTCATTAAATATACGCTCTCAAGCAACACCGGGGAGCTGTTTGTCATGCTCATCGCCCCATTCCTGGGCATGCCGTTGCCGCTGATGGCCGTACAAATCTTGTGGATCAACCTGGTGACCGATGGGCTGCCGGGACTGGCTCTGGCCGTGGAGGACTCCGAAGAAGGCGTTATGAACCGCCCACCCTGGAGTCCTGACGAGAGTATATTTAGCCGCGGTATGGGATGGCGCATCCTCTGGATTGGTATATTGATGGGTCTCGTTTCACTGGGGCTCGGCTATATTTACTATCAAGAAAATCCCGATGGCGTATGGCAAACCATGGTCTTTACAACGCTGGTGCTGGCCCAGATGGGCAATGCCCTGGCTATTCGCTCGAATACCGAATCAGTCTTTAAGATCGGCTTGTTTTCCAACCGCACAATGGTCATCGCTATTACAGCGACAGCAGTCCTGCAGTTGGCCCTGATCTACGTTCCTTTTTTACAGCGCTTTTTCAACACAAAGTCATTGTCCCCGCGCGACCTCGTGATCGCCCTTGCAGCGAGCACAGTCGTGTTTTTTGCCGTAGAAATAGAGAAGTGGATCCGGCGTGTGCTCAAGCACCGCGAAGCTTAGAGCTGTTTACGCTTCGGCTAAAAGCACCGGTTTAAATAGCTGTTTATCAAATTGGTTGATCTGCTCAGCGCCAAGAGCCGTGAGCTCTGCATAAACGGCCGTCGCGTCTCTCCGCAGTTGGGTCACGTTGACCCCGCGGCAACTGTCCGGCAGCACATCAAGCCATTGGCGCGCCCGCAACAGCATTTTTACTGCGCCGCGATAGTTGCCTTTTTCGATCTGGTAGTAGGAGATCCCAACCTGCAAGATGCCGCGATATAAATCGCGCGCTGCGCTGCTGTCCTGTCGCCATGCCTCTTCCAGGTCATCATGCGCGGCATAATATTCGCCGCGGTTGAATTTTTCTATTCCGCTCAGGGCGAGCGCCGCCAGTGGATCCAGGCAGGCCGAACGTATTGCCTCCATATCGGGAGAGAAGGCGTATTTCTCTATTATGGCAGGCATATCGGCCGTAAAACGCGATCGCGCCAGCACACCATCCGCGCCCACGCGTGCCGCCTCTTGCATCAGATCGCTGTTCGTATGCGGGCCAAAAGTCAGAATAGGAACACGCCGCGTTGCCGGCGAAGACTTCAATGCCGGAATCCACCGCTGCCAGGGTACGGCCGTGTTTGCTAAATCAAAGAGCAGCAGCGCCGGCTGCCACGTGGTGATTAGGCCAAACAGATTGCCTGTCTTACCTTCAAGTGGCTCGCCCGGTTTGGACAGGTCACCGGCATCCTCCCCTTCAATATCGGCGGCATCCGCAATCCACCGCACGCGGTAGCCCAGCCCGCGAAGTACATTGCCAATCCTGCTGGTAAACATCAGGTCGGCCACAAAGGCTACAACCAGTGGGTCATTTTCTGCTGGACTCATAACCTGATTGTAGCAAATCATTCTCCAACGAGCGCATGCCGGGCAGATTATTCATACCTTGAACCGTTTCTTCACCCGATCAATCTTTTGAAGTAATCTCGCAAAGAATCCAGCGAATACTGTTCCCGGGCCAGGCGGAAATTATGATCCACCATTTCCCGGCGCAGCCGGCCATCGCTCAGCAGGTCCACGGCCTCATCCGCTGCTTTTTCCATTGTTTCCGAAGGCACATGTGCCAATCCCTTCTCATCACGCCCCGAAAGCGTCCCCCCTATGGACACGGCGCGAAACCCCTTGCTTTTAATATCTTCAACATAAACTGGATATTCAAACAACATAAACGGCAGCCGTGCCCGCAGCGCTTCCAAAAGCTGGTTGCCCCACCCTTCCCACAGGCTGGGATAAGTGACAAAATCGGCAAAAACATAGGTGTCCCACAGCGAGTAAATCTTCTCACTATTTATCTTGTTGCGCTTCTCGGCAACAATATCCTCGATGAACAAGGCATCTACACCGCTTTGCTCGATTTTCTCTTTCAAAAGAGCCACATATTGGCCTGTCGTTTCATCTTGTGTGTAACCGGCGAGGACCAGCACGATACGATCCTCACTGGTAAAAGTTCGGCCGTCATATAACCCGCTTCCTTCCAGCTTTTTCCTCCGCTCGGGGCTGTTCAATGCCTGAACGAAATCAATTGCCAGCTCGATCCCCTTGCGCGGCACAATGCGTGTGGCCTGCAAAATCAGGATGTCATTCTCGCCCACCCCGATTCGCACGCGAAAGTCCCTGTTGAAATCGTCGACAGCCCACTCCGCCGCCGCAAAATCAAATACATTGGGAATGACTTGCGTTTCTATGCCTTTTCGCGCAGCCACTTCTTTCATGGCAAGGCTGTTGATGACCGTATGTCTAAAAAGCGGATCGCGCGGCGGCAGGAATTTATCTGCCAGCTCGACGGCCGTTCCACACGTCAGCGCCACGCCATCCACACGCTCCCAGTAAAAGTCATGGTGATGCGCCAGCGTTCGCATCCCCAATTCCCGTGCTGCCCGTGCGAGGGCCGGGGCCGCGGCCGGATTGACCGCTACCGACCAGATATTGTGCGAGATGAGGAATTCGATCTCCTCTTCGATAATGAAGCGCTTGAGCGAGCTTTCAATCTTCTCGGCCAACATCTCCAATTCCAATCTGTAGCCTGTCTCATCATAGTTGGCAAGGGCCACAAAGGTGTTGGCGTAGAGCCGCTGCGCCGCGGGCGTGTGATGGTACATCTCTTTTATCAGGACGCCATCCGCCATACCCAGGTCTCCGGCGCAGAGAACAACACAGTGTCCCATACCCTCCAAGACCTGCTTCCACTTCTCGATTTCCAGCGATACGCCATCGGTCGCACCCACCTTGAAATGTAACATGCCGATCTTCATCGCCGGCATCCCTCCTTATCTCTTTAATCGGGCGAAGCAGGCAGCAGGCGCAGGGTCAGGATCTGGTACGGCTCGATATACCCGCGCAGGAGATTGCCGTCTACTTCCAGCTGTTCCTTGTTTTCTTCCAGTAGATTGGTGCGCCACGCGGCCGCCAACTGAAACGACGTTCTCAGCGTATAACTGCCGCGCATGCGCAGGCTCTCATACAGGCGCACAATCACCCCCTCTCCGTCTTCTGCCCACTTGATCGTTTCAATCACCACATTTGGCGAATCTACGCTGACAAATGACCGCCCCTCCTGTTCCGGCTTGGGCGTTGTCTGAGGCCGGTCGTTGTGACCACGGGCAGCTATCAGCGGATCGTTCAGAACATAAGCTTCTCTGATACTATTTTCATCCCAGCGGCCGACATGAGGAAACAAGCTGTAAACAAAATGATGTTCGCCGAGATCCGCTGTTGGATCGGGATTAGTCGGCCCGCGCAGCAGCGTCAGGCGGATCACGTTATCCTTGATATCGTGACCATATTTGCAGTCGTTGAGCAGGCTGACGCCGTAATCCCCTTCGCTGAGGTCGACCCACTTTTGGGCACAGGTTTCAAAGCGCGCCCAGTCCCAGCTTGTATTGCGATGCGTCGGCCGTTCCACGTTGCCCCACTGTATCTCATAGGTCGCCACCGGCGAAAGCACGGTCACGGGAAACGCCACCTTAAGCAAGATATGCCGTTCCCGCCACTGAATAACCGTATCAAAATCCAGTCTCGCGCTGTTGTGCGTCAAAGAGATCCGCTGCCTGATCGCGCTGTTGAAAATCTGCCGCTCAATCTCCAGCGTGGCCCTCAGCGGTCCATTTTCAATGACGCGCATGCTCGTCGCCGGTTCGGCATACCAGGTCCGGTCATCATAATAAATGTCAATCTCCCACGCATCGGGTGTCTTTGGCCGGTCTTCGAATGCCTGGAACTGGTTGCCTGTTTCTCCAGGTGGCAGCACTTCACGACCGTTTCGCTTATCGAGAATGCGTACGATATCTCCGGCCTCATCAAACTCCACCCGCAGGAATGGATTCTCAAGACTTCTTGTGGCCGCGCGTGCACAGCCAGATATTTCGCGTTCTGGCAGTTCTGCAGGCAGCGGCGTCACCGAATACGGGGGCAGCTCACCCATATCCACCAGAACGCCCCCGGCCGTAAGCTGGGCGCCCGCAGGGACCATGTCACTTTCCACTAAGTCATCCGCCAGGAAAACAACATCGCTGCGCGCAAATGAAGTTGGATTGATAACGAGGATATCGCCGCCAACTTCTTCCCCAATTACAGCGATGGCAGATTCGCGCACTTCCCCAACTAAATCGGCAACCTCGGCATACTGCTCGAGTGAATCGACATATACCTGACCGATACTGCTGCCGGGCAAAATATCGTGGAATTGGTTAAGGCACACCAGTTCCCAGGCCCGTCTGAGCGTCTCGTGCGGATAATCAAATTCCGGCCTGATCATCGCCGCCAGCGCTGCCAGGAACTCCGCGTCGTGCAGCATAAACTCACTCTTACGATTGGCTCGTTTGTTGCGGCTGTGCGTCGTATAAGTACCGCGGTGATACTCCAGGTACAATTCACCGTTCCACGTCGGCAGGCGATCGCCCACGGTCTCTTCAAGTTCGTGGAAGAAGTCGATGACTTTGCCGCGATGAACCTGCGGAGCCGCCGGGAAAGAGACAAACTCGAGCAGGTTTTCCTGCATCTCACGCGTCGGCCCGCCTCCGCCGTCACCATAGCCATAAACCATGAGCAGGGGCGGTGTTTGTCCGGGCCTGCCCCAATCCTTCTGCTGGAAATTCGTCCACGTATTCAGCACTTCCTCGGGCGTCGCCGCGGAGTTATACGTGCCTGTAAAAGTACGGCCGTGCTCGGTCGTGGGGCTGAAGTGCGTGAGCACCTTCGTCCCATCCAGTCCCTGCCACCAGAAAGAATCATAAGGATGGCGGTTGTACTGGCTCCAGCCGATCTTAATCGTAAAGAAGTAGTCCAGGCCCGCTTCTTTGATAAGCTGCGGCAGGTTCCAGGCATAGCCAAATACATCAGGCAGCCACAGCACGGCCGATTCCGCTCCTTCCCCGAAATACTCCGCGAAAAATTGCCTCCCCAGCACGAACTGCCGCGCCAGGGATTCTCCGCTGCTCAGATTACAGTCCGCCTCCACCCACATCCCGCCGATGGGCTCCCACTCGCCGCTCTGCACGCGCTCCTGAATCTCTTCAAACAACTGCGGGTAATCCTGCCGCACATAGTCATACAGTTGCGGCTGGCTCTGCACAAAACAATACTCTGGAAACTGCTCCATCAACCGCAGCACAGTATGGAACGTGCGGCCGGCTTTGCGCCGCGTCTGGCCCAATGTCCACAGCCAGGCGACGTCGATATGCGCGTGTCCCACGGCCATCACAGCGACATCCAGAGGCGTCCCAGCCACATCCACTCCTTCGCTCAGGATCGCCTGTGCCTCGGCCACGCTCTCATAAAAGCGCGGTTCAAATGGCTCTCTCGTATCCAGGACCTTGAACGCCTCGTCCAACGCGCTATAAAGGTGAGCGCGCGCCGGTTCGTTCTCCGGCAGCCAATCGGCCGTTCCCAACGCGACCCGCGCCAGCGCCACAAAATCACGTGTTGGCTGATCGATCTGAACGAGGGCGCACTCGCCCATCAATAACCGTTCCGCGCTTCTTCGCTCCTGTCCTGCGGCACCGAGATCAAAGCTAAGGTCGTGTGCGCCCCCACTCCATCCATGGAGCAGCAGCGCGTGAGTACGTCCATCGCACCACGCTTCCGGCAGCAGGATCTCCTGGTGATGCCGGTCGCAGGCTGCAAAGGACGTGCCGTCAATATAAACCAATGCCTCTGGATGGCTGAAATCTCCTGCGTCGCCTAACGGCAGGTAAAGGGCTGTGGGCGCCGTATCCCCCCAGTCACTCGGCGTACAGAATTCCGATTTCAGCAAAAAATTCGTTTCCGGCCCCACCCAATAACTGTTGGGCGGAATAAAAGTCCACTCGTCCGCCGCGGCGCCGGCGGCGCTGGCCGGGTCCACCTCGGGACCGGCGAGCGTCAAGAATTGAAATGGCTGAATTGGCTCTCTACGCCGGAAAACCAGGCTTTCCGCCAGGCGTAAACGCTGCGCAACTTTCTTTGATGTCCAACGAATGTCATGGAAGCTCGTCATCTATCATTTCCCCATCTTCTACCTGGCGCAGCCAAAAAATCTGGTACGGCTGCAGCGTCAGCTGCGGGCTGCGCATCGCTTGACCGCTGAGTATATCCTCAGCCGTTGCAAATCCCAGCGGCAGCCGGATCTGGCGCTCTTCAGACGATACGTTCTGCAGGCACAGGATGGAAGATCGGCCGTCCGGCGAGACTCGCTCTATTGCGAATACGGCTCGATCGAGATCCACGATGTTCTGCCCACCGTTTGGGTGGAACGCCGGCTCAGATCGCCTGGCCTGCAGCAGCCGTAGGTAGGATGGCAAAATAAGATGGCGTAGGGAGTTTTCGTTCGCCAATTCCGCCTGCAAGACGCCTTTTGATAGTTTCTGCCGGTTAATTCTCCGTTTCTGCCCGCTCTGCTCGACGCCCTCGTGCCAGCTCCGCGAGCCGAACAGGCTGTGAAAGTAGATGCCCGGCACACCGCGCAGCGCGAGCATGATCGCCTGCGCTGCCATAAAACGCCGCGCGACCGTTGCGTCAGGCTCTTCTTTATCGGGATCGCCCAGAGCATCGATATAGCTGATATTGAGCTCATAGGGGCTCTGGCTGCCGTCGGGATTGCTGCGGTAGGAAACATAGCCGCCCAGCGCCTCAACACGTTCGGCAATTTCCCGCACCTCTTCATCGGAAATCAATCCCCGCGCCGGCGTCAGGCCGATGCCGTCATGCGAAGCCAGAAAGTTGAAAAAGCTGGTCTGTTGTGAGGGGAGCTCAAGCGTTTTTGCCCATGCCGATAACGTTTCAGCATTTCCCTTGTGAAATGCGTGCAGCGTGAGCGGTGGAAGAGAAAAATTATAAACCATCTGCGCTTCGTTGTACCCGTCACCGAAATAGGAAACATTGTCTTCATGGGGCACGTTCGTTTCCGTGATCAAGAGGACGTGTGGGGCGGCGATGTCCAGTACGGAACGCATTAACTGGATGATGCGGTGCGTCTGTGGCAGGTGGATGCAGGGTGAACCCATCTCTTTCCAGATGTAAGCAATCGCATCGAGCCGGATCAGGTCCGCGCCCTTTTCCACGTAGAATAACAGCGTATCGATTACGGCCAGCAGCACGTCGGGGTTGGCGAAATTAAGATCGATCTGGTCTGCACTGAAGGTCGTCCAGACGCTTTTACGGCCGTTGGCTGTCTCTACTTCGCTCAGCAGCGGCAGCGCACGCGGCCGGAACACGTCTTCCAGGCCTGCATCGCCATCAACGACAATGAAGTATTCATCATACGGGGGTTCGCCCTGCAAAAATCTTTTGAACCAGTCGCTTTGGGCCGATACATGATTGACGACGGCATCGAACATCAAGAGATAGGTTCCTTCCAACACTGCGATATCAGACCAATTCCCCAGCGCTGGATCCACCTGCCGGTAATCGATCACCGAAAAGCCGTCATCGGAAGAATAGGGAAAAAAGGGCAGGAGATGCACCGTATTGACGCTGTCGCCAACCGCTGCCGAGAGAAATTCATGCAGCGTTTGCAGCGGCCGTTCCCCATCTGCGCGCACCATATCACCATAGGTAATCAGTATGGCATCGCGCTGGCTGAACAGCTCTGTTTTCCCGGCTCCCCGGGCATCGATCCCAACTTTGCGGCGGGTGACAATCCTCTCCAGGCGCTCACATATCTCTGCCGCCCGCTCTTCCCCATATAGAAATTGTAGATGTGCCAATAATTCGTCTTGCATATCAGAGCACAAGAAATCTGATACCGGTTATCATCCTTTCACCCCCCCGGCAGCCAGACCTTCGGCCAGATAGCGTTCCATCGCCAGAAACAGCACCATAACCGGAATGGTCATTATGGTCGATGCTGCCATCACCACATTTGGGCGCGGGCTGGGATCGTTAAAAATTGTATTAATGGTGATGGGCATGGTGAACATGGTGCGATCATTCAAAAAGATGAAGGCATAGAGAAACTCATTCCAGGCGATCATAAAGGTGTAGATGCCAACTGAAATAAGCGCCGGCACCGCCAGCGGCAGCGTAATGCGCCAGATCACGCCCAGACGGCTGCAGCCATCAATCAGACCGGCCTGCTCAATTTCTGTGGGAATTGTGCGAAAGTAATTGACGAGCATATAGAGCGCAACCGGCAGTGTTTGCGCCAGGTAGGTAAAGATCAGTACGCCGTGATTGTCCTGTACATCAAAGCCCAGTACCGCTCCCAGACGCGCAAGCATGGCAAATAAAGGTATAATAATCAGCACCCCAGGGAACAGGTAAATCAGCAAGATACCATTCAACATGGCGCTCTTACCGCGAAATGCAAGCCTGGCGATGGCATAAGCCCCTAACGTCGACAGGGTCACGGCTATCAGCGAAGTAGGAATGGCCAGAACGAGACTGTTGCGAATGGCCTGACCAAAATTCTGGTAGTTGGGATCATTGGGATCAAAAAGCTCCTGATAGGCATCAAGGCGCAGTTCCGAGGGGATATAAGTGGGCTCACGTCCGCCGATTTCTGCCTGCGACTTGAATGAGGAACTGACCATCCAATAGAAAGGAAATAGTATCATCGCCAGAAACATAAATAGCGCCAGCAAGAATAAAAAGCGTCGCCAGGTAAGCCAGCCTGACAGACGGTCCATAATACTTCTGCCCTCATAGCGGGTTCTGCTGCTCATGGCTACTCCTCCACATTCCGCATCACGATGCGCACATAGAATATAAGAAACACGACCAGCATCAACAAAAGTATCATGCCTGTCGCCGCACCTTTGCCGAAATCGCCTAAGCGGAAACTAAACTCAACGGTTAGAATGGGCAACACTTTAGTGCCGAATCCGCCTCCGGTGAGCAAGAAAATGTCATCAAATTTGTTAAAAGTCCACATCAGGCGCAGCAAGAAAATGGCTCCTAATACATAGCGCAGTTCTGGCAGCGTCACATGTCGAAACTGCTGCCAGGTGTTAGCACCATCCACTTCGGCCGCCTCATAAAGCGTGTCATCTATCGCCTGCAGGCGAGCAAGAATCATGAGCATGGCAAAAGGGAAATAGCGCCAGCCCGTAAAAAGAATTACCAGCACAAGCGCCAGGCCGCGCTCGGCTAAATAAGCGATGGGTAAATCTATGATCCCCAGGGTCATTAATACATCATTGAGCACCCCTGAAGGGCGAGGATCGAGAATCCAGCGCCAGACAAACGCAACACCGACGATGGGGGCGATGTAAGGGAACAAGAAAGTGGCTCGCATTGCCCCGCGTGTGCGGAATGGCCGGTTAAGGACCAGAGCCGCAATGAGCCCCAGAAGCAGCGTCCAGGCCGTAGAAACAAATGAATAAACGACCGAGGTAATAGCTGCTCCCCAGCTCCATTTGGTCAGGAGCAGCCAGATTTTTTCCAGGAAATTTGCTTCGTCATATCCACTCGGCAGCGGTCCAGGCTTAAACGCAAAATCATTGACCACGGATCGGAAGTTATCCAGACCGACAAACGGCGTGTTAAATACGTCGTTCAAATCCTCGAGGCCAACTCTATGAAAGCTGATCCAGATGCTGTATATCGCGGGGAAAACGATGAGACCAAAAACGATGACCGCCGTGGGCAGAATAAGCGCCCATGCCAGTCGTGCCTCCCGCGATCCCTGTGAATTCCATCGCTGTGACCAGCTTCGCTCGTTGGCTTCCGTCTGCGATGAAGCGGTTGTTGAAGTCATGCGCTTACCTCCCTCTTAAGAAAAGGGCAGCGCCGTGGGCGCTGCCCCATACCGGTTAAGCAAGAAGGAATCTATCCACCTTCCGCCTCGGCCTGCCGTTCAGCAAGCATGTTTTCAACCTCTGTCTGCAAAAATTCAGCCGCTGTCTCCGGCGTCATCGTGCCTTCCAGGGCTATGTTACTGATGACGGTGGGGATCAGCAGACGGCCTTCAATGTCGCCGACTACTGCGCGCTCCGTCGCATCATAATCGGGGCGGAACAACCAGCGCTGCATCGTCTCATAACCATTGGCGATCTGCGCCAATGTCTCGGGATCATAATTCGCGAAATAATCACTGCTATTCGACCATCCCTCGACCGCGCTCTTCAGAACGGGCACCTTCCCAAAAGGATCCTTGGTAATGATATCCAGGTAGCCGTCGGTCAAGAAGAATGCAGCCACATCCTGAGCAACCGGATCAGCTCCCTGCATGATGCCCAATGTCACCAATTGTCCGTAAGAAGCTGAGCCATTCGGTCCTTCCATTTGTGGAGCAAAGCCAGTGTTGCCGGGAAGATCCTCGACTGCTATCTCGACGTTTCCACCGGCCGCAAGACCGGAGCCTTCCACCAGGTCGTCCATGATATAGGTGCTGTAGAAAAGCATGCCAGCCTGATCTAACTCGTACGCTTCGCGGGCACCGCGCCAAAACTGCGGGCCAGGTACGGCGCAGTCTTGCAGGCTGGTGTAAAAATCAAGCGCCGCGATCATTTCCGGTGTATTCATTGTCACGTTGCCCTCTTCATCAAAAGGCCAGGCATCGTTAGACATCGCCACTTGCTCAAAGATCTGGTGGCCATAGTTCTGTCCGGGATCGGTGCCAAGAGTCAACGCATACAAGAGATTGTCGGTGCCCGGCAGAGTATCACATGCGGCCCGAATATCGTCCCAACTTATCGGGGGATTGAGACCTACCTGGTCGAAGATATCTTTACGGTACCAGATTGCCTGGATCCAGCCATCAAACGGAACGGCCGCATATTGGCCGGTCGTCGGATCGGTAACCATCGCCAGTGGGCCGGCGCGGAAATCGTCTTCGCCAACAGCTCCAATGACGGCCGCGGCAGCATCTTGATCAAGTATGCCGTCCGCCGAAAAGGCTGCCACGCGCTCGATGCCCATGCGCACGATATCTGGCAGACGATTGGCTGCCTGGGCGGTGGCCAGACGCTGCGTAATTCCGGCTTCCTCGATGGGTACGATCCGCACCTCAACTTCTGGGTTTGCTTCCATATACCTCGCCGCGATGGCCTCATATGTATCAATGCGATCCGCTTCATTATCGGTCGTCCAAAACTCGACGAGTGTGCGTTCCATTGGCTCTGCTGCAACTTCGACGACGCGCGTAACTTCTACCTCTTCAGTTACCGTCTCGGTCTGCGTTTCCGTCACGACACGTGTGACTTCCACCGGCACTTCCTCGGTAACCGTTTCCGTTTCCGTTACCACGCGTGTGACTTCAACGGTTTGCGGTTGGCAGGCTGCCAGAACCACAACCATGCTCACAACTAACAAGATTAAAACAAAATACTTCCTCATCTTCTGAAGACCTCCACTGTTGCTGATTTGATTAACTCGACAATCCAGACTTCTTTATTTACAACGCTAATGCCATTTCTCTGTTCGATACCATACCTCCTAAAACACGCTAACTGTTCAATTCCTATTAACGACCGATCCGCTTGACGCGCGCACCACGAGGGAGGGCGTCAAAAGAACATTGAGCTCGCCAGGTGCGAGCCCGTTCAACGTACCAATCAACATGGAGCAGACGCGACGGCCGATCTCATAGATCGGTTGGTGCAGTGTAGTCAATGGCGGGCTGACGTAAGCCGACAGCGGAATATCATCAAATCCGCCTATCGCGATATCCTGCCCAACCTGTAAACCCCGATTCTGAATGCGGTTCATCGCGCCGATCGCCATGAGATCGTTGCTGCAGATAATCGCCGTTGGCCGCGGCTCAAGATCGATCAACGATTCAACCACCTCCGCTCCTCCCGTCTGGGTCATATCCCCATGCACAATCCATCTGGGGTCGATATCCAAAGCATTGTCCAGCATGCATTCTTTGTATCCGGCCAGACGATATCGGCCGAACATAAGGCCGGGAGGCGGGGCGATAAAAGCGATTCGCCGGTGGCCCAGATCGACGAAGTGCTGCACCAGGCTGCGCATGCCGGCCGCGCCATCTTCATCAACATAGGCGAAATCGATCTCGCATTTCGTACGGCCGAAGGCCACAAATGGAAACCCGCTTTCACACAACAGCCTGATACGCGCATCCTCTTCCCGTGTGCGCACGACAATCAGACCGTCAACCCATCCCCCTTGTGCCGCGCGTCTGTAAGCCATCAATTCGCTCTCACTATCCGGCGCGTGTGTTGAGACCAGCAGGTCATATTCGTGTTCGGCCGCCTGCGTACCGATACCGGCAATGAATTCGCTGAAAAATGGATCGGAAAATCGAGGACCAAATGTGGGGATGATAAAACCAAGCGTATCAGTCTTTTGTTTCTGCAGCCTGCGCGCCATCAGGTTTGGCACATAACCCAGGTTAACGGCCGCTTCTTGAATCCGCTCGCGCGTCTCCTCGGCGACATCGTCGTACCCGGCCAATCCGCGTGAAACAGTGGTTACAGAAACCCCTAGTTCATCAGCGATATCTTTGAGAGTAACGGCCATGCCCTGATTTGCCTCGCAAGCTGCCTGCTGATAAAGGTTTTAAAGAGGAAGGATCCAAAACGTTTTGGATGGTTTTTTCAGTATAAGCCAAAACGTTTTGGAAGTCAATTTTGTGGCGCCTTCAGGGTAATGGTCACTTTTCGAGCGTGTGCAGTGAGTTCGCCTCTCGGGCGAACGAAAAGGAGCTCCCTGCTGCGGAGCTATTTAAACCGGCTCGCGGCGCGGTCTCGCCTTTGGCGCACCTTACGCGGCCCGTTCCAGAACCGTAATCGTAACGCGCTCCCCATCCCGACGTAGTTCGACCACATCGCCATCATTGAGTTGGGCGATGATGTCCTCATCAAAATTGTAAGCGTAAGGAATCCCTTCCAACGAACAGGCCGGCGCCGTCTGCTGGTCAATATCCGTGTTCAAAATTGCCAGCGGCGCCTTTCCCCGGTAATAAAGCTCCAGCAAGACGTAGGGCGCAACCGATGAACCACTCCCTTTTGGGAATATGGCGATCTTGCCCGCCATACTTTGCCCGTCTCTTGGATGGTCCGCTTCCTCGATCACGCCGCTTTCGCGATTGACATAGCCCAGAAAAGTCACCGGAGCGTCTGAGACGAACGCTTCTCCTCGCAAGAAGAAATCCCCCTGCGACGGCAAACCTTCTCCGGAGGCTGCGAATGTCCCCTCTTTTCGCGCAGCCTTCGCCCTCTTGCTTCGCTGCTTCGATAAGTCTCGCTGCGCCGCATCCCCGCCTTCGTCCTCTTTTTTTCCTACGACCAGCTCTCCTGTGGCCACGGCGATGCACTCCGCCAGGGCCATAACGGAGGTCGGAATGCCGTTCAAACCCGACTTGATGTAATGCTCGGCTTTCATGGAGTTAGTGAGGATATGCCTGACCCAGCGCTTGTCATAGGGAACAACTTCGGGACAGGTGTTTTCCAGCAGCAGCGCGCCGCTCTCACGAATGATACCTGCCAGACCCGTCTTTTCGGCGATGGCCTTATTCGCTGCCGAGGTGAATACCCACAACGGCGGTGTTTCGTCGCCGCTGGCAGGCGCGCTGCGCACCTTGTTCCCGCGCAGAAAGTGTGCCACCGCCCGCAGTTCGCCGACAGAAGCCTGTGGGCAGCCAATCGTAATCAGCGACACGGCCGTTTTCGGCCGCAGTTCCTCGTACCTGCGTGACAATTCCCGGTCATCGAACCGCAGATGGTCCTGGAACTCCGGCTCCGGATGCTCATCGCCCTCCAGGTACAACAGCGGGCAGCCATAATTCGCCGCCGCCGCCGACAGCGCCTTTTTCTGCTCATGGTTGATAACCGCTGGCAGCCCGCTGATCAACGGAATCGGGCCATAAGGCATGCGCCAACCACTTGTCCGCTGCCTGCCGATCCAATCTCCCAGGATCGAAAAATCAGCCGGATCGTCCAGATCCACACTGACGGTGACCTCCAGATTCGGCCGTCGCGCTGCTTCCTTCAGCAGACCGTAATAAGGTGCATAGCCCGTGAGGGCGCAGGCCAGTGCCGAGAGACCCGACTCCCGGTTTGTCTGCAAGCCGCAGTAGGAGTTGCCGAAGCAAATAGCGTTCGATTCCGCCCAGGCGGCCGTTCCCTCCGTGACCACGCCTTCCCATTCATAAGGGATACACGACTGCGTCGGCCGGACGCCCAGTCGGATGTACTGTTCGACGATCTCCCGGTTATGTTTCAGAAATTCCGGCGCACTGATCAACATCTCCGCGAACTGCGCTTCGTCGCATCCCGCCGAATTTAACGTGGTGGGCACGGCAACTTCGGCGCTGGGATCATCCGTCAACCGCGCCAGAAACTGTCGCAGACCTAGCCCTCCCGTCAATGGGGAAACGCCGGACAGGTGCGCGCTGTTTATGGCGATTAATTCGGTAGCCCCCGCGGCCGCGCTCATGTCCAGCAGCAGCCGCATCGCCATTTGTTTCGCCTGCCCCTTCTCTCCAGCGAGCATTGCTCGCTGTTCATCATTCAACAATACGTGCTGCATTCATCAACTCCGCTGGCTGCATAGAAATACTTAAACCGGTACCAGATAGGTGTAATAAGAATCCGAACCCTCAATATCAGGCCTGACCACCGCCACATCAACCCCGGTACTGTCATGAATGGAGCTGGCCAACCGCTCCACGGGATCATCGCCAAACACCGATGTTGTCGTCGAGCGCGGCGCTCCCAACAGTAAGAGGCTGGCTCCCATTTCTGTTAAATAACCACAGATTTCTTCCCGCACGTGCCCGATCCGAATCACTTTCTCTGAAGCCATTCCCTCGCTTTGGGCGCGGTCTTCAGCCACATTCAGCACAGCTTTTCCAAGCCATGTCAGTTCCTCCAGCACGGCATCTGTCAAGGCGGGTTCAATATCGGCGACGCTGTCAGGGGAAACTACGTAAAGAAAAACGAGTGGATTCCCGGTTTCTTTGGCCTGTACGATGGCTGCCATCTGCACGGCTCTGCTGGCTTCACCCCCGCGTGTCGCGCAAACGATCTCATTCATTGTTCTTCTCTTGCTCCGCAGGCGTGGAAGTGCTTTCCATAGACGATGCCCGCACATACCGGCTTTCTTTGATCACCGTTATAGCTGCCAATTGTTCGTCGACCTCCCTGGCGATCTCGTCATGCACATCCTCAGAAATCAGATCGCTTTGCATAGCATCGGTAATCGCTGAGCGTTCGGCACGCAGTGCATCCGCGCGCGCCTGGATGAACAAGTCCCGCTCTATCTCCGGATGCGCTTCCAGATGATCGCGAATGGCCAGCTTTGTGTCGTGGATGTCTTCTTCGTAAACGGCGCTGACTGCCTGCCAAACGTCACGAAACAAGATCCCTTCATTCCTCAGGCGGTTCAGTTCACGCAGCCCGGCGCGCAGCGTAAAGAGCTTTGCCTGCCGTCGCTCGTGTTCAACCAGGTGTTCCTCCGTGCCTGACAAGCCGAGGCGCAAAATCAGGCTCTCTATCGTCGTGCCCTGCACCAGCAGCGTAAAAAGCACTACGCCAAAGGTCATCACCCGCAGCTCATTGGCAAATACATCGCCAAACACCCGGCCGGTTAACGTTAATGCCAGCGCAAGACTGATCGCCCCACGCAGTCCGCCCCAAAACATTACATGCCGGTAACTCATCGGGATCTTTTGCGGCAGTTTCGCGAAGTAAGAATAGGTTCCCGCGATCCCATAAACGACGATTGCCCGGCTGAAAAGCACGGCCAGCACGGCGACGATGATCGGGATGACATTCGGCCAAAGTTGGTTGATCTCTATTTCAAGGCCAATTAGAAGAAACACAAGCGAGTTAGCCAGAAAAGCGGCGAACTCCCAGAAGCTCTCCAGTGTCAATCTCGTCGTGGGGCTTGTATTTTGCATGCCGATATTGCCGACCATCAATCCGGCGGCCACGACAGCTAAAATGCCGCTCACGTGAAACGTTTCCGCAAAAACATAAGCCCCCAATGCCAGGGCGAGCGTAGTCGTCGTTTCGATGAGTTGGTCGTCGACATTCTTCAAGATGACATAGGAAACGAAAAAACCAAGAACCAGCCCGACACCAAGCCCGCCCAAGGAAACCCGCACGAACGTGGCCAATCCGCTGGACAGCAGAGAAGCACCTTCTGCGGTCGGATCGATACCCGAAACGGCAAAACCGACAGCCATGTTAAAAAGGACGATAGCGATACCGTCATTAAAAAGACTTTCTCCTTCAACCAGTAGCTGCAGCCGTTTACTGACACCCAGGTTGCGGAAAAAGGCTATTACCGCTACTGGGTCCGTCGCCGAGATCAATGCCCCAAATGCCAGCGCCGCCAACAGCGGCACATCCAGCACCCAGGTGACGATCTCGCCGACGATAATCGTGCTCAGCAGCGTACCCAACAGAGCCAGCAGCAAAATCGGCACCAGATCATTGCGCAATTTTTCCCACTTAATCTGTAAGGTCGCCTCGAAAATCAACGGCGGCACAAGTATGGCCAGGATAAGATCGCTGCTCACATCAAACTGCAGTGGATTGGGGAAGAAGGAAAGGAAAAGACCAACCAGGACCAGCGCGACCGTATAAGGTAAACGGATACGACGGATAACAATAGCAACCAGAGCCGCCAACGAGACAAGTAAAACGAGACTTACTTCTGATTGGATCAGACCGCTTTCTTCCGCCAGAAGAGAACCAAACTCCATAGAAATCTCCTCAAATGAAAATCAAAAGTTCGTAACGGCTTTTATCGTCCAACTGCACCGGAACCACAAAGAGCTAACTATCTCTTTCTACCCCACCAACATAATCCGCTAGAACAACCTCACCATACGCTCCTTTGAGAAACTTGCCGCGATCCGCTCCCCAGGGAATCGTACAGTCAAGCCCCATCTTCGCCGTACGGCTCTTCTTGCCCGGAATATGCACCCCTGAAGGATCAAGGGAACTGCCGGGCTGGTCCTCGAAAACCACCAGATTCTTATCAGCCTGAAAGCGCGTGGCCACGGCCCACTCAACCTCTTGTGGGTTGTGAATATCAATATCCGTATCAACAATCCAGACATGCTTCAGTGACTTGTGGCCCCGAAACGCAGCCTCGATCGCTCTGATGCCATCGTCCGGACCTTGCTTGTTGATTTGCACGACGGCATGCAGCCAGGAAGCGCCGCCGGGCGTAATCGAAACGCCCGTACAATTCGCCACCTTATTTACCTCCGCGAAGATCGTCGGTTCGCGCGGCATACCCATCAACATCTTATGCTCCAGCCCGCCAGGAAGTAATGCATGGAAAATCGGATTTCGCCGGTGCGTGATCAGATCGATCTCAATGACCGGCTGGTCACGCACGATATCCATCGTCTCTGTAAGGTCCATAAACGGTCCTTCTTTCACAAGCTGGCGCGTGATACGCCCTTCCAGCACGATCTCCGCATCTGCCGGGACCTCCAGGTCGACGGTGAGGCATTTAACCAGCGGCGTCGGCGCCAGAGCCTGCGCCACCGACAGCTCGTCAACACCCGGCGGCGGCGACATGGAAGCGGCCAGGTGGACCGCCTGCGAAACGCCGATGCAGATCGCCACCGGCAGGTCGCCTTTCACTTTCTGCATCGCCGCATGTGTACCTCGATTTTCAATGATGCGCGCGGCAAAATGCCGCGCATCAAGGCGCAAAAGTCGATGGTAGCACATGTTACGGCCGAATTCCGGGTCCTTGACGATCACAACATCGCTGGCAATATAATGCCCCGCATCCTGCGCCAGGTGTAGTGGGATGGGCAGTGCATTCAAATCGACGTCGCGGATGACAACTTCCTGGCAAAGACCCTTTTCAACCATCTCTGGAGGAGTAGCATTCTCGATCGCCTTCGCCAGGTGATGCATCAGGTTTTCTGGTGATATTCCCAGGCCCATGCTCAAAAAACGCCGGTCGGCGCACTGTCCGGAGAGCACTCGCCACCCAGGATACCCTTCTATCGACTCAAACAGCGCCAGTGATCCCTCCAGCGCATGCGCTACATTGGCCAATTCATAATTTAAATCGACCGTCCGGCCTATGGTTACCAGATCCCCGCTCAGACGTGCGCTTTCGATTACACTTCTCAAACTCATTTGTTTATCTCGTTACTGCCACAGTTTTTCGCCACGACCTGTTAGCAGAGTTACCCGAATTGTGCGATGATTATGCCATCAGTGATGGTATGCTCCTTTGAACGGCACGCCATCGAGAAGAGCAGTGGCGAGAACAGAATAGTCTACCCGCACAATACGGTCCACTTATTGAAAGTCAAATCCGATTATCCAGATTCTCATGCTTAGAGGCAATTTTCAAACTACCCGTACCTGGCTGCAAAAAAAACACAATGCCACGTGGCTCATGCTTAGTCTGCTGCTGCTTGTCTCGCTGGCATGCAACGCATTCGCCGGAAATCTCGAACCTCTTCCCGAACCTCCTAAGGCAACCGACAACTTAGCAGAAACTCCCACACCATTTGATATCGCACCTACCGTCACACCGTTTGAGACCGCTTCTTCCACAGAAGCCACTGTCTCTACGCTCGTCGATCTCAATGTCCGTAATGGTCCGGGCGTACAATATGACCGTGTTGGTTTCTTATCGGCTGGAACAAGCGTCGCCGTCATTGGCCTGGATAAGCAGTCCGGCTGGTGGAAAATCCAATGTTCGGCCGTCCTGCAAGGTGATGAATGCTGGGTCGCTGGCCGCGCACAATACGTCGCAGCGGCAAACGTAGAAGACGTGCCCACGGCCGCCGCGCCGGCCACGCCAACTACCATTCCGCCCACTGTGCAGGTGGGCAGGGGCCTTCTCGCTTATCTCAGTGACGGTGAGCTTTACGTGGCCACGCTCGATCTCGGTCAAGACCCGGCGCAGCTTGCCTCAGATGCCGTGCAGGTCAACCGCACGGGCGGCGTGCTGCGCTTCTCCTTCTCACCGGACGGCCGTAGAATTGCCTATGTTGCCGGAGGAGAGAATGCTAACAACCTGAACATCGTCAACGTCGATGGCGGTGACCATCGCACGCTGGTTTCGTCAACCATCTTGCCCCTGGAAGGATCACAAGCAGGTCAGTTCTCTGTATTGATCGACCAGATTCAGTGGCTGCCGGACGGCAGCGGCGTTGCCTTCAACACCTCCACCTTGAACCTTGAGGGCCCGGGAAGCGCGAGCCAGGAAGACCTCTGGGTTGCCACATTAGATGGCCAGCTGCACCAGCGATTCGCTGCCGGCCAGGGCGGTGGAAAATTCCTCTTTGAACCAGACGGCCGCGTTATCTTGAGCCGCGCGTCCGAACTATCACGCGCCGTACTCGGCAGTCAGGAAGAAAGTATCTTCTTGAACTATGAACCGGTGAATACGGCCAGCGAGTATGTTTACTATCCTTCACCTCAGGAAACCGAAATTGATACCTTCGTAGCCATCCCCGCCGCCGATCCCTGGGAAGACGGTGCGCAAACTGTTTTATGGCGCGCACCTGCCGTAGGTCCTCCTGTTGAACTCGGCCGTATCACCAACATTCCTCTGAATCTGCCGGTTGTCTGGTCACATGACGGTACGCAGATTGCCTTCATACAACAAACCGGCCGCGGCGAAGAAGCGTCCTTGCGCCTGGTCACCGCCGCGGCTGACACCTCTGGCGCCGAGCCCTACGCAGGCGGCCCTAACCTTTCCTTTTTTGCCTGGCAGCCTACCGGAACACGATTTCTCTATGGCGGAGTCGGTTATTACGCCATCGGACAGCCCCAGGCGCCGCCGAACCAATTCTTGCTGCCTGCGGGTCAGGTGGCAGTCGCTGCGCGCTGGCTCGAAGGAAACAGTTACCTCGTGAACCTTATCAATACGACTGATGAGCATTGGGAACTACGCAGCGCCACTGTCGCCGGCGAAAGCGCATCATTGGCGACCGGTAAAGGCTTGAAATCACAATTCGATATCTGGCTCCCCTGAGCCCTCATCAAGGCCCGGATAACTCTACCAGCTGTAGGGTGAAGAAAAAAACAACTCCCCCCGTCCTGCGCAGCGAGGGGAGTTTGACAAAGGGGATGTC
>JBJYWZ010000122.1:0-2282 GCA_046259725.1 Promineifilaceae bacterium (SeqCode) | reverse complement strand
CTGATACGTCAACGGATGAACATACCTGGGTGAAGGCGTTTTGCAGCTGGTGCCGGCAGTGCCACCGCAAATGCCCCGGCCAAGCTATTTATGATCAGCCGGTCAGCCGCCCGTCCGGTATCGTCTCTCACGTCGATGTCGATCGCTGCTTCCCGGTATTTGCCGACCAGTATGGCTGTTCGCTTTGTATCAAGGTGTGCCCGTTTAACCTGTATCCCTACGAACAGATTCGGGATCGCTTTCATCATAAACAAAAGGCCGGATCCTGAGCATTTTATCGAAAAACCCTTCTGGACGTAAATACAGCATTCTTTCAGATCTTCTTGAGTTCTATTTATCCTATTCTTGCCCTGCTGCCACAGGAAAGAACATCACAGATTCGGCCGCTGCCTGTACGGCCATCTCCAGTGAAATAGTGCGAACCGGCATCGCAGGATCGTTGCTGATCAGGCAACGCTCACCCTTGTATTTGTCAAAAGCCAGGCAGCCGGAATCAAACAGTACCGGTATCGCCCGTAATATGCATTTGATCCATCCAATCCTGATTCCCTCGAGATCAGTTCTAACCCCAGATCACGTATGCGATTGATGACGCCGAACAGGGCAGGCTGATCGACGGCCGTCAGCGCGATCAAAGTTTCTCCATTGTCGAGATAGTGAATCGTTTGCTCCTCGAACCAGCGTAACCAGCTTTCCTCTAAACGGCCGTTTACGCGTATGTGATAACAGGCATTCTTATTCATGATGCGTCCCCTTCTTCGATCAGGCCATGCTCTGCGAGACATCACCCCGCATGGCTGTCTCGCGCGATTCGATTTGTTTGACAGCCGGAATAAACAGCCCGCCTACGGCCATCACAATGCACAGCAGCCCGCCAAACAAGAACCACACCTGAATGGAAAACCGGTCGGCCACCGGACCCGCAACCAGAAGTCCAACAGGCACCATCGCCGTGCCGGCGCTGCTCAGCAGCGAGAATACCCGCGCCTGCATATCAGGTTCCACAATCGTCTGTATCATGGCGTAGAACGGCCCCATCGTCACCGGCGTCATAATCCCCACGAGCAGCGAGCCAATGACTGCCATCCACAGGGCGGTCGGAGGCGCCGCTGCAAAAACCAGCGTACCAATCCCCATGCCCATCAATCCCAGCAGAGATGTCACGATATTGCGCTTAAAACCGCCCCACGCACCCAGCGCTGCGCCGCCAACAAACATGCCGATTCCCATAGCCGACTCGACCCAACCGAGATGGATGGCACTGCCGCCAAAGTACTCTTTCACCAGCAGTGGCATCAAAGAAAAGGCGGGAATAATCGTGAAGTTTATGCCAACGGTCATCAGGCTGACGATCAACAGGCCTGGCCAGCCGGTCACGTATCGCAGTCCCGATTTGACGCCCTGCCATACAGTTTCCTTCCCGTGATCCCCCGCGACACTGCCGTGCCGTTCCGGTTGTGGAATGCGTACAAATAATAGAGGCACGATGGCGAATAGAGCCGAGAAGACATCAATGGCCAGAATGCCCTGCATGGGCAGTATACTGAGCAGCAGCGCCCCAATCGGTGCCGAGATGACGTTCAAACCGCCGTTGAGCATCTGGTTGATCCCTTGAACCCGAGTCAGGTGCTCCACCGGCACCATCAGCGACGTTGAGGCCGTCATGGCATTGCTGTGGAACGATTCAAATAGTGCTCGAATGAACAGCACGACATAGATCTGCCAGATTTCAACAGCATCCAGGGCAAACAAGCCCGCCATTCCAATTGTCGCCAGGGCAATGACGGTATCAGAAACCAGCATGATCCGCCGGCGATCCCAGCGGTCAACAAGGGTGCCGATAAAGGGACCCAGGATTACATTAGGCAGCAATCCAACCAGTGAAGCCGTTGCCAGAACAGTCGCCGATCCCGTTTGAACCGTCAGGTACCAGATCAACGCGAACTGAACAAGCTGGCTCCCGATAATCGAGAGCGCCTGCCCTCCCCAGATGGTAAAGAACCGGGCCTTCCAGGGTATATGGTCGTTTACGGAAAATTGAGTGGCCATGAGAAAAACCTTCCTGTTTCACTGTGGAGAGCGAGAAGCATCAAGTCACTTCAAGATACTTCTCGCTCAATAATCAAATTCGTGCAGCTAGAAGCCCAACTCGCTGAGCCAGCCTGCTAAACTGTCTTCTCTTTCTTTTCTATCCGCCCCATTCTCGGAAGCTTTGCCCAGGTACTTTTCTGAGACAATTTGTCCGTCCAGCATAAAGAGCACCCGCTCGGTCCTTGCCGCCA
>JBJYWZ010000121.1:0-4181 GCA_046259725.1 Promineifilaceae bacterium (SeqCode) | reverse complement strand
GACGAGCGTCGACAGGGCAAGATAGGTTGCAAATCTCATGGCAATCACGCTCGTTGCTTATGAACTGAGCCCTTTTATTGGCCCGTGATGCGTCGTTTCAAGGGCACAGCTCATGACCGTCCTTGGACTAGGTTTTCGTTACGCACAGGCATTCCCGACGACGCTCTAGCGGGAATTCCAGAAATCCCGTTCGGAACTTGAGGAGGCCGCGGCCTCCAACCAAGATTTTCTTTGAGATGCGAAAACGGCAGCTTCTGCACCTCAAGTCGAAAGAGAACCTACGGGCGTGTCGGCACGCATTTCCCCTAATGGCCTCAGCGACAGCACAGGCGAAAAGGACCGCGGAGAGAAGCAAAACAAGGCCGACACTAGTTTTCATAATTTGCATCCTTAGCAAACGGCTCCCCTTATGAGGAACTCTGTAGGCAAGAAAGGATCAGTTCCGAGGTCATCGCGTGTTTCCATGGAAATATTATGCCTAACAGAGCGATATGTCCGCTCTGGGTCATCAGGCGACATCATCGAGACGATAAGGCACGTCTGCTTTGCACCCGTAAGCCGACATGGCCGCGCTCACGATTGATGTCCGCAAAGTGCCCGAAGCCGACGCCGGGCCAGTGCCGTGCACGCTTAAATCATGCTGATCTCTAAAACGCTATCTCGGCGTCGAACTTGAAGGTGACGTCCGATGCGGCATCGGAGAGGCCGAACAGTGTGCCCGCTGCAAATTCCCAGTCGGGCATGCCTTCGAGTTCGAGATAGGCAACCGGTCCAATCCGATGCTTCTGATCGTCCCAAGACCCGGCATGTGAAAGGTCTTCGAACTCGCTATAGCCTTCGACTCCAATGCCCCATTTCTCGTTGAACTCGTGCTTAAAGCGCCAATTGACCTTGAGTTCGAGGCTGTCGATGTCAACGTCGTCGCCGACTTGGCCAATGAAGAACGTGTTCACAGTTATAGAGTCTTGGCCCCAAACATATTTGGCAAGCGGCCCAAAGAGGATTTCGTCGGGATCTCCGTCCTGTAGCGCAAATTCATAAAGGGTTCGAAAGGCCAGACCCAATCCGTCCCCATGACGCTCTACGAGCTCGTATTGGCCGCCAATTTCGAACCGGTGAGCCTTGAGATCGTCCCCGATGTTCTGGCGGAACGTCTGTTCGACGATGCCCTCGAAACGCTCCGTGAACCCGTACTTTGCCTCAAGCTCATGGGTCTGCCGACGCCGCTCATGCTCGCCCGGACCCGAATAGATCGCCCCATGCTCCTCGAGTTTGAAGTCGCCCTTTTCAACATCTGGCGATCGCACATAGAACTGTGCCGCGGCAGACTCGATACCGGATACCATTGCCACGACGGTGACTAGCGCGACAGCAAAGTATCTGCGGACGCGAATAACTCTTGTTGTCACTTGTTCCCCCACTCAATGCCTACCGTTTGCGAGACTAACCGCGACCTAAGCCGTGTACTGAATGAATTCTATTCAAACGAATAGTTGCACGAAATGCATCTATTCGTTGCTGCGCGAAGCAGGTAATGCATGACCGCTTTGGGTCGGAAGAAGACCTGATGTTGAAAGGGCCTCTCTCTCGTGACAGTGAAACCCTATCGTACCCATTCGGAGCAAAAGAAGATGAGCGCGGAAAGGCCGGCAGCGGACGGCACGGTCACGACCCAGGCGGCTACGATGCCGATGAAGTGGGACCGCCGAACGAGCTTGCGTCGCCTCAATTCGTCCGGCTGTAACGCCTGGGCTCGACCCTTCGAGCGCTGCCGATGGGCCCTGATATACTCCAGCCTCCGACGGCTGCGTGCCGTGTACTGCTCACGAAAGAACCCAACGCCAAACACAGCGCCGACAACGATGTGTGTTGTCGATACCGGGAGGCCGAGCTGCGATGCGACCAGAACCGTAAGGGCAGCCGACAGAGCGACGCAGAATGCGCGCATCGGGTTCATCTTGGTGATTTGATTGCCGACAATCCGGACGATGCGGGGTCCGAAAAGGAATAGGCCGAGGCTGATGCCAAAACCCCCAATCACCAACACCCAGATGGGCACTCCCACCTCGCCGGATAGCTCGCCCGTTGTGGCACTGCTGACGATTGCAGCCAGGGGGCCGACCGCGTTTGCGACATCGTTAGAGCCATGCGCGAAAGAGAGCAGCGCCGCCGAACAGATCAACGGCAAATGGAATAGTTTGCGTAAGCTCTGATTGCGGTTCTCCATGCCCGCCGACTGTCTTCGCACCCATGGCTTGGCGGCGAAATACGTGACGACGTAGATGAGGATGGCGATTGATATGGTCGCTGGGAAGCCCGGTCTCCAAACATGTTTCAGGCCTTTGACGAGGAGATACGCGCCGAAAGCCGCCGACATGATCCCGACCAGCACCGGCACCCATCGCTGCGCGGCTGCGATCTTGTCTTCTTGATAGATCAGCCTGATTTTGATGAAGGCTAGGAAGGCCGCCGCGATTAGGCCGCCGATCAAGGGAGACGTAAGCCAACTCGCAGCGATGGACGCCATCACAAACCAATCGACAGCTTCAACGCCAACCGCCGCGAGCCCCGCGCCAAGAACGCCGCCGACAATCGAATGTGTCGTGGATACGGGTGCGCCCAAATAGGTGGCGAGATGGACCCATAGCGCCGACGCCAGCAGCGCGGACATCATAATCCACACGAAGACGTCGCTGCTGGGCACGAGCGAAGGGTCGATGATACCTTTCGAGATCGTTTTCACGACGCTTCCGCCGGCGATCAGGGCGCCAGCGAACTCGAAGACCGCCGCGATCACGAGAGCCCCGAACATGGTGAGCGCGCGAGCGCCGACTGCGGGGCCAACGTTGTTGGCAACATCGTTGGCGCCTATCGTCAGCGCCATATAGCCCCCGATGATTGCCGCAGCGATAATTATTATGCTGCTCTGCGCCGCTCCGACCTGCAGGCTGGCCACCACACCCGCAGCGGCGAGAAACAGGGCTGCAAGTCCGACCGAAGGCCAAGCACGCGACACTGTACGAGTCGCTTCCTCCAATCGCTCAATTTTCTTGAGATCTTTGTCGATAGAGGGCTTTGTAATTGCTCTCTGTCCGACCACTGACGTCTTGTCCCCCGGCGCAGACATATCCCGTGTGCCCCCCCAATGCTTTTATGTCAGGTCATAGGAAGATTCCGCTGTACTCACAAGGTGGGGCGAAGCGCAGCTGTTCTAGGAACCGATCTTAAGCAAGTCTCGGATAGCTCAAGGTTGTGTCCGTACCGTCTATTGCGTGCAGAGCGCGACGCGAAACCGCTGCATGCCTACCGGCAGGGCACGTTCGCCCTGGGTCAGTAGCCGACCAGAGGCTTGAGCGGCTTTATCGTCTGTCAGGGAGAAATCCGACTGTGCATCGCCGGCGCAGGCTGAGCACACCCAAAAAGAAAGCCCCGCAGCCAGCAGCAGGAAGTGCGGCGCGGGACTTACTCCTTGGGCTCACCTCAAACTGTCTCAGAGGGAGCGCGTGGGGATCAAGGTTATTACCCCGACGCACTCACGTTATAGCACGAGCGTCGTTGGCTAGAGGCTGAGAAGCCATCAGGTTGCAGTGCTAACCATCGACACGTGGGACAACGCAAAAGCCCGGCCTGAGTGGTCACCCAAGCCGGGCCTGCCGCGCCGTGGGCAGTCCGGGTCATAGTGGACGACACCCAGCGCGACAGCCCCATGAGCCGCCGCAGGCTCTATCGTGGCTTTGATAGGGATCAATGGCGATTGGAAAAGAAAGCCCCGGCGTTTCCGTCGGGGCTGAGTAGAGACTGTGATGAGGTTGGTGACAGTCCTTCGGAGGGCTTACCGCCACCAGATCCGAACACGTACGAAGCTATCGGCCGTATTGAGAAAAGTCAAAACCGATAAGAACGGCAGCGACTTCCGATGAGAAAAACGAGCCGAAGTTCCCATTTTCATCATGCAGTTGAATTGGGGCGGGTCTCGGCGGACAGTCATGGGGCTGCCGTCGAGGCTCTCCCTCTCTGAGGTGTCGCGGGAACCGCAATGCCCCCTCTCCTATATCCCGCGATTATCGAGTCCCGGCGTTTATCTCCCCTGGACGCCGGGCCTCCTAATTTCACGCCCCATGTCTGCTTTGGGTCATAAACGACCCTTGTGATGCGGGCAGAGCACGTCCGGTTTGCACTTA
>JBJYWZ010000120.1:0-4517 GCA_046259725.1 Promineifilaceae bacterium (SeqCode) | reverse complement strand
TCCAGGAAAGCATCAATGCCGGAATCGGAATAGGCTTCCCCGGGATCGGGATAAAGTATGTAGTCGCCGACCGCAGCCAGGATATCCTGATAGGCATTGTCCGGATATGTGAAGCGCACGTCAGTGCTCGGCGTGGGCATGCCGGAGACCATCACGCCATTGACCGGGATTGGGGGATAGGTCATAGGCACGTTCAGAGAGACGACTTTTCGGCCGTAATTGCTCAGCAGACTGTAAATTGTCGGCGCCTTTCCGTCCAGTGCCGTGACTGGAGTAAAACGATAGCTGTCCGGTTCGCGGGCGATCCAGTCATACAGGCGGTGTTTGCCCGGATTGCAGCCCGTCGCATAAGCGGTCCAGGCTGGCGCCGTCATTGGCGGAAGCGTGCTGCCTAAATCACCGTGCGCGCCTTCTTGCAGCAGTTTACTGAGGACAGGCAGGTACCCCTCAGCCGCCCAGGGCTTGATCAAATCAAAGGTCGCGCCGTCAAGACCGACTACAATTACTTTTCCCGGCGTATCAACGCTCATAAAAAATCTCGCTCTAATACAAAATGTGGCTGCTTATGCAGCCGGCTTCATTTCTGACTCGGCTAATTCTTCCTGCCCTTCCAATTCCTTGAGCCGGTATTCCAGCAAGGCCATCTGCTGTGCCATATCCCGGCTTTGGTCGGCCTGGTTAGATAGGGCAACGCTTTGTGTCAACAAGACCGCGAGCGCAAACAGCAGCCCGGCAACAAGGGGGAGTGTTGGCGAATAAGATATATTGAAAAGATCGGCTAACCGATCGACAATGCCGCCAAACGTAGATAGAACGAGAATGGCAGCCGTGGCAATCAGCCATAAAAGGGCATATTGTTCACGTAGTTTGTGCTTCCGTATCAGATGGATGGTCACTAACAGCAGAATAAGGCTGACCGCGATAGCGACCAGTCTTTGGATAAGCGGTATTGCTGTCATAATCAAGCTCCTTTCGTACGACAGGAATATCCTTCATCGCTCCTATCAAAGCGGCAATTGATACTTTCACTGCGTAGTACATTGAGCGCCAACTGTTGATAGAACTGATGCCCGCCATGCGCGAGCGCATCCGTGCGGGTAGTTCCAGGGTTGTCAGACCCGCCTTGTGTAAAATGATACGCCCCTCAACTTCGGGATAATCCTGCGGCAGGTAGTCGGCCAGAATGTCAATCGCATACTTATTAGCGCCCATGAAACCGGAGGTCGTATCAGTTGCTTTTTGCCCGGTCAAAATCGTAACCAGAAAGGCAAAGGTTTTGATGCCGGCGCGCCGGCTGATTGGGATGGTCATGGTGCTGTCGTTGTCGATGAAACGCGAGCCGAAAACCGCGTCTGCTCTCCCGGACTTTACCGCCGCGAACAGCATGGGGATTTCCGCGGGATCATGCTGGCCATCGCCGTCCAGGCGGATAACGATGTCGTAGTTGTGCTCGCGCGCGAATTTGAGACCCGTTTGCACCGCGCCTCCGATGCCCAGGTTATATGGAATTCTCACCACTTCTGCACCTGCCGCGCGAGCGACGGCCGACGTGCGGTCGGTTGAGCAGTCATCGATGACCACGATATCCGCCTGCGGCAGCTCGCGGCGCACGCCCTCAATTACGGAGGCAATCGCCCCTTCCTCGTTGTAGGCAGGGATTAGCGCCATGATGCGTTCTGCTGGTATTGCTAATGGTGCCATAGTTGCCTCCAGGGTAAATCGGGGTGCTTGTTAACGCCGCAAAGATCGGGTAAAAATGGCCGAAAAATCACTGCCTTCTTATACAATTTCCAACACCGCGCCCGGCATTACGATTCGTTCTCATAACCCAACTCATCGCCAAGCTGCGCCAGATATTGGCGCATAAATGCTGTCCGCTGGTCCGCTTCATGCCTTGCGGATAGGGTGTGCATGAATTCGGCCAGCTTAAGCAGTTTCACGTAAAAATGATCGATAGCGTAAACCCTATCATCTGCTTCGCGATCTTCCGGAAAGGGTTCTTGCAGATCATAAAGCTGCGTATCCAATGCGCCGCCGATGGCGAAACACCGTGCAATTCCAATTGCGCCGATGGCGTCAAGACGGTCGGCATCCTGAACCACCTTCGCTTCTAACGTCTGCGGTACAATGCCGGCTGAGAAACTGTGTGCAGCTATCGCATGCTTAATTGCCGGAATCTCTTGCGCCGGGTAACCGCTTTCCATTAAGAATTCGGCCGCTCGTTCCGCGGCCAGCGTAGATGCTATCCGGCGCTTCTCTGAATTTTTGGGTATAACGACACAATCATGCAGCCAGGCTGCCGGTACGACGACTTCCAGACGAGCGCCCTCTTTAGCCGCGAGCCCTTTCGCATTGGCTACCACGCGCAGCACGTGCCCGCGATCATGGGCGGGATCCTGGCCGGTTTCTTCGTTGATAAACTGGGCAAATCGATCCTCCCATTTGTCCCAGTCCAGTTTTCGTCCGGCCTGCATCCTGTTTGTTTACCATCCTAACTTTCCATAATGTACTAAGAATCATAGTGCAGAACCTTACATAAAGCAAGCGATTGGGCAAGAAATTTCGTAATAGTCTAGGCAGTTCTATGTGATACGCCTGCTATGTGTGCGGCCTTCACCATCTTCGACAGTAAACAGGATTTTCTTAACGCGCGCCTGCTCTGGCGTTCAGGGAGAACCTGTGCGGTTAAGTGGACGTTTACTGAGCCAGATGAGCAGCCAAAAAACCACGGCGCTGATGGCCAGCAGGAGAAGCAATTTGTATTGTCCAGACGGAGCGAAGATGGCTACCAAGCCGAATGCGATGGCTACCACGTAGTAGCCCACGACGATGGTACGCGTGGGCAGGCCGCCGTCAGACAGGCGAAAGTGTAGATGCCCACGATCTCCATGCAGAGGGTTCTGCCCGCGGCGCACGCGGTCAATAATCTGCCAGGCCACATCCAGGATTGGCACGGCCAGTACCAGCAGCGCGGTTGATAATTTGGCTGGCGACAGGATAGAAAGCGTCGCCATCTGGTAGCCCAGGAAATAGGCGCCTGCCGATCCCAGGAAGATGCGCGCCGGAGCGAAATTAAAGGGCAGGAACCCTAAGAGTGCGCCGGCCAAGGCCAGCGGAAAGAGGGCGACCGTCGTCTGGCCCAGCATATTGCTGTGCCAGGCGAAAAGCACGGCGGCGATAGTGCATAAGCCCGCGGCAAGGCCGTCCAGGCCATCCAACCAGTTAACGGCGTTGATCATACCCACCACCCAGAAGGTCGTGATTAAGATCGCCAGCGGACGCCAGATCCATACCAGATCCCCATCCATGGTGAAGAACCAGGAGATCACAGGTAGTTCCCATACGGTTGGGCCAACCGGACTTGTAAAGACTTCGATAAAGATCAGGTGACTGATTGCAATGACCGCGCCAGCGAACTGAACTGCGAACTGTGCCCAGGGTTTGAGGTCAAACCAATCGTCCAGAAGTCCTCCCGCGGTGAGTATCAGACTGCCAAGCAGCAGCCCGCGCAATCGTGTCGCGTCATCTGGCTCGAGCGGTGGAAGATAGCGGTAGATGAGGATAATGCCGGCACACCAGGCCAGGAATATGGCAAGGCCGCCCAATTTTGGGATATTCCCTTCGTGCCGCCGCCGTCCGCCCGGTTCGGCCACGACGCCCCAGCGTATTGAGAGCCGGCGAATGAGGGGCGTCAGCAGCAGAGCGGCAATGAGGGCGATACCAAAGACAGCCGCATAGATCACCGCGTTCGTGTCATTCAAAAGATCCTGCCCGGCCCTCCTGCAAATTGAGTGTTACGCCGTGCCGAACTGCCGGTCTCCTGCATCCCCCAGACCTGGCACAATATAGCCAATATCATTGAGCTTTTGGTCGATGGCGCCAATGTGAATAGGTACATCGGGATGGTTGGCCTGCAAGGTGTGTATTCCCTCAGGGGCGGCCAGAATACCCAGGAATTTTATGCGCTCAGCGCCCCATCGTTTCAGGATATCGACAGTCGCCGATGCGGAACCGCCGGTTGCCAGCATCGGGTCCAGTACCAGGCAGACTTCTACTGAAGGGCTCGTTGGCAGCTTGTTGTAGTAGGATACCGGTTTGAGCGTGCGTTCGTCGCGATAGAGCCCGATATGCCATACTTCGGCAGAGGGCATCATTTCCCAGATACCTTCGACCATGCCCAGTCCGGCGCGTAGCACGGGGATTAGGCCGACTTTATCCACCAGATGGCTGCCTTCGGCCGTACCCATCGGGGTTTCCACGGTGGTCGGTTCCAGGCCCAAGTCGGCCGTGGCTTCATAACACAGCAGCATGGAGATTTCGCGGATCAACTCGCGAAATTTTTTGGGTTTGGTATTCACATTGCGTAGTAGGGTAAGTTTGTGTTTTACTAGCGGGTGCTCAGATTCATAAACCATGCGCTTATCTCCATCCTTTTCACTGCGGGGATCCCTGTAACCGCGGCCAACTTATTCTACCCGAGGTTTCACCGAACGCGCACCACGAAAAGCATACGGCAT
>JBJYWZ010000119.1:0-1834 GCA_046259725.1 Promineifilaceae bacterium (SeqCode) | reverse complement strand
GCCGCCCATTCAGCGCTTGTCGCAGGCTGAATTGTGGATCATACTTCGGTACCGGCAGCCGGCCGTTCACCGGCTGAGGCAAGAAAGTTATGAAAAGAATCTATGTGCTGCAAGTTCTTGTGATTGTTGGCGTTGTTTTGACCCTGTTCGTCAACTACCTGGCGACAGCGGGCTACCTGAACGGCGTGACGCCGCCCGAAATCTCTGACGCGCTGCTGACCAAATTCACGCCCGCCAATTATGCCTTTGCGATCTGGAGCGTCATTTACATCTTCGTGATTGGCTTCGCTATCTATCAGGCGCTGCCCTCCCAACGCGACAATCCGAAATTAGAAGGCGTGCGCGAACTCTTCATCCTCAGCTGCGCCCTCAACATCCTGTGGACGTTTGCCTGGCATTATGAATTCTATATTCTGTCCCTGCTCTTTATGGTTGGCATCCTGCTGACGATGATCGCGATCTATTTGCGGGCAGGCATCGGCAAACCGGCGAGCAGTTGGGGAGAACGGCTGTGGGTTCACCTGCCATTCAGCCTCTACCTGGCCTGGATTGCCGTGGCCACGATCGCCAACGCGGCCAGCCTGCTGGTCTATTACAACTGGCAGGCCCTGGGAATCGACGACTCTCTATGGTCGGCAATCATGATCCTGATCGCGGCGGTCATCGGCGCGGCCGTCCTCTGGAAGCGAGCCAACGCGGCTTACGCGGCCGTCTATGTGTGGGCTGTTTTCGCCATCACGGTGCGTTATGCCAACGACACCCCCATCAACTTCGCCGCCTACGCCGGTATCGTCGTCGTCATCGCCGCCGCTATTCTCGGCTGGTACCGCTTTATCAAAAATGGCGGCAATCGCCCCCAGGAAACGGTCTGATGGAGCCCGGCGGCGGAACACGCTGGCCTGGACAGGCTGCGGCAAGACACCTTTTGAGAGCATGCTGACCCTTCAACTTCTTACGATGAATGACGTGTTAATCCTATGAAAATCCTGCGCCTGCTTCTGATCACTATTCTCGTTATCTTCCTGCTTGGGACAGTGGGGCTGGTTGGTTGGGCGACCGCCAGCAGTCAGGCGGCGACGGAGCGTGCCGCTGCGGTGCTGCAGGAAAATGGTATCAAGCGGGAAGACGGGCAGCTCGTCTTTCGGCCCAGTTCGCCCACAAATAAAGGCCTGATTTACTATCCGGGCGGGCTGGTCGATCCCGAAGCCTACGCGGTTACCGCACAGGGCATCGCCGACGCAGGATACCTGGTTGTGATTCCCAAAATGCCGCTCAATCTTGCCTTTACGGACATCAATCGTGCCGACAGCATCCGCGCAGATTTTCCGGAAATTGAGTCCTGGGTCATTGGCGGGCACTCTCTCGGCGGGGCGATGGCGGCTGAATATGCCAAGAACAACACGGACAGCCTTGAGGGGCTGATCATGTATGCTTCCTATCCTGCAAACTACGAAGATTTTGTCGATTTCCCCATCCCGATCCTGACCCTCATCGCGTCAAGAGACCCTGGTGCCCCGGAGCAAGAGGCATTCTATGAGACCGCCGCCGATTCGGCGTCACGCGTTGTCATCGAGGGGGGAAACCACCGCCAGTATGCCGATTACAGCTTTCAAGCAGATGACGGAATTGCCACGATTTCCGCCGCGGAACAGCAAGCGCAGATCATCGCCGCCACGGTCGCATTCCTGGACAGGCTGCAGTAGCCCTGGCAATCGTTATTCCCTCCTGCCGCCTGGCCATTCAAGATTCAGGCGCCGCTGCCAGGAGATAATGGCTTATTCCCCCTGACGTCCTTCACCCATTTCCGGATCCTGGCCTTAAAACGGCCGAATCC
>JBJYWZ010000118.1:0-20796 GCA_046259725.1 Promineifilaceae bacterium (SeqCode) | reverse complement strand
AGCAAGCTGGATATCCGGCCGTACAGTGACGTGGATTATTTTTGGGAGATAGACACGGCGCAGGGCATTGAGACGCTGCCGGAGAGCACCTTTACGTATGAAGATGACCGCTTCCCATGGCAGGCAATGATCCGCAATGGAACAACGGCCCATTGGAGCGGCTTCTCACCACAATTTGGGCAGAGCGTCCTGGACACGACGGAGCAGGCTCTTTCGAGCCTGTTGAAGCTCATCCCCCTTGAAGAAGTGGATCCCATCGATATCTATGTTTATCCCAGTACGGCCGATATCCGTTCGGCGCTGCAGCTGGCCGGGCTTGACGACAGCGAGTTTGACCAGCGTGAACTGGGCGTTATGCTGATTGCCTCGGTCAATGAGGGAACGGCGCTTTCCGATCTTGAGTACGTTGTTCCGTATGAACTGGCCCACCTGCTGCTGCACCGGGTGGCGGGAGAGCGGATCGACGCCATACCGTGGTGGCTGCGCGAAGGAATCGCCGAGAATGCGCGTCTCAACAGCAACCCTCGCGACGAGCAGCTTCTGATGGATGCGCTGGCTGCCAATGACACCATTCCCCTCTGGCGTCTGTGCGATACGCCGCAGGGACCCGCGGAGCGCCTGGAACTGGCAGCAGTGCAGAGTGCGTCCATCGTGCGCTACCTGGAAGATTCGCAGCCGGCGGGAACAGTCAGCAATCTCCTGAGCGCCTATATTTCCGGTGACGCGTGCGAGCAAGGGGTTAATCGCGTGCTCAACTCTACGCTGGACGAGCTTGAAGATCAATGGCTGGGCGGTTTGCAGGAACCCACGGCCGTGCAGAACATCGCCAGAGATGCCGCGCCCTGGATACTGCTGCTTCTTGGAAGCAGTGTCCTGGTGGCGATCATCATTGTGGCCAATAGACGAAAGGGTTAAGCATGTCTCCTGACGACGAATTAGAGGAAACAAACCAACCTGAACATAACGCCCTCGAGGCGGCTGAGGCCGCTGTTTTGAGCTTTGACGCGCTTTTTAGAACCGGAAGCGATCTGCTGCATCAGGGCAAGGCGGCGCCGGCCGTTCCTTATCTGGAACAGGCGCATCGCCTGCAGCCGGAGAATGTGGACGCCGGCATCAACCTGGCCGGCGCGTATATCTTAAGCAAGAAATTCAAGAATGCGGTAAAGGTCCTGGAACCCTTGAGCGAGACGAATCCGGATAATCCCAAGATATGGACAAATCTTGGCGCTGCTTATCTGGGTAACCCGGTGCTGGCCAACGACGAGGCGCAGCAGCAGGCCATCGCCGCATTTGAACGGGCCCTGGCGCTGGATCCCGTTTCGCCCAGTGTGGCTTACAATATCGGTCTGGTGTATCGCGATCGCGGCGAGGTCGACAAGGCGATTGCGTGGTTTGAAAAAGCCGTCAAACACAATCCGCGTGACCAGCACGCCCGCGCTATTTTGGCCAGGCTGCGGGCCCAGCAGGAGAATGAATCGTGAAGTTCCTGGAGCAAAGTTGATGACCACCACCGATGAGCGTTTTTATCTCTTCCAGCAGCGGATGATCGAAGCGGGTCTTCCTGACCTCTTTATAGAGACCTTTGCTTATTATTATCACCAGCTGCTCAGCGGGCAAACAGGCCTGGTAGCGGAGGCAGATATTGAGCCGATAGACTCGCCGACCCGCATGCTGGATTTAGCGGAGCGCCTGCGAAGCGCGGGAGAAAGCGTCTCCAGGCGCACGGCAATCATTAAGCTGAACGGCGGTCTGGGGACCAGCATGGGTCTGGAAAACGCCAAATCACTGCTGGTGGTCAAAGATGGCTATTCATTCCTGGACATTATTGCCGAGCAGTCGATCAATGCGCAGGTGCCGCTCGTGCTGATGAACAGTTTCGCCACGGAAGCGGACTCGCGTGAGGTACTGAGCCGCCACCCGGACCTGATCAGCGATATTCCGCAAACATTTGTGCAGCACATGGAACCCAAGGTCCGGCAGAGTGACTTTCTTCCGGTAGATTGGCCGCAGGAACCCGAGCTTACCTGGTGCCCGCCCGGCCACGGAGATATTTATACGGCCCTGGTTACGAAGGGCGTGCTCGAAGAGCTCCTGCAGGCGGGCTACAAATATGCGTTCTTTTCCAACGCCGACAACCTGGGAGCGACGCTCGATCTGCTGCTCCTGGGTCACTTCGCTGAAAATGATCTGCCGTTCATGATCGAAGTTGCCGAGCGCACCGAGAACGATAGGAAAGGGGGGCATCTGGCAAGGAGACGAGCGGACGGCCGTTTGATCCTGCGTGAACTGGCGCAGTGCCCGCCTGACGATATCGACGCGTTCCAGGACATCGAACGGCACAGTTACTTCAATACCAATAACCTGTGGATCAATCTTGAGTCCCTGGACAGGGCTCTGCGCGAGCATGATTACATTTTAAAGCTGCCCATGATCCGCAACAGCAAGACGGTTGATCCGCGTGACCGGGATTCGACACCGGTCTACCAGCTGGAAACGGCCATGGGCGCCGCGGTCGAAATTTTCGACGGCGCGGAAGCCATTGTCGTCCCGCGTTCTCGATTTGCGCCAGTGAAGAAAACGAGCGATCTGCTGATACTGCGGTCTGATGTCTACGAATTGGGCGATAATTTCCTGGTAACGCTGCACCCTGACCGGGAAGGACAGCTTCCTGTTGTCGATCTCGACCCGCTCTATTATCAGTTCGTCAGTGATTTTGATGAACGTTTTGCGCAGGGCGTACCGTCTTTGCTGCAGTGCAGCAGCTTTCAGGTAAATGGAGATTTTAATTTTGGCCGGGATGTGGTCCTTCAGGGGGACGTCGAACTGCTTAACCATGACGAATCTCAGAAAACCATCGATGATGGATCGGTCCTGTCGGGTTAGTGCAGCGCACATCGCCAAATTTTCCAGGAATAACGAATGAGTGATGGCGTGAACAAGGAATTAATTATCGTTGGCGGCGGCCTGGCGGGATCGGAGGCGGCCTGGCAGGCGGCGCGCGCCGGCGTGCGGGTGGTTCTTTATGAAATGCGACCCGTCCGGCAGACGCCGGCGCACGAGACTGCTCATCTGGCCGAGCTTGTCTGCAGTAATTCTCTGGGTTCGATGCTGGTAAACAAAGCGCCGGGCCTGCTGAAAGCAGAATTACGCGGGCTTGGGTCCCTGATCCTGGCATGTGCCGAGCAAACGGCCGTTCCCGCCGGCTCGTCATTGGCCGTGGATCGCACGAATTTCGCTGAACTGGTCAGCAGGCGCGTTGAAGAGCATCCACTGATCACGGTCGTGCGCGAGGAGATGGAGGGGATTCCCGGCGGGCCGGCGATCATTGCTTCGGGCCCATTGACTTCCGAAGCCCTGGCCGCGGATCTCCAGCGTCTTTCCGGGGAGGAGCACCTCTACTTCTACGACGCCGTTTCGCCCATTGTCCATGCGGACTCGATCGACATGAACATCGCCTTTCGCCAGTCTCGTTATGATCAGGGGGAACAGGTCCAGGGAGACTACATCAACTGCCCCCTCAACAAAGAGGAATACGACGGGCTTGTCAGGGCGATGCTTGGCGCGGACACGATCACGCTCAAGCAGTTCGAGCGCGAAGACCCGCATTTCTTTGAAGGATGTATGCCCGTGGAAGCAATGGCCGCGCGCGGGCATGATGCCCTGGCCTATGGCCCGCTGCGCCCGGTCGGACTGATCGACCCGCGCACGGGAAAACGGCCGTATGCCGTTGTGCAGCTCCGACAGGACAATGTCTCCGCCTCTCTCTACAATATGGTTGGCTTTCAGACCAATCTTCGTTGGGGAGAACAGAAACGGGTGTTACAGCTTATCCCCGGTTTGCAGAGCGCGGAGTTTCTTCGTTATGGCATGATGCACCGCAATACTTACATTAACTCACCCAGGCTCCTGCAGCCCACGCTGCAGCTTCGCAGCCGCGCCGATCTCTTCTTTGCCGGCCAGATCACGGGTGTTGAGGGATACATGGGTAATGCAGGAACGGGCCTCGCTGCCGGGATAAACGCTGCCAGGCTGCTGCAAGGGAACTCGCCCGTCATATTTCCTACAGGAACCATGCTGGGGGCGCTGTGCCATTACGTAACGCATGCCGATCCCAAAGATTTCCAGCCGATGAAAGCGAATTTTGGCCTTTTCCCGCCCCCTCAAGCGAAGATGAGCAAAAGGGATCGCGGCCTCTGGTATGCCCAGCGCGCATTAACAAAAATGCGCCGCTTCGCGCGAGAATACGAACTGGAGTACGATCGTTCTATGGCCGAGAGGGACCTGGAAAGCGTAACTGAGGCCTGAGATGATAAAATTGCAGCGATAGGAAAAAGATGACGGACCTTTCTATAGAATACTCCCTGACAGACGTTACAGTCTATCCAGATAGGGCACAGGTTCGCTGCCAGGGCGGCGTAGACGTAACCCCCGCTGTTCAAACCCTGGTCTTTGACGAGCTTCCCCTGACCATGGACCGGGATTCAGTCAGAGCCGGCGGTTCCGGTACAGCCGCCGTAATAATTCTGTCTGTGGACGTCGTTCAGGAACACTACGAGCAATCGCCGGCGCCTGCGATACAGGAACTGGAGACGGAAATCCAGACTATTCAGGAAGAGATTCAGGCGATTGAAGATGATCTCGCGGTCTGGCAGGCCGAGGCCGATCTCCTCGCCGGTCTGCGCGGAGCGACGCAGGAATATGCTAAAGGCCTTTCTCGCGGCCGCATGTCTGTCGAAGAGCAAAATGATTTGATCCTCTATATTCGCCATCAAGATCGCGAGATTCGACAGGAACAACGGTCGCTTGCGTCTCAGGCGCGTTTACTCCGGCGCAGGCTTGAAAAACGGGAGAAGGAGCTTTCTGATTTGCGGTCGGCGCGTGGACGCAGCCGCTATCAGGTAAGAATCACCGTCGATATCAAGGAGGAAGGGCATTTCGTTCCCGTGCTGACTTATGTCGTCCGCAACGCCGGCTGGCACCCCATCTATGACCTGCATTACCGGACCGCTGACAGAGAATTATCCCTGTCTACGTACGCTCAGATCAGCCAGAGAACGGGCCAGGACTGGCAGGATGTCCAGATTCTCGTTTCTACGGCCAGGCCTGCTCTCAACCAGCGCGTACCGGACCTGCAGCCCTGGTTTATTGATTTGTATGTCACTCCACCGATTCCAGCTCCACTTCATTCTGCCACAAAGATGGCAGGGGAAAAGCAGATGCTGATGGCTGAGGCTGCACCTCCTGCCGGTAAGGCGCTCTCTGAAAGAGCTGTTGATGCCGAGCTGGCCGAGGCAGCGGTGCAGGGCGATGAAGCCGTGGTTACATACCGGGTTGCCGGAACCTCTACGGTAGCAAGTGATGCCGCGGCGCATAAGTTTTTCCTGGCCAGGTTCTCGCCTGAAATTACATTGAGTTACCTCTCCGTCCCCAAGCATACGGATGCCGTGTTCCGCAGGATTAAGGCCATCAATAATGCCAACGCGCCGCTGTTGTCCGGTCAGGCAAGCCTGTTTTTCGATGACGAGTTTATCGGCAAGACTGATCTGGCTTATACGCCGGTTGGCGGAGAGGTCGAACTGTTACTGGGCGTCGAAGAACGCATTAAGGTCACGCGTGAACTGGTGAAGCGCTTTGTTGATAAAAGATTCCTGAAAGACAATCGTGTGATCCACTACGGTTACGAAATAAAGCTAAAAAATCTGCTTGACGAAACGGCCGATATTGAGCTAAAAGATCAAGTGCCGGTCTCGCGTCACGAAGAAATACAGGTCAAGCTAGACGAGGCGAAACCGGCCCCTTCCGAACAGTCGGAATTGAACATCATGGAATGGACTCTCATATTACAGCCGCGTGCTGAGATGACGGTGGTCTACAGCTATACGGTTCAACACCCTCGCTCAATGCATGTGGTGGGTTTGCTGGATTAAGCTGGAACATACCGGAGAAGCAGAGAGACCGGCAGGAGACGCATATTAATACCAAACTATATGAAACCGAGGCTCCTCAAGAACGGGCTATTCTGGTCGGTGTTGATCTAAAAGATCGGCAGCCACTGCTGCCTGCCGAGGAAAGCCTCGCTGAGCTCGTCCTTCTGGCCGATACGGCCGGCCTGGAAGTTGTCGGGCAGACGCTGCAGCGCCTGAATCGCCCGCACGCAAAGACGCTGATAGGCTCGGGCAAGCTCGAAGAAGTTCAAGTTCTGCTAGACGAACTGCAGGCGACGGTCGTTGTCTTTGATGAGGAGCTGCTGCCGAGGCAGCAGCGCGAAATCGAAACGTTATTTGGCGAGGATATTAAAGTCATCGATCGCACGGCCTTGATCCTGGACATCTTCGCCCAGCATGCGCAGACGCGAGAAGGCAAGCTGCAAGTGGAGCTCGCGCAGCTTGAGTACCGGCTACCGCGCCTGACGCGCATGTGGACCCATCTGGTGCGCCAGGCGGGTGGGCGCGCGGGTGGGGCAACAGGAGGCGTCGGCCTGCGCGGTCCCGGCGAAACGCAGTTGGAAACGGACCGCCGCGAAATCAACCGCCGCATCTCGTTCGTTAAGGAGCAGCTCGAATCCGTTCGCGCTCACCGTGAACGCCACCGCGCGAAACGCGTGCAGACGGAACTGCAGGTTGTGGCCATTGTCGGATATACTAACGCCGGAAAGTCCTCGCTGCTGAACCGCATCAGCGGCGCCGATGTTTACTCGGCCGATATGCTCTTCGCCACGCTGGATCCAACCACGCGCGTGGTGAATATGCCGGGTGGACGAGAAGTGCTGTTTACCGATACGGTCGGCTTTATCCAGAAGCTGCCGCCAGAAATTGTCGCCGCATTTCGCGCTACTCTGGAGGAAATCACCGGCGCGAATATCCTGCTGCATGTCGTGGATGCCACGCACCCCAATGCAAAGGAACAGATTGAAGCCGTTGAAGACACCCTGGCGGAACTGGGCATCGACCACCTGCCCACTGTTATCGCCCTGAACAAGATCGATCTCCTGGAAAAGGACGAAATCGACCTCGACAGCTATGATTTGGACGCCCCGGCAGTGCTGGTATCGGCCCGTACCGGGGAGGGCGTCGATACGCTCCTGGCGGCCATCGAAGCCGCCATGACCCAGTACCTGGAACCGCTGCACGTACTGCTGCCATATGATCGCGGGGACCTGCTTTCGCTGATCTATGAACGCGGCCAGGTCGATGACGAGATCCATGGCGCGGATGGCGTAGAGATATACGGGCGGCTGCCGCCGCGCCTTACGCCTTATTATGACCCATATGTGCTGGCCATGTAGCAGAAAGGATATGCTCTGGTCTGCTGATGAATAAGATCGATCGCATAGCGAGTTTTCCGCGAGCAAGGCAGGCGCTAGACAGTCTTGAGCTGCGAAAAGAAGAGTTTGCTGATTGGATAGTTGCTGTCCAGCAGATTCCGGCACCAACCTTTTTTGAGGAGGCCAGGGCCAATTATATTGAGTCTCGTTTCATCAAGCTGGGCCTGTGCGATGTCCGGCAGGACACCCTGCACAATGTCTACGGACGTATTCCGGGAAGCGAACCAGGCGCACACAAGCCCGTCGTCATTTCGGCGCACAGCGATACCGTCTTTCCCGCCGATACGGACCTGCGGGTTCGGCGCGATAAAAAGGTGCTGCATGGCCCCGGCATTGGCGACAACTCAACGGGCGTAGCCGGGCTTTTTGCCATAATCGATACCCTGCGCTGTTTTGACCTCCAACCCAAAGCCGATCTGTGGTTTGTGAGCAACGTCGGCGAGGAAGGGATGGGGGATCTGCGCGGCATGCGCGCCGTGGTCACTCATTTCGGCCGTCGCGCAACTTACATTGTGGTAGAAGGGGGACTTTACGGCCAGATCGCACATGAGGCGATAGGCGTCCGCAGGTTTCGTATAGGAGTCGAAACGCCGGGCGGGCACTCCTGGGGAAGCTTCGGCGGGGCGAGCGCCATCCATGAGCTCAGCCATCTTATAGCGGCCATCGCGCGCCTTAATGTTCCCGTCAGGCCGAAAACCACCTACAACGTGGGCGTGATAGAAGGGGGCACCTCGATCAACACCATTGCCTCGTCGGCCACGATGCTGCTGGATCTGCGGTCGGAAAGCCCTCACGAGCTGGACAGGTTGGTGAGGTTAGTGTCGGAAATCGTTGCCCGGGCCGAAAAGCGCGCTCAGCAGCGCAGTGAAACGGTTCGTATCTTTGTCGAACCCGTCGGCAATCGACCGGCAGGGCGCATTCCACGAAGCGCGCCGCTGGTCACCTGGGCGGAGCAGGCGCTCAAATATTCGGGGAGCCCGAATGTGCTCTATGTATCCGGAAGCACGGATGCCAATATTCCGCTCAGCATGGGCATTCCTTCGGTTTGCGTTGGCCTGGCGATCAGCGCCAATTCACACCGCCTTGACGAATATGTTGAAACCACGAAACTTCCCGCAGGTCTGAAGCAGTTACTGCTGCTGGTCCTTGCAGCGGGTGAATACGATGGTGTGATCTGACAGCGTCCTTACAGGAGCGCGCCGTTCAGGTTATGAGTTAGTAAGCTGTGCCTGGCTCACAGCGCAACAGAGGAACACACACATGGATTTTGAACTGACTTCTGAACAGAAAGAAGTGAAGCATTTTGTGCACGAGTTTGTCGCGCGTGAGGTCAAGCCCATGGCTCGGGAAACGGATGAAACCGGGCAGTTCAACTGGACGGCCGTTAACAAGATGGGGCCTCTCGGATTATTGGGCCTTGAGGTTCCGGAAGAGTATGGCGGTGCGGAACTTGACGCCATCAGCGCTGCGATTGCCATTGAGGAGCTGGCCTGGGGCTGCGGATCGACAGCGCTGGCCATATCCGCGCATAATGGCCTGGGACTTGGGCCAATCGTGAAATTTGGCAGCGACGAACAGAAGCGCACCTGGCTGCCGTCTCTGGCTACCGGCGCGGGCAAGCTGGCCTGTCTCTCGTTAACGGAACCGGGCGCCGGCTCCGATTTGAAGGGGGGCGTGCGCACGACCGCTGTGAGAGAAGGAGACTTCTGGGTCATCAACGGCAGCAAGATGTGGATGACCAATGCCTCAATCTCCGACCTGATGGTGGTTCTCTGCCGGACACAGAAAGGGGAGGGAAGCAACAGCCTCAGCCATATTTTGGTGCCCAGCGATACGCCGGGCATTGATATTGCCCCGCCGGAAAAGAAAATGGGCCTCAAAGGATCTCCGACTCATGCTGTTAGCTTTGAGCAGGTCAGCGTGCCGGCGCAGAATCTGCTCGGCAGAGAAGGGTTCGGTTTGCAGCAGACGCTGGCTGTGCTTGACAGCGGCCGGGTCAGCATCGGCGCGCTGGCGGTTGGTCTGGCCCAGGCCGCCTATGAAGCCGCAGTCGCCTATGCAAAAGAGCGACAGGCTTTTGGCAAACCAATCGCCCAATTCGAGGCTATCCAATGGATGCTGGCCGATGCGGCGACGGAGATTCATGCGGCACGGATGATGGTCTATTACGCCGCCTGGCTGAAACAAAATGGACGGCCGTTTTCAAAAGAAGCGGCGATGGCCAAACTATTCGCCACCGAAATGAGCGAGCGCGTCTGCCGCAATGCGATCCAGATCCACGGCGGATACGGTTACAGTGCCGAGTTTGAAGTTGAACGACTGTACCGCGACACGCGGCTGATGACCATTGGCGAGGGCACCAGCGAGATCCAGCGCCTGGTCATCGCCCGCCACATCCTGAGCTGATAGGCCCACCCATGGAATAGCCCTTACCTGCATGCAATCTGCATCTCGCATCCCGTATCCTGAATACTCGGGCTACTGTGCGGTCACCTGCAGCTTATAGGGTTCGTTTAGATCAGTAGGCCCGTCGTTTATCAGCAAGATAAAATATTGCCCTCTGTTCAACGTCCCTAACGTGACCTTTTTATTGGGGGTGTAATCTCCGTTTTGGCCGAGCCGGTAAAGAGTGCCGCAGGGTCCAGCGGCGACGAGGAGCTGGCCGTCCACCGGCGCAAAGTCGATCAGTTCAACGGTCACTGAAGCGCTTTCCAGGAGATAAAAGCTGAACCAATCGTTGATATCGGCCGCGCCAAACTCGTATTGAACGTTGACGGCTATTGGCGTCGCTTCCTGGCAGTTGTTGTTGGGCTCCTCGACCAGCGGAGGCGCGATCAGATTCCGGGCGATGAATGGAAAGTGAGCGTACTGCGGCAGTATGATCACTTTCGCCGTCGCCGTCGCCACGCCAAAAGACGAATCCTGAACCGAAAAGGTGATCTTACGAACGGCACGGTTGGCATAGGTTGAACTGTTATGGTAAACGGCCGTTTGCAGCGCCTGCTGGTAGGCCATGATGCTCGCCTGACCAGAGAATTCTATCCGTCTTCCATCCTCGCTGCGGACGGCCGTGATCTCCGTGCCTGGCACAGTGGCGCTGATGGATTCGCGCGCGCCGTCGGGCTGGTTTTCGAGGAAGACGGCAGCCGCGATCAGCGTGTCATCATCGTCATCCTCGATTTGCAGCAGACTGGATAAAGGCACCGAGCCACCGTCGACCACGCCATCCAGGTCAAAATAGATATCAGCGCCTGTCCCTTCCATGCTGGTACCATTCAAATCGAGCAGCGGCGGCGTATTGACCGCCACGACGCTCAGAGGCACGGTCACCTCGTTGCTCATGCCGGTTCCGTCCCCCACAGTAAAAGAGATTAGCCGTTCTTCTTCATTGGGATTGTTGGACAGGTTATTGAAGCTGACCGATCTCAGGGCGGCCTGATAATCTGAAAGGCTGGCGCTGCCACCGAGCTTCAATACGCCGCTCGTCCCATCGTAAGAAGCGGTGATTCCGGAACTACCTGTCACGGCTGCCAGGATATCCGGCTCGTTCACGGGCAGGTTCTTGATAGTTATTGTCGCTGACTGCAGCAATTGATTATCCACATCGCTAATGGAGAGGCCGGGTCCGGCGACGACAACCGATCCATTCCCTTCAACAAATTCGGCCGTTGTCCCTTCTGCCAGGCTGAGTACGGGAGAATCGTTTACCGGCTGGACGTAAATCGGGACTGACACCCTGGCTGTGCTGTAGGGTGTCGATCCACCATTTGCGGTCGTGTCGATACCGTCCGCGCCGTCATAGCCTTCAGATTGATCCCAGGCGCGCACGGTGATTGCCCTGGTTTCCCCGCCGAAATCAGCATCCGGTAGAAAGCGAATGCGCGCCTGCTGGTCCAACAATCGTGCCGCGCTGCCAGACACCTGTCCGACGGCAAGCCAGCTAACTCCATTATCAATGCTGAACTGCCACGCGCCTCCCTGATTTTCCGCGCCTACAATGGCAAATCCGCGCCGCGGATCGAGATCGCTGTCCTGAATAGGATAAGTTTTTGCGGTCGCCAGCAGATCCGAAATCGCGTCTCCAATCTGTAGAATGTCATCCTCCAAAATGGAAGAGAAGACCATAGACGCGTCGGCATCCAGAATCGGTGCGGCATTAGATAGCAGCGGAGCTATTGTCGCCTGTGACATCAGGCTGTTATCACTGCCGTCATTGGCCACGAATTCGATCACTCTCGACTCCGTGTTCATGACAGCGGCGCTGTTTGAATAGCTCAGCGATCGCAATATGGCACTGTAATCTTCCAGCGGCGCCAGGCCATCGAAGCGTATCACGCCGCTCGCAGGATTATACGGTGTTGTCTTAATGCCACTGCGGGCTGCCGATGCGCCTAATGCTTCCTGCGACCCGTTTGGACGGTTCTTAAGAGTCACAACCAAGGAGACGATTTGCGCTCTTTCTACATCTGCAATAAAGGCATCAGGTGCCGAAACGGCAACAGGCTGGTTGGAACTGAGGAAGCTGGCCGCGTAGGCTGCGCCGGGTAGCGGTCCGTTCAGGTCCACAACCGGGAGATCGTTCACGGCCAAAATATTAATCGCGGCATGATCCAAACCAGGAACGTCCGGACCATTGAGATCGATGACCGGCGCAACGTCAGTTACCTGAGCGCTTTCTGGAGGCTGCATCGCCTTCGTGCCGGCGGCAGGCAGGATAATGAAACCAATAACCAATATGGTCAGGACAATGCTGCACAATGAACCGAGCAACATGCGTCTGAGCATTGTAATCGTTATGTTCTTTATCATGATCTCCCAGCTAAACTCGGATCGGTGAGGGCGCTTCCGAGGCATCGTGCGAATACACGCCGTCTTCAGCTAGAATGGTGGGGTCGGGGTCGCCCGCGGCTGATTGTTTCCAGCGCCTCCACCGCTGTTGCCGCCGCCCCCGTTGCCGTCGTTTCCATCACTGCCGCCGTCAGCAGTGGCCAAAGAAGGCAGCAGTGAAGGTGCGATAGGTGTTTCCGTGGGTACTTGAGTATAGGTTGCAGCTGGTGGCAGCGGCAGCGTGACTACGATTTGTACGTCCGCCATACTGCCCGGCCCGATCATTTCGCCAACATCTGCTGCGACCCATCCTCGACGGCCGTCCGCGGTCTGGACATTTAACCAGATGTAGTCGCCTGTGCTTCGACCAATGATCTCCAGTTCGTCCGCCTGATAGACATACCCGATAGGATCAAAGTTTGTGCCTGGTCCGAACCGAAGATTGGCAGAGCTGGCGAGCACGCGAAACAGCGGCTCCGGCACGGCCGTTGGCGCAGACGTCGGCGTTGAGCTCGGGCTGGGTGTGACGATCGCGGCCAATGTCAGCGGAGGCTCTTCCGCCGTCGCCGTCTGTTCAGATGGGGCTGATTCAGGAAGGGCTGCGGCCGCTGCCGGCGTGATTGTCGCGATCTCCTCAGTCGACGATGCGGCTGCCTGTTTCTGTGAGTCCTCATCTGTAGGGCGGCTGTCCTCACCGGCCTTTGGCATACTGGCCGCAGTTGTCGCTGTGGCCGTCAGGTAGCTTTGTATCGTGGTCGAGACTCCTGGTGCTTCGTCAGTTATCTCATTTGTCGCCTGCGCGGCGCTGACGACGGAAGATTCGGTGCCGTCTCGATATCCAGGAACCACCCAGAAGGTGAGACTGCCCAACAAACCGCAGAAAAAGAACATCAACAGGGGAATCAGGAACACGGGTCGTGGCTTTGCGGCAGGTTCACTTAAGGCTTCTTGCGTTGGCGCAGCCTCTTCTGCCAATACATCAGTCAGCGCCGCGTTGAAGGCGGCGATTGACGGGAAGCGCAGCCGCCGATTTTGGTGGAGGGCTCGCTTCACGAGCGCGTACGTTTCTGGGGACAAATTGGGGCGGCACTGCTGCAAGGGAGTTCTTCCGCGGAGTGTCGACCAAAGAGTGTTCCGCCTTGTGACCGGCTCAGATGGAAGCTCTCCACAGAGTAGTTCATACAAGATAACGCCAAGCGAGTAGACGTGGCTGCGGCCGTCAATATCCTTTCCTGCGAGCTGCTCCGGCGAGAGATAGTTGGCCGCATAAGTGCTGTATTGATCTTCGTCGAGGGCAAATTGGTAGGGAATATCCAGGTCGGTAATGACGACCGGATCTTCTCCTTGAAGCGTTTCCGATCTGAGCAAGATTTGCTCGGGGGTTAATTCATGATGAAACAGGTCCAGCCGCTCGACCAACGCCAATCCGGATGCCATTTGCTGAACAAGTGTCAGCGCATCAATCTCATGTGCCGAGGCTTTCTCCTGCGACAGTCGCTCGAACCGTTCACTCAATCTAAAGCCGCTGACAGGCTCCATTGACAAAAATGGATGCCCATCTACCAGTCCTGTGGATAGATATTTGATTAAGTTTGGGTGGCGTATCTGAGTCAGGTACTGCGTGCGCTGCAGGTATTCCTGGCTGAATTGGCCCTCTTCCGTGTATGCCTGTTTCAACAAGACCAGAGCAATAGGACGTCCGGTTTCTATTTCGTGGGCTGAATACTGCTCCCGCAGCCCGTCCCGACCAGTCAGGTTTTCAACCTTATATTGATCGACTATCTGCTGAGGTTTGAGCATTCCTGACATAATAGAAGAAAAGATTAGCGTTGTTGAACGGAGATGGTTCCCTGCGTTACGAGTAATGATCCAGGGAAAGATCCTAACGGGCGTAGTTAACAAATTAACTTAAGGGACTCTATGTGAGCATCCATCTGCCTGCCGAATAGCGTTAATCGGCTGCGGCACCTCCGTTACTGTGTCTGCACAATGAGTGAGTACGCCTCTTTGTCACTCTGGTCACTGCCGCTATAGACGTGAATATAGTAGTTTCCCGCTTTTAACGTGCCTAATGGTAGCGTCCGGTCAACGTTATTGGTGCCGTCATATCCTACCGATGTCAACGTATCCGGGTCGCAGCCATTTCCGGTATCTTGATAGACGGTCACCTGGCCATCTTGCGGGACAAAGTTGGTAAGCTTCACAGTTGTCCTAGCCTCTTCGGTGAGAACGAACAGATAGACTGCATTGCGTGTATCCGGATAGAACAAGTACGTCTCATCTATGCTGATGCGCAGCGGCGTGGCGCAGCTTGTTGGGCGCGGTATTACGGACAATATTGGTAAGTAAACCTCCGGTGCGGCGGCCAGCACGTTGGCTGACGCCTTGGCGCTGAGCGCAACCGGCGGCACCGAAACAGTTTCGGCCGTTACGCTCAGGCTGTAGATTTGCTCATCCCCTGGCGCTGCGCTCACCTGCTGCTCATAGCTGCACGAATAGGATTCGCCTGGGAGCAGTGTCTGCGGCAGCGAGCAATCTCCGAAGGGACGAACGTCTCCAAGATCAGCATCCTCAAGAGATAGCACGTTGACGGTCCAGTTCTCGTCCACGTTGTGCACAACGGCCGTTAGGTTTACTGAGCCGCCGCTAACGGCGCTGTCTGCTTCCGGCGTAAGCGTCAGCCCGATGACGTCGAACAAGTTGACGACGGCCGTTCCGCTGTCTTCCACTACAGCGTTCGCAGCCGCTTCTGCCGTGGCGCTGACCGTGTAGCTGTGCTCCCCGGTCGTTTCGTTGATCACGTACGAAAAAGCGCAGTTGAAGGATCCGCCATCCTTCGCCAGTCTGGGAAGGCCGCTTGCGGAAGCGCATGTATTATCGCTCACGGATTCGTTCGACTGGTCGGATAGATCCCCGAACTGGGGGCTGTCAAGCATGGTCAGTTGAACGTCTACAGAACTGCCGTTCGCAACCGCGACAGAAAACGTGACACGACCGCCAGGAGCGGCTATGAACTCTGGTTCGACAGTAAGTACTGTCGTGAGATCCAGGACCTCGACGCGAGCGGTGTCGCTGGCGTTGTCCTGTTTTCCATTCGTCGCGTTGTTACCGGTCACGACAGCTTCGTTGGTAAAAGGAACCTGGACATTCTCGAATCTACAGGAGTAAGCGTAATCATCGGAAGGCGCCAGATCACCAATGACAAGGGCACAGCCGGGCGCAGTTTCATCGCTGACAATGACATTCTGCATCGCAAAATTTTTGTCCGTGTTAAATACGCTGATCTCGAATACAGCCGGATCCCCGCGCTTAACATACTGCACAGTTGGCCGCTTGAACAACCCAAGCCATTCGCCTGGTGTGGCGCTAGCGGATTCTGACGACGGTAAATCAGTTTGAGCGGACGTATGCGAACCCCAAAGCGCGGTAAATGCGCTTAGTAACAGGATGAGAAATAACAGTTTGCGGAGAAACAAGGCGGCTTACCCCGATCACGGTTGTTGGATAGTTATTGCATATGGCATTTCGGCTGACCGCGTTTTCAAATCGGCAACAAATATGAAATGGCGCTCGGGTCTGGCGTTGAACGCCAATAATTTCTCGGCGTTATTGTCGCCATTGAAGATCACCAGATCGCTGTTTCCGTCCAATTGATCGCAGCGGTTATTGGCAAATATGGCCACCTGAGTGTCCTCAGATAAAACATTCGAGAGCCTTACCGTCGTCGGCCCACCTTGAGCAAGATCAAAATAATACCAGTCAAACTGGTCATCAATCGCAAACCAGTAAGTTTTTCCCAAATACAGGGGAAATGCTTCACACGGGCTGTCATTATCCTCTTCAGGGTGTCGCTCCTGGCGGGCTATGACGGGAAGCCAATAACCCTGTGCCGCGGGATCAAACAGTGAGATGGTCGCGCTGTCGTAATTTCCTACAGCCAGACCGCCCGCCGTTTGTCCGGCCGCAAATACAGTATGGGTGAAACTGTCGCCGATGACGCCGGAGACGGTCGTTTCAACAGTGCACGAATATGAAGCCTGTGCCGCGATAGTTCGCGGTAAATCGCAATCTCCTTTACCGTTCAAAGAGCCAAATTCCGAATGGACCAGCGTATCCAGCGCAATCTGCGCATCAGACGTCATATTGCTGATGACAATTCGCTCCTCGATGGCGCCGCCTGGTGCAGGCAGGCTGGCAGGCGCTGCACCAAGTGACACATCCAGTTTAGCAAAGTCTGCGACGACAACAGTGGCGTCGGTGCTGCGCTCGATTACATTTTTATCATCATCTGCTGCCGTTACAGCGAGCGTATAGTTTTTGCTGCCCGGCGCGCCGTCTATGTCCGCCACAAACGAACAAAAATAGGATTTGCCTGGATCGACCTCGACCAGATCGGCCCCGGCGCAGCTGTTACTACGGATGTTCCCATTACCGGGGTCGCTCAAAGAACCAAACTGACTGATGAACAGCGATTTTAATGCAATTACGACGCTGCCGCTGTTCGCGATGCCAATCTCAAACTCAACCTGGCCCCCGTCAAGGTCGAGAAGAATGGGCTGCGCCACCAGCGAAATCTGCATGTCCAGAACATCGACTACGGCGATGCTGCTGTCTGTTACCACCTCATTGCTGAAACTGTTTCGTGCGCTGACAGTTGCCTCATTTGTAAAAGGTGCCGTCACGCCGCCTGACGTGCAGCGGTATTCAAAACTCGCCTGCTTTTCAAGATCGCCGATCTGTCTATCACACTCAGGTGATAGGGGGTCGACGACCTCAACCTCGATCAGGTTGGCAACTTTGCTTGTGTTAATTACCACAATTCGAAATTCGGCCGGGTCACCTTTGCGTACAGTCTGGCGGCTGAGCCCCTTGATAATCTGAATGTTAGGATTAATAACCTCAACTCGTGCTGAGGATTCGGCGGATACGGCGTTGCCGTAATCATCTGTGGCTTTGACAGTCGCACTGTTTGTAAAATCAGAATCTACATTTGGGGCCGAACAGCTGAAAGACGTCTTGGCTCCCGCGTTCAGAGAATCAATGGTCCTGCTGCATGCCGCTGTCAGCGGATCGCTCACAGTGATATTCTTCAAGGGAACATTACCGGAATTCTTGATCTCGATAGTGAATTCGGCCGTGGCTCCCTTGGCAATCGTCTGCAGTTCGGGGCTTTTCGTAAGCTCAATACCTGGATCAACCATGATAACCTTGGAAATCTCCGTATTACTATTAAGCTGGCCGTCATTAACCACAAAGCTTATGCGCCTTGTGACCTTGTTGGGATTTGGCGCATTGTTTACATAGGTCGCTGTGCGCAGCACCTTCTGATAGTTGGAAACGGAATCTGTTCCATTTAGCTTTAGAACTCCGCTGGTGCCTGTGTCGGCGCTTATGTTGGTACCGGAAAGATTGACAGACAGCTTTTCTGAAGAGCCATTTTTTAAGTTGGTGATCTTGATCGTCGCTGAACTTAAATTCATCCTGGCGCTGTCTATCGTCAGGCTGTTGCTGACAATCTTCACCGCCTTGCCGCCAACGACAAAGTACGTGGTGAATCCACTCCCGGAACTCGGCCCATTCAAGTCGAGAACAGGCGGTGCCGGAACCGGCGTGTTGGTCGGCGGCACTGCTGTTGGCGGTTTTGGTGTATTGGTTGGCGTCGATGTGCTGACAGGGACCGGCGTGTTAGTAGGACCGGGTTGGACTGTATTCGTGGCTGTTGGTACTGGCGTGTGTGTATTTGTTGCCACGGCCGTATTGGTGGCTGTTGGCACTGGCGTCTGTGTGTTGGTTGGTACTGGCGTTTGTGTATTGGTTGGTATGGCCGTGTTCGTAGCCGTCGGCACAGGTGTAAGAGTGTCAGTCGGCTGGGGCGTGTCCGTAGCCGTCGGCACCGGCGTGTCGATTGGCTGAGCCGTGTTCGTGGCCGTCTCCCCATCTTGAAGTACTGCCCGCCCACTGCCGGCGACGTCGTAAGGATCCGACCCGGCACCCAGGTTGTCGAATGCGCCGCTGAACAGGAGTATGGTTATGCCAAAGAGCAGTGCGACAGTAGTACGTCCAACCATTCAATTCACCCCGAGCGTCTAAACTCCGAATCCGGTTAATTTGACATGTTCCTGGACGACCCGCCTCAGACAAGTCCCCCAATCATCTGTCTGTAGTATCTACTTATCATCATAGCGCAAAACGCTGGCCCATTGCAAAAACCAGTGCCTCTTCCTAAGCGATGGATCGCCAGAATCGAAATAGCCTTACTGTGGGAAATTAGGAGCACGCTGCGCATCATAGAATCATGCGACTCGTGCGCCAGCGGTATTATAGACTAGCCACCGGGAATCGGGACACGGGTCTTCGTCGGACGAATTTCGGAACCCCCATCACCGCCGCTACCGCTGCCGCCGCCGCTGCTGCCGCCGCTGTCTCCGCCGCCGCCGACGCCGCTGCCCCCACCGGTGCTTGGCGGTACTCCAGGTGTCGCGGTAGGCCCTAGCGTAGCGGTAGGTCTTGGTGTGAATGTGGCTGTCGCCGGAGGGGCCGGGATGAATATCGTCTGCCCGATGCTGAGTACCGAATTGCGAGACAGGCAGTTAGCTTCCAGGATCGCCTGTGTAGACACATTCGACCGTGAGGCAAACATGGAAATGAATTCGCCGGACTGGATGGTGTGCGCAACCCAACCAAATGGCCGCTGCGGAACACAGACGACCGTGGTGGCCGTAGGCTGGCTGGGTGCCGTCGTTGCTGTTGGTGGTTCGGCCGTCGCAGTTGGCGTCTCCGTCGGCGGGGCAGGCGTATTGGATGGAGTAGCGGTGGGTGTGGCTGTCGGCTCCTCGGCAATGATGAATCGTCTTGCATCACTCTCCACCACGGCCGAATTGTCATTCACGTTTTCCAGGCGCACCTGCCATAAGTATTGGCCGGACGGCAGCCCAAGCTCAGCCGCATTGGTATCAAGCCGGTAAAGCGTGGCATTGTCCGGTTCGTCAATTGCGCCGATAGCGATCGGTTCCGTTTGATTGTCTTCAGACTCTACATAAACGGTAAACGCCTCGTCAGGCCCGGGTTGGCTGAGCCAGATCCAGGCAAAGCTGATGGTATCCCCTTTTTCAAATACCTGGTCGCTCAGCGGCCCGAAGACGGGAATCGTTGTTTCCATCACCGAGGTAGGCGGCGCTTCGAGTGTTAGCGTTGCTGTTGGCTCAGCGGTGGGTGAAGGCTCAACTTCTTCGGTGCTGTTTGCCTCTACCGGACCCTGAACTTCTTCGGCCGTTGGTTCCGCATCCACAAGCACTGCCGTTGCTTCAGGTCCATCGCCGCCGCTGTTGCTGGCAAATTGACTCCAGAGAAGGATCAAGCCCACAACGATGACTACGCCGGCCAAAATGGCTACGGCAGCGTAAAGCCAGCGGTTTGGAGCATCTGACCAAATTGCCGTTTTGGGAACGGTCTGCTCCGCCAGCATGGCTGTATCAATAGCTGATATGACCTCATCGGCCGTTTCAAAGCGGCTCCATTCCTGACGCCACAGACAATTGCGTACCAGTCGATAAGTCTCGCCCGACAGTCCTTCGCGCGCCTCTTCCAGAGGTACTTCCTTGGGCATCGAGGAGTGTTCAAAGATGTCCCATGAAGACGTGGGCAGTTCCGGCCGATGACCGGTCAGCAGCTCATAAAGCATAATGCCCAGTGAGTAGATATTACTGCGCCGGCTGATGGCCTTGCCTTCCAACTCTTCAGGTGATGCGTAGTCAAGCATATTGGAGCGAGAATCGCTCAATACACCATTGCGCACGCGCGCGTCGACGGGAACACCGAGATCGATGAGCACGGGCTGGTTGTCAGCCGCGCTGATCAGTATATTTTCGGGACGCAGGTCGTGATGAATCAGGCCGGCGGAGTGGGCCACACTGAGTGCGTCAGCGATTTCTCGGCCCAGGGCAAGGGCATCAGACACTGGCAGCAATTGCTCGTTCTTGCGCCATTCATCCAGCATTTCATTCATCCAGACACCCGGGATGTATTCGATGACTGCGTAGGCGTGGCCGTCTTCACTGACACCGCTCTCGATGACCGGAGCGACATTTTCGCGCTTGATCTGGGAGACGGTTTCCATACGCCGCTGGAAGCGGCCCGCGAGATCCGGATTTTCTTTCACCGGCACACGCAGAACTTCAACCAGCGCCGGCTGATCCAGTTTGATATCCTGCGCAAGGTAAAGATCAGTAACCGCGCGCTTTTTAAGCAACGAATTCAATTCATAGTTGCCAAACTGCTGCCCTGACAAATCGGTGATGTTCTGCGCGATCATACTGTCTATTACGATACGAAAATCAATACTTGCTTCTGGGCCAGGACATCATCAAAGCTCAGCTATGCTATTTACAAGTGAACAGTGGAACATTCGATTCCCCCGCACAACTCTTGATAACCACCACATGCCCGCCAATAGACGGGCAACGGAGCTTGACAGATAACCTGGACTGGGGCCCCATTCTCACCGGAGACCACTTCTAAAGCTTACTACTTTATCTGGCAAAATGCAATTGTGTCGGCTTTCACAAACATTGCTAAGGTGGGTAAACATAGGGGATAAATCGGTGATTAATTGGCTGCACCGGTCAGCTGAAACGGCCGTTTTTCTG
>JBJYWZ010000117.1:0-2943 GCA_046259725.1 Promineifilaceae bacterium (SeqCode) | reverse complement strand
GCAACCATTTTTACGGCGAAGCGATTCAGATCCGGCTCTTCAATGACCAGCCGCCCGCCTGGTTTCAGGACGCGTACTAATTCAACGATCGATTCCTGCTGGTCGCAAAAGTGATGAAGGGCATCGACGACCAACACACGGTCGAAGCTGTCGTCGGTAAACGGCAAAAATTCAACATGAGCGGCCGCCGGGCTGCAGCAACCTTTTTGTTTCGCCTGCTGCAGCATTTTGGGCGAAACATCGCTGATGATCAAGTCACTTACATACGGGGCCAGCTGCGACGATACTCGTCCCGTGCCGCCGCCCGCATCCAGCAGACGGCCGTCAACCGGCAGCTTTAATATGTCCAGCAGCCGCGCCGGATCGGGCGGGCCAAACACCCGGTCGTAGTAGGGAGCTAAGAAACCAAAATGATCGAGCATAAGATTAGGATAGAGAAGGCCTACCGCAAGTGGTAGACGAGATAGAGTCTCTATCTACACGATGTCTCTCTTATAGCGATAATAGGCGGCGCAGGCTCCTTCGCTGGAGACCATTGTTGCCCCCAGCGGGTGTTCAGGCGTGCATTCGCTGCCAAATGCCGGGCATTCATCCGGCTTTTTCAGTCCTTGCAGGATCAGGCCGGAAATACAAAGCGGCGATTCTTCCGGCCGGATCGCTTCGACGTCAAAACGATTTTCCGCATCAAATTGGGCAAATTCCGGACGCAGGCACCAGCCACTATTGGGAATCATGCCGATGCCGCGCCATTTGCGGTCACATTCCTGGAAAACTTGCTCGATTACCGCCTGCGCCGGTTTGTTGCCCTCGAACGTCACCGCGCGCTGGTAGGCGTTTTCTACTTTCGCCTCCTCTGCTTCTAACTGCTGCACGGTTTTCAGAATTCCCTGCAGGATATCGAGCGGTTCAAATCCGGTGACGACGATGGGCACATGGTAGTGCTCGGCGATCGGCGGGTATTCCCAGTAGCCCATCACGGCGTTGACATGGCCGGCGGCCAGGAAGCTCTGCACACGGTTGCGCGGCGAACTCAAGATGGCGTGCATCGCCGGGGGCACGCGCACATGGGAAACAAGAATGCTGAAGTTAGTCAGGCCCAGCGCTCTGGCCTGCACCACGCTCATGGCATTGGCCGGCGCCGTTGTTTCGAATCCGATGGCGAAAAAGACGACCTCTTTATCCGGGTTTTCCTGGGCGATTTTCAGGGCATCAAGCGGCGAATAGACGACGCGCACATCGCCGCCGGCTGCGCGCACGGAAAAAAGATCGCGACCGGAGCCGGGCACGCGCAGCATATCGCCGTATGAAGTGAAAATAACGTCCGGCAGTGAGGCAATAGCCAGCGCCTTGTCGATCTGTTCCAGGGGGGTAACGCATACAGGGCAGCCGGGACCGTGCACAAGTTCGATTTCCGGCGGCAGGAGCTGGTCAATGCCAAAGTGCATGATCGCATGCGTCTGCCCGCCGCAGATTTCCATGATCGTCAACGGATTGGCTTCGCCTGGCGGACGCTCCCCGTCCTTCATACGTGTGACGGTACGCCTGATCTCGGCGGCCGTCTTAAGGGCCAGGTCAGCGTCACGATATTCGTCTACGTATTTCATGTCGACTGCCGAAGCGGGTTCGCCCCTGGTGCGGGTTCAGGTTCCGGCCCAATCTCCTCCTCAATATTGGCCAGCTCATTCAATATTTCAAGCGTCGCCTGTGCTTCTTCTTCACTCAACTGGCTGATGGCAAAACCGACGTGAATCACCGTGTATTCTCCGACCTCGATTTCCGGCACGTAGGCCAGGCATGCCTCACGCACCACGCCGCCGAAATCGATCTTGCCCATTTTCAGCCCTTCAGTTTCATAAATTTCGATTACTTTTCCGGGTACGCCTAAACACATAAACGGCCTCCGTGTAGAAGATAGAGACGAGAGATAGATGGTCTATCTTCATCTCGTACACTATCTATACGATTCTCTTTTGCAGCCAATCTATCCACTCGCTCACCCCTTCCCCTGTTTTACAGGATATGGTGAAGAAGGCGACGCCTGGATTTAGCGCCTCGATGCCCTGGCGGAAATAAGCCTCGTCAAAGTCGATATAGGGCAGCAGGTCTATTTTATTCAGAATCAAGGCATCAATGCCGCGATAGATGTTGGGGTATTTATAGGGCTTGTCGTCCCCTTCTGGTACGCTGGCGATGACGACGTTGGCATGGGTGCCCAGGTTAAAGGAAGCGGGACAGATCAGGTTGCCCACGTTTTCGACGATTAACAAGTCCAATTCATCCAGCGGCAGTGCGGGCAGCGCCCTGGCCAACATGACGGCATCCAGGTGGCACTGGCCGCCGGTGTTGATTTGCACAGCGGGCATACCCGCACCAATTACCTTATCGGCATCAATCGTTACCGCGGCCGTATCGCCTTCTACGACGCCCAACCGCAGTGTATCTTTCAGCGCATCAATGGTGCGCAGGATAACGCTCGTCTTCCCCGCACCGGGAGAAGCCATGATATTAATACCCAAAAGGCCCGCTGCATCCAGCCTTTCGCGGTTCTGCGCCGCGAGGCTGTCATTGGCGCTCATAATTTCTTGAACGACAGGTACTGTCTTGGTGGTCATAAGTCCTCGTTAGAAGTTGACGGTCAGGTTTCGGCCGCCAGTGGACGGCTGACGTTCGCCGGATCGCCCTCAGCTTCTTCAATATCAATACTCTCTAATCTAAATTCATCTCCGGCAATGACGCGGATATGAAAGCTGCCGCATTGGGGACAGGCTTCCAGACCGTGCGACAGACTGTAATTTTGGCCGCACTCTTGGCAGGTCATTTGCGCAGGGATACGTTCAAAGTGCAGTATTGCTCCTTCGCAGAGTGTATCTTTGCTGATAATGTCCCAATAGAACTGCACGGAATCATCGACAATGGATGATAACTGGCCAATCACCAGGTTCA
>JBJYWZ010000116.1:0-1712 GCA_046259725.1 Promineifilaceae bacterium (SeqCode) | reverse complement strand
CAGGAATATCGACGGGGATCGACTGCCCCACCACGGAAAGAAAGACCTGTACATCGATCCAGGGTATCTCCCATTTCTGGTTAAAAATGTACAATAGGAACCGGTTCCGTCGTGTATTTAGTCTGGCTGAATGGCCCCTGGGATTAGTCGGACTCCCGTCTTTACACCGCGATACCTTAGATAAGCGTAAAGTGTTGGTTTAGAAATCCCCAGCTGATCACATATCTCCTGCACACTCAACTGGCCCTCACGGTAAAGAGTTTCTGCCGCCATTGCTGTGGCTTCGGCTTGTTTAGTCAACCCCCGTGGGCGCCCACCTTTTCTACCGCGAGCACGCGCAGCTGCGAGACCAGCTTGTGTGCGCTCGCGAATGAGATCCCTCTCGAATTCGGCCAGCGAGGCGAAGATGTTGAAAACGAGGCGCCCCTGTGCCGTCGTAGTATCTATTGAGTCATTTAGGCTAGTTTCCATTGCGATTTAAACTGAGGGGCGCATTTGCCCCTGGATTTTTGAACATTACCAATCTAATCATCGTGTACTGAGTCCTTTACCCATGGCTGTCAAGTTATTGGCGATAACGCCCCAGCCAACCCAGCGTTCGAAGCCATCTTGACCGCGGTTTCGGCAACGGTCAAGGCCGTACTTGCGCTTGATGACGCTAATGCGACCTTCGACACCGGCATGGAATCGGCGGCCACGCCAGAACCAGCGCTGTCGTTCGTGTTGACGACGGGTTTCCGATTTACGACCAGGTTTGGGTAAGATGATGCGCTTCACGCCCAATTGAGTTGCGTAGGTTTCGTTGCCAGCAGAATGCACACCACGGTCGGCGCTGGCCTGTCTGGGTGGTCGGCCGAATAGCTGAATATGCTTATCGAGCGTCGGCTGCCATTGACTGTCATCGTTTGGATTGCCATCCAGCACTTCGTATTGAGCGATGAAGCCACCTTCCACTTCGCCGAGCCAAACCTTGTGACCAAATTCGGTATCCTTATTGGGTTTGCCACGGCGTATGATATCAGTATGCGGTTCAAAGATGCTGACCAGTTTCTCGGCCGGCGGCACGTTCTCACCGCAGAATACCCGGCGCACGGTTTGGTCAAGAACCTGTTGTGCCCGTGGCAGGAATGTGTGCATAGATTCGATGAGTTTCTGACCTGCATCTACCGCCTGGTTTTGAAGTTCGGTCAGCACCCGTTCTGCTTGACGAATCGTCTCCTTTGTTGTCTGCACCAGACGTTGATAATGAGGTTTCAACTGCTCACGGCCGCATCGACTCAGCTTGGCTATCTGGCGAGCAGTTCGCTTAGCGCTGCGCCGGCGGTTGCGAAACATCTCTTTGCTGAGGTCAGTTCCTGAGCCAAGCAATGCTTTGGCCCGGGTCAGGCTCCGGCCAAGAACGCGCACACTGTCGGCCAAGAGGCGGCTGTCGGTGGGATGGTGGATCGTCGTTTCCACTACCGTTCCATCCATGCGCAACTGGCGACCACGTGTCAACTTGCTGTCGATGGCCAGATTCATAATGCGCTGATTGAAAGCTTGCAGTGTCTGTGGCTGAATAAGATTAGCCCAACGGCATACCGTGCTCTGGTCCGGTACGGCCTCGAAGTAGACACGGCAGAACTGGCGCAGAACCAGACTGTCGGCTACTTGCAGCACGGTTTGCTCATAGCTCAGGTCGTACAGGTGTTTGATGGCCAGCATGCGCAGAA
>JBJYWZ010000115.1:0-7426 GCA_046259725.1 Promineifilaceae bacterium (SeqCode) | reverse complement strand
GATCGTCCCGATGTTCACATGCGGCTTTTCGCGCACAAATGTTTCTTTTCCCATGCTATTTTTCCCTCGTTCTTCGACAAACGATATTAACTATAATTCCTTCTGTCTTAAGCGCGCCTTAAATGAAACTATTGTCCGGCCCAGCTTAATAACCACTGCGCAGTAATTCTCGCGCTACCTCTTCGGTAACTGGAGCGTAATGGCTGAACTCCATCGTGAAAATGCCGCGACCCTGGGTCATCGAACGCAAACGTGTCGCGTAACCAAACATTTCCGCCAGGGGCACCTTGGCCTTCACAGTTTGAAGACCGTCGGCGCGCATTTCCATGCCTTCGATCATGGCCCGATTGGCCGAGAGATTGCCGATTACGTCCCCGGTATATTCATCCGGGGCAACAACCTCTACCAACATGATGGGCTCAAGCAGCACCGGCGAACCCTGCATGATTCCTTCTTTGACGCCCATCGAACCGGCGATCTTGAATGCCATTTCAGATGAGTCAACTTCATGATAGGAACCATCATACAGAGTGACTTTAACATCCACGACCGGATATCCGGCCAGGACGCCGCTGTCAAGCGCTTCCTTCACACCGGCTTCCACCGGCGAGATGTATTCTTTTGGAATTACACCGCCAACAATGGCGTTTTCAAACTCAAATCCCGCGCCAGGTTCTTGCGGTTCCAGGCGAAGTACGACATGGCCGTACTGACCGCGACCACCACTCTGCCGAACAAAACGGCCGACTGCCTTCTCAACCGGTCGGCGAATCGTCTCACGATAGGCGACACGCGGCTTACCGACATTGGCGGCAACACGGAACTCGCGCAGCATACGGTCAACCAGCACCTCAAGATGCAGTTCGCCCATTCCATACAGAATCGTCTGACCAGTCTGCTCATCGGTCTTGATCTGGAATGTCGGATCTTCTTCAGAAAGAGCTTTCAAAGCCAGACCCATCTTATCCTGGTCGGCGTTACTCTTGGGCTCAATCGCCAGCATGATGACCGGTTCCGGAAAGTCAATGGCCTCCAGCAAAATCGGCGATTTCGCATCGCACAGCGTCTCACCTGTAAATGTACGCTTCAAACCTAACGTCGCCGCGATATCACCGGCATGGACTTCACTCAGATCCTCGCGATGGTCAGCATGCATACGCAGGATACGTCCGATACGCTCTTTCTTATCCGTGGTGCTGTTCAGAACCGAATCCCCTGTTGAAATAACTCCCGAATAGACGCGGAAGTAGGCCAGACGGCCGACGTAGGGATCGGTCACAATCTTAAACACCAGCGCCGATAACGGCTCATCATCGGAAGCATGGCGCTCTTCTTCATTGCCCGTGTATGGATTCACTCCCTTCATCGGAGGCACATCCAGGGGCGAAGGCAAATAATGAACAACAGCATCCAAAACACGCTGCACACCTTTGTTACGCAAAGCGGTGCCGCACATTACCGGGGTCGCCTTGTTCGCTATTGTTGCCTCGCGCAGCGCAGTACGAAGCTCGTCGGAGGAGATCTCTTCACCCTCCAGATAGCGCTCCATCAATTCATCATCAGTTTCGACAATATACTCGACGATGTTCTGCCGCGCTTCTTCAGCTTCTTCAATGTACTCTTCGGGTATATCAGTGACGATGGGCTTTGCGCCAAGATCGTCTTCTACCCAAATAGCCGCATTCATCTCAATCAGGTCAATAATGCCCCGAAACTCGTTTTCACTGCCAATCGGAAGCTGCACGGCGATAGGATTCCCATTCAGGCGATCGCGAATCATCTCAATCGTGCGCGCATAATCTGCGCCGATGCGATCCATCTTGTTAACGAAGCAGATGCGCGGTACATGATATTCATCCGCTTGGCGCCAGACTGTTTCCGATTGCGGTTCCACGCCGGCGACAGCATCAAATACCACCACGCCACCATCCAGCACGCGCAGGCTGCGCTGCACTTCGGCCGTGAAGTCGATATGGCCGGGTGTATCGATGATATTGATCTGGTGATCGAGCCAATACGTCGTCGTTGCCGCCGATGTAATCGTGATGCCACGTTCCTGTTCCTGCTCCATGTGATCCATCGTCGCGGTGCCTTCATGCACCTCTCCCATGCGATGGATGATGCCTGTATAGTACAGGATGCGTTCGGTCGTGGTCGTCTTGCCGGCATCGATGTGTGCGATAATGCCGATATTTCTGACTCGGTCCAACGTGAACTTACTCATCAAAAAATTCTCAATCTAGTATCTAAAGTGGGAGAACGCGCGATTGGCCTCAGCCATTCTATGCGTGTCATCCCGTTTTTTAACTGCAGCGCCCTGTCCGCCTGCGGCATCCATAAGTTCACCAGCCAGTTTCTCGGCCATGGAACGGCCGCTGCGGGCACGAGCCGCGGCCAGCAGCCAGCGCATTGCCAGCGAAATCTGACGGTGGCCGTCTACGGGCTGCGGCACCTGATACGTTGCGCCACCAACGCGTCGCGGCTTCACTTCCACGCGCGGCATCACATTGTCCAACGCCTGCTCGAAGACCTCCACCGAAGGGGTGTTCCCACGTTCATCAATAAGGTCCATACTGTCGTACATCACACGCGTCGCCGTGCTTTTCTTACCATCCTTCATCAGACGGTTGATAAACATGGCAATGTGCAGATTGTCGTAGCGCAAATCAGGCTCAATATCACGTTTTTCGGGACGATATCGTCTTGGCATAATCCACATCCTTGCGGTGAATCAGGTCTCTAAGTAATTTAGAGAAAGACCCTTACGCCGCTTTTCCGAATTCTTATTTCGGCGTCTTCGTTCCGTACTTAGAACGACCCTTCTTCCGGTCTTCAACGCCGCTGGCGTCAAGCGTTCCGCGAACAATGTGGTAGCGAACGCCGGGCAAGTCCTTCACACGACCACCACGAACCAGTACCACCGAGTGATCCTGCAGCGAATGCCCTTCCCCAGGAATATAGGCGGTGACCTCAATATTATTGGTCAACCGGACACGAGCTACTTTACGCAGCGCAGAGTTCGGTTTCTTGGGGGTCATCGTTTTAACCTGGGTGCAAACACCACGTTTCTGGGGAGCACCTTTCGCCTGCCGCGTACGGCGCTGACGAAATGAGTTATAGGTCCACTGCAATGCGGGGGCCGTACTCTTCTTGGACTTCGCTTTCCGTCCTTTACGCACTAATTGATTAATTGTCGGCACGCTATAGCTTCTCCTTACTACATCTACCGGTTATGCTGTCTATTTTGGGGCAGCAATCTGGAAATTTAACATGTCTGATCGCGTCCCTGTTGTCCAAAACAGAGCGCGCGGGCCGCCACGAAGCTTGTTCCGGCCTCAACTTGCGACAAATGGAGGCCATCGCAACATCAAACGGCGATGGCCTCCACAGGAAATCTCCACTATTTAATTGGTAACCAAAAGTTACGATGGTTTCTCGCTCTTTAGTCAGACATACGAAGGGCAATTCTACCACAACGTATGTCGCCGTCAATAGCGGTTAAACTTTTTAATAATTCAACGGCAGGGCCGGAAAATCGATTTCACTAACGAATACGACGGTAGTCAAGCATGCCGGATCCGGTCCATCTGGTGCGGTTGCCACGCCTGTCATCTTCCTTTCCAAAGCGGAAGACTTCGCCATCCTCAGAAATCGCTTCCACAGCCAGGCCCAGGCTCTGCAGCTCTTTTACAAGCACGCGGAAAGACGCCGGAACGCCGGGTTCTTCAATGGGCTCATTCTTGACTATCGATTCGTACGTCTTGACACGTCCCTGAACATCATCTGACTTCACAGTCAGCATTTCTTGCAGGGTATGCGCCGCACCATACGCTTCGAGCGCCCAAACTTCCATTTCACCAAAACGCTGGCCGCCAAATTGGGCCTTACCACCGAGCGGCTGCTGGGTGACCAGAGAGTAGGGACCGGTTGAACGGGCATGAGCTTTATCTTCAACCAGATGGGCGAGCTTCAGCATATGAAGAATACCCACGGTGACTGGTTGGTCAAACGGCCGTCCCGACTTACCATCAATCAACTTCTCTTTGCCAAAGTAAGGCAGCGGCTCGTGCGTAACACGCGTAATCGCGGAAGACAATGCGTCGACCTGTTCCAAATCGGCCGTGTGCGGATCAACATCCACCAGCTCTTCCGGAACTGCGTCTTCAAATTTGTTCATCATGTACGCGGTCCACTCGCGCTGGCACACCTCGATCGCATTGGTGTTGAGAGGCGACCATTCATCCTTACGCGTCTCGCGCAGAGTCTTGGCAAAGATCTCATCCGGATCCCAACCACGACTGGTCAGCCATTCTTTAGCCACTGAGAAGCGCGCGTAATCCTGGTCAGTTTCCAGACGGCCGACATCGTAACCCAATTCTCCAAGCCAGGCCTCGATGAAAACGCGGAGCGCCTGATTGTCATTCTGCAAAGTTTCGATGTCGTATTCCATCTCTTGCAGGCTGTCCCAGGCCCACTCGGTCGCTACCTGCCACGCGCGATCCAGGAGCCACGCGCGAGCCAGCTCCGCCGCAATCTCGTTTTCGCCGGCGCCGTCAAACACAGGCGTGAAAGCGCGGAAACCCAGACGCGACGCGGCCCAGCCCAGGTGCGTTTCCAGCACCTGACCGATGTTCATTCGGCCGGGAACACCTAACGGGCTCAAGATGATGTCAATGGGTGTGCCGTCAGCCAGGAACGGCATATCTTCTACGGGAACCACTTTGGAAATGACACCCTTGTTGCCGTGCCGTCCGGCCATCTTGTCGCCGACTGAAATCTTGCGGCGCTGGGCCACGCTGACGCGCACCATCGTCTCCACACCGGCGGGCAAATCGCGGTCATGCTGGCGATCGAACACCTGCACATCAACGACCTTGCCGCGGGCGCCGTGGGGCAGACGCAGGCTGGAATCTTTCACCTCACGCGCCTTATCACCAAAGATGGCGCGCAGAAGTTTCTCTTCCGGGCTTAATTCTTTCTCGCCCTTAGGCGTGATTTTGCCAACGAGAATATCATTCTCGTTCACATCCGCGCCGACGCGAATGATGCCGCGTTCGTCGAGGTCCTTAAGCGCATCTTCGCTTACGTTGGGGATATCGTAAGTGATTTCCTCCGGACCAAGCTTCGTATCTCTCGCTTCGACCTCATGTTTCTCAATGTGCACCGACGTAAACAAGTCCTGGCGCACCAGGTTCTCGCTCACGAGGATAGCGTCCTCGTAGTTGCCACCCTCCCAACTGAGGAAAGCAACGAGAACATCCTGGCCCAGGGCCAATTCACCACCGCTGGTCGAGGAGCTGTCGGCCAATACATCACCTTTGGAGACACGCTGCCCCTTTTCAACAACCGGGCGCTGGTCGATGCAGGTGCTCTGGTTAGAGCGATTGTATTTACGAAGACGGTACGTGCGCAGGCCATTTTCGCCCTGCACAACGACCTGGTCGCCGGTCACACTGATAACCTCACCTTCTTCAGCAGCCTGAACAACCTGGCCGGAATTGCGCGCGGCCATCAGTTCCATGCCTGTGCTGACCATCGGCACATGCGGCTGCAGCAGCGGAACCGCCTGGCGCTGCATGTTCGATCCCATCAAGGCGCGGTTGGCATCATCATGCTCCAGGAAGGGGATCAATGAGGCGGATACGCCAACGATCTGGCGCGGCGCCACATCCATATAGTCCACACGCTGAATCGACGTAAAGCGGAACTCCTGGTTGCGCCGCGAAGAAACGCGCTGTTCATCAAACTGCCCGCGATCGTCCAGCTTGGCGTTGGCCTGGGCAATGGTATAGTGATCTTCCTCATCCGCAGACATGTAGGTAATTTCATTTGTCACATAAGGAACAACGCTTACCTCTTTGATGCCCGCAGCCTCGATCTTCTCGGCCAGTTCGGCGTCAATCGTTGTACCTGCTTCGGCGATAATCTCGCCGGTTTCTTCGTCAACAATGTTCTTGAAGAGATCGTGATTGAGTAAATCATCTTCGCCCACAATAACGGTATGACGAACACGCCGGTATGGCGTTTCGATAAAGCCGTAGCGATTGACTCGGCCGTATGTAGCCAGACGGCCGATCAAGCCGATATTGGGACCTTCCGGCGTCTCGATGGGGCAAATACGGCCGTAATGGCTGTGGTGCACATCACGCACCTCGAACCCCGCGCGCTCGCGCCGCAGACCGCCAGGACCCAATGCCGACAGCGTACGCTTATGCGTAAGCTCCGCCAATGGATTCGCCTGCTCCATGAACTGGCTCAACTGCGAACTGCCAAAGAACTCGCGAATGGAGGCCACGACCGGACGGATATTAACAAGGGTGACCGGGGTCAAATTATCGCTGTCACGAATCGACATACGCTCGCGTACGACGCGCTCCATGCGGCGCAAACCGACGCGCAGCTTGGCCTGTAACAGTTCGCCAACGGTCTTGATGCGCCGGTTGCCGAGATGATCAATATCATCGGGCCCTTCCTGGCCATTGTTGATCAGGATCATGTGTCGGACAAGTTGGACAATATCCTGCTGGGTAATCGTACGGTGCTCAAGCGGCACAATGTTGCCCAGGTCAAGACGCTTATTCAATTTATAACGGCCGACTCGCGCCAGATCATAGCGGCGGTGGTCGAACAACTGCTCCTCGAGATACTGCCGGGCATTGTCCAATGTCGGCGGATCTCCCGGGCGCATACGCTTGTAGAACTCGATTAACGCCTGTTCCGGCAGCGGCTTGTCCGGATCCCACGGCGGCTCCTGTTCGATACTACCCTGAATGAACTGGTGCTCGGGATTGTTATCAACATCCTTGAACAGCTCAAGCAGCTCTTCATCGCTGCCGTCGATCAGCAGCGGGTTGCCGAGACCATCATCGGCAGCGGCCATGGCCCGCAAAAACAAGGTGATGGGAACAGTGCGCTTGCGGTTAAACTTGATCGTCAGGTAATCCGTCTTGCGGGTCTCGAACTCCATCCAGGCGCCGCGGTCGGGTATAAGCTTACCCATCGCCAGCGGCCGGCCTGTCGTACGTTCTTCTTCAACCTCAAAATACGCGCCCGGAGAACGAATTAACTGGCTCACCACGACGCGTTCCGTACCATTAATAATGAATGTCCCCGCAGGCGTCATGAGCGGGAAATCGCCCATGAAGATTTCCTGCACAATGGGCTGGTCCATGTCCGTGCTATAAAGCATCGCCTTCACATAAAGCGGCGCTGCATAGCTCATGTCCCTGTCGACACATTCCTCGACCGTATATTTGGGTTCGCCAAACCAATACTTCAAGTCGAAACCCTCGACTTCCGGCTGAGTCGAAGGGAAGTACAGCTTCAAGTTTCCGTTAAAGCTCTCAATCGGCGAAATCTCATCAAAAAGCTCAGCCAGGCTTTCATCGATGAAAGCCTCAAAAGAATCCAACTGAATATCAATCAG
>JBJYWZ010000114.1:0-4416 GCA_046259725.1 Promineifilaceae bacterium (SeqCode) | reverse complement strand
GACCCTTCACTGGAAAACCTGGTCAAACAGGTCAAGCACCGGACCACGACAGTGATCGATGTCGACGAACGTCGACCGGTGATCGGGTTCGTGACCCTCAAGTCAAATACCTCCCCTAAAATGGGTGTCTTGATGAACCCCCTAAAAGAAGGCCGTTTTGATATTCATTTTCACCGCAGAGACGCCGAGCACGCTGAGGACTTGTTTAATTTTTTGCTTTCCGCTGAGACCCGCCTGACTCGCCTGAGCGAGAGCGATGGCGGGCAGGGCGCGGAAAGCAAAAATCAGCAGCCTTTAGGGGCTTCAACTTGCTATTGGTAATAAGATATTCTCATAAGTGGTTTTTTTGTCTATCGAAGCTGAAAGCTTTTCCTTTGCCGTCCTCTCAACGGCAACGGAAAAATAATATTTTCTCTGCGATCTTTGCGTCTCGAGCGAAGCGGGCGGTTATTACTCACCAACCTACCCGCATAGCATAGCTTGGGCCATCAGCATAGCTGAAGGTCTAAGGGATTAATTAAGCCCGGCCACCGCAGTTGGACGGGACCGGGTGCGGGAGCGTTAACCGTGGCGAGTGAACTCAACCTGGTATGGATCGAGCTTTACCAGTTATTGCTGGTGGCCCTGCTCTTCGTTCAATGCCTGAGCCCGCGCCTGCAAAAGCCCCGGGTAGAAAACTGGCTGCCGGTGATGGCCGGTTTGGGAGTCGTTCTGGCGCTGTTGAACTTCAACGTCCAGGGGGAGATACTCAGCCGCGCCTACCGCATCGATCGGCTGAGCCAGTTCTTCAAGATCCTGGTCTGCATGGGCTTTGCGGTGGCGGTACTCAACGCCCGCCGTCAGCCCACCCTGATAGAAGAAAAAAAGGCCGACTACTTTCTCCTGATGGCGCTGTCGGCGTGGGGCCTGATGTTTCTCGCCTCTTCGGTGGAGCTGATCACCATCTACCTGGCTCTGGAACTGAGTTCCTACAGCCTCTACGCCCTGGTGGCGCTCCGTCGCCAGGAGCGGCGGGCGGCAGAAGCAGCCATCAAATACATATTCTTTGGGGCGGCCGCCACGGCCCTGGCCCTCTACGGCTTCAGCTATATTCTGGCGACCCAGCACTCCAGTTACCTGGTCGATCTGGCCGCAAAAACGTGGAGCTGGTCGGCCGAGCCCCTGGCCGTGGTGGGTATCACGCTCTTCATGGGCGGCATGTTCTACAAGCTGGCGCTGTTTCCCTTTCACTTCTGGGCCCCGGACGTGTACCAGGGTGCCAGCAACGAGACCGCCACCTATATCGCCACGCTGCCCAAGTTGGGCGTGCTGGTAATTTTGATGCGTTTGAGCGCCCTGCATCCCGGCTCCCAGGTGGCGCAGGTGCTGGCCGTCCTGTCGGCGGTCTCCATGACCTACGGCAACCTGGCCGCCCTGGTGCAGACTGATCTGAAGCGCATTCTGGGCTTCTCGGCCGTGGCGCATGCCGGCTACCTCATGGTGGGCCTGGTGGCCGGTACGCTCGAAGGCCTGGACGCCGCCGCATTCTATACCCTGGCTTACATCGTCATGAATTTTACCTGCTTCTGGGTGGTGTGTCGGGTGGCAGCCGACGGACGCAACCTCACACTAGGGGACTTGAACGGCCTCTACAAGCGGTCGCCGATCCTGGCCTTCGTGCTGGCGGCGGGGGCCTTCTCACTGGTGGGCCTGCCGCCCACAGTCGGCTTCATGGGCAAGTTGTTCCTGTTCGCCAGTGCCTGGAACCACGGCTACAACTGGCTGGTTGTCGTCGCCGCCCTGAACACGGCCATCGGCATCTACTACTACCTGAACATCGTCCGCCACGCTTATACAATGGATCAGACCGAGCGGACTCCGGCCGTGCAGACCGAGCCCATATACAGCAACCTGTGGGGCCTGGTGTTGGCCGGATTGGTAGTGGCACTGGGGGTGATGCCGGGCCCGATCTTCGATGTGGCCGTAGCCGCCGGCAGCCGGCTCGCCATGCCATAGCCGATTCCAAAGGCTCGGTCGGGAGCAGGGTCGCTTTTGAAATCCGGAAGGATCAGGGTGCACTGCTACGATAGCTTGGTGGGAGGCCGGATGCCCGGCTGCAAACCAGGGCCCCAAGACGGCCGTTCCTCCCCAATAAAACCCGGGTCCCGAATGTCCTCCCGCCCAGTCCGTTGCGGAGATGGCGGCCTTGACGGATAGAGATGACAAAGGGATAGGTTCAGGGATGGGCAGCTCGAACGTCACGTCGAAGGCTGCTTGACGCATCAAAAAGTGAACCTACGAATAGGATACATGCTTATGGCACCAAGACGGTGGATAATTTTTGATACGGTTTTACTGGGCGTGGTTGGGGCGCTCAGCGCCCAACTGTTCACCCTCTTACTCCACGGAGCCCAGACCATTCTCCTCAACTTGCTAGCAGGGTATCAGCCTCCCGGACTGCCCGATGAGGGAGGCATCCTCAAACAGGTAGTTGGCGCGCACGGATTGTGGTACGTTCCGCTGGCCACCACGATCGGAGGACTCATCTCAGGTATTCTGGTTTATAGCCTCGCCCCCGAGGCGGAGGGGCATGGCACTGATACCGTCGTGAAGGCGTTTCACCGCGCAGGAGGATTTATTCGACTGCGCGTAGCTCCACTCAAAATGGTTGCCTCTGCCATCACCATTGGTTCGGGGGGCTCTGCGGGAAGAGAGGGGCCGATAGCACTCATCAGTGCCGGGATCGGCTCAATATATTCCAACCTTTTCAAGCGTTCAGACCAGGAAAGACGCCTCCTGGTTCTTATCGGCATGGCTGCGGGACTTTCGGCAATCTTCCGCTCTCCCATCGGAACCGCTATTTTCGCTATTGAGGTGTTGTACGGGGATATGGAGTTTGAAGGCGCCGCCTTGCCGTACACAATGCTCGGTTCTTTGGTAGCCTACGTTGTCAATGGCCTGTTTGTTGGATGGCAACCTCTTTTCCGGGTACCCCCGGGGCTTAGCGCACCGCAATTTACCGGATATGCTTGGTACGCGATCCTGGGAATCGGCAGCGGGCTGGTGGCGACGCTTCTGCCGGTCGTTTTTTACAGGCTGCGAGATGCGTTTCATTATATACCGGTCCCCCCTCACCTCAAGCCGGCAATCGGCGGTTTGGGGCTGGGCCTCCTGGCTTTGGCTTTTCCTCAAGTGCTGGGGGGAGGCTATGGGTGGATTCAGGAATCGATTGATGGACGTCTACCGGCACTGCTTCTGCTCGCGCTTATATTTGCCAAAATCCTCTCCCTGGCCCTGACGGTCTCATCCGGCGGCTCGGGCGGCGTTTTTGCACCCAGCCTGTTTGTTGGTGCAATGGTCGGCGGTTTAATGGCTATGCTTCTTCATCAGCCATCAGCGGCCTTTGTTATCGTGGGCATGGCAGCCGTCTTCGGCGGTGCCGCTCGTGTACCCATAGCGACATTGCTCATGGTGACGGAAATGACCGGGGGGTACCAATTGCTCGTACCAGCCGCAGTGGCCGTCATGCTCAGCTATCTCGTCCAGAAGCTCCTTTCCTCTCGCTTAAAATATACAAGCCTTTATGAAGCGCAGGTGCCTAACCGTGCCGATTCGCCCGCCCATCATACCGAAAATCTCTGTATGGCTCTGGATTTCATGTGCAAGCCGCGGCTGTCCGACCCGAGTATGCTTTGCCACCTCGATCTCGTGAACTTACTGGAGTCAGGAGTACCTGTTGATCTCGGGCGGGAAAAGCAACTGATGATAGGTGTGTTGCAGCTTGAAAGTCCTTGGGTTGGCAAACCAATTAGTTCAGGCTGCCAAAAAGATTTGGAAAATGAAATGGAAATTATCGCCATTCTGCGCGACGGCCAAATACTGATGCCATATCCCGACATGCTCTTGAAGGCTGAAGACCGGATACTGGCTATCACTTCGCCGCATCTGAAGAAGCGGCTTGAACGGCACCTTGGACCCCACCGTCCCGATGGACGCCCGGGCGGGACACGCTAACCACGTGGGAAAGGATTACCAGCGCGGGCCATTCCCAGCGATAACAGCCGGAGCTGCAATCAATTGGTCACATACATTTAACACCATTGGCACTAACGCCAGGGCGGGCAGTACGATACCGGATTATCAGCTCCCCATCGATCTGTCGTGGGTATTGGATATCTGGGGCAATATCCGTCGAACAGTTGAAGCCGCCCAGGCTAACGCCCAAGCCAGCGCGTCCGATCTGGAGGTGACCACCAGCCAGTACAAGGTCGGCATCGCCTGTGCCCTGGACGTCATCACTCGGTAAGCTCTCACCTCCATTCATTCCGCCGCAACCTTTTTATCCTTTCCTCCTTGCCTCTTTCTTTCCGCCGTCAGCCTTTCGCCTTGCGCCTTTTACCTGTCCCTTCGTCTTCGTCGGACGAACACCGACAAAGC
>JBJYWZ010000113.1:0-4936 GCA_046259725.1 Promineifilaceae bacterium (SeqCode) | reverse complement strand
TGAATTGCTGAATGCTTAACTGTATTAGCGCCCCAGGCCCGTTCCTGATTTAGGAAATCACCAGTTTCTTTAGGGCCTCTAAATCGAGCATAAATCCAAATTTGGGGCAGAGAGAATAACTGGTGTAATATTAGGGATCCGGAGCAAGCGCTATGGTCTAAGCGCTTTAGTTCAGCATTTTGCAGAAAGGGGGAATTCAAATCGATACAATGTTCACGGGCCAACGGCGCGTTCCCCGGCTTGGGGCAAACCTTTTACGTTCCATAGTTTTTGTACTGTTGAATTTCTTAGTCTGAGCTTTCCCAACTATTTCCCTGAGAGGACGGGCTGGAATTCGGTCAGAATAAGAAACTGAGAATGAACCAAAGGAAAAAACAATGAAGCTACGACGCGTATTCTCAGGACTGTTACTGCTAATGCTGGTTGTTATGGTGTTCATGTTTTCTACACCAGCGCCAATTTTCGCAGTTCAGACAATCTCTATTGCCCCCACCCAACCAGTCTACCTGGTCGACAATGGGGACACTGCAAACGTGGGCTATAAAGTAACATTTACAGGAGACCCGGCCGGTGGTCTCGATCGTGACATCACCCTGGCTCTCACGACCGGTACAAGCCTGCAGGTGGGCGGTTCGCCAGGAAATGCCCAGAATGTGACCACCGAACTTGCCGGGACGAAAACCACGCTGGCTGCTGCGAGCACCACGCTGGCACAGGGCAAAGGGTTCCTATGGGCGGCGGCCAGCGCCGGCGACACAAACATCAAGGTGAATAACGTCACCAACATCTTCGTCGGCCAGGCCCTCAACATTGGCAACGCTCCGGCTGTTGAGACGGTTACCGTCACCGAGGTCGGCACCGTCGGCCAGAATGGCACCGGTATCTCGTTTACGCCCGCTCTTGCCAGCAATCACGGTTTTTTCAATGTCTATGCAGGAGTGACGCCTGCGGGCAGCACGAACATCCGTGTGGCCAGCCTCGCTAACTTCGCTGCCGGTCAGGTTATCAACGTCGGCAGCGGTACGGCCCAGGAACAAGCAAGCGTGGTCGAAGTGGGTAACGGTGGCGCGACACTCCTTTCGACCGCCGCCGCCGCTGGCGACTCAAATATCAAGGTCGAGAGCATTGCCGGGTTAGTTGCCGGCAACAAGATTTGGATCGGAATGGGTGCGACACAAGAAAGCGCCGTCATCGACTCGGTTGGTACCGAAGGTGAAAGTGGTACCGGTGTCAACCTGACTGCCGCTCTCGCGAATAACCACGCGAGCGCAGAGCCGGTTACGGGCAACATCCTCGTCCTCGCAGCTCCGCTCAGCAATTCCCATTTCGCTACCTCTTTCTTCGGGGCGGACCCGGCCGTTGTAGGCGTAACGCCGGCCGGCACGACAAACCTGAAGGTAGTCAGCGTAACCGGTTTCTTCGTCGGCCAGGAGGTTGCCGTGGACACGGGTGCGAATCAGGAGATCGTAACGATTGCCTCTGTGGGCACGCCGGGTGTCAACGGGACAGGTCTTGGCCTGACGGCCCCGCTCACTCTCACGCACTCCGGCAGTGTCCCGGTCGTTCAGACGGCGCCCGCGGCAAACCCGGGGGACACCAATGTCAAAGTTGAAAGTGTCATGGGCTTCTACCCGGGTGACAGGATCACAATCGGCAGCGGAGCGAGTGCTGAGTCACATACGATCCTTTCTGTCGGCACTCCCGGCCTCGCGGGAACGGGAATCGACATCGAAGATCCGCTGGTCAATTCGCATCCGGCGAGCGCGCAGGCTTCCGATACGCGCATGCTGCCTTCGACGGCCCAGTTGGGTACAGATTACACCGTCCCCAACAATTCCGTTGTAATCCCGGCCGGCAGCCCCTCCGGCACGGAAGTAACGATTCCGGTTGTAACCCTTGCCAATCCGAATCCGTCGCTGGCGCTCACCATAAATACGAAGGCTGAGTGCACGGCCGGCTGCGAAGGGGTCACCGTAGATAACAACGACCCGTCGACCGTGGTGATTAACGCCCACGGATTCCCGTACCTCGATCCATCCCTGCCGATCGATGAGCGCGTGGACGATCTCTTATCACGCATGTCGCTCTTTGAGAAAGTTGGACAGATGACCCAGACGCTCATGTCGGTCGTCAACAATGGGTCGACTACCAACGAGTCTACTTACAACAACATCCGTGCCTGGCGCCTGGGATCGATCCTATCTGGTGGCAGCGATAACCCTGTTCCAAACTCACCTACGGGTTGGGCTGACATGATAGATGCATTCCAATACCGTGCCCTGGCTACCCCACTTCAGATTCCCTATATCTACGGTGAGGATACGATTCACGGCAACGCCCATATGGTTGGCGCGGTCATGTTCCCGCATAACATCGGCATGGGTGCTACCCGTAACCCGGAGCTGTCGTATCTACAGGGTGTGATTACCGCCCAGGAGACCCGCTCGGCCGGTCCGCATTGGGGATTTGGTCCTGCCGTCTGCGCTGCTCGCGATATCCGTTGGGGTCGCACGTATGAGTGCTACAGCGAGGATCCGGACCTGGTGATTCTGATGGAGACGATTCTTGAAGGTTATCAAGGCTCGGATCCAGACGATATGACGGGGATGCAAATCCTGTCTACGCCCAAACACTTTGCCGGTGATGGCGCTACAGTGAACGGCCAGAACACGGGTAACGTCGTGATGACTTCGCAAGAGTTTGAGTATGTGGCGTTGTCACCCTATGTTCCGGCGGTGCAGCAATATCATGCGGCCACCATCATGCCGTCCTATTCCAGCACCCAACTGGACGGGGCTCCTACTTCCACCCTGATGAGCGCCAATGCCGATTTGATGACTGGCTGGCTCAAGGAAGATATCGGCTTCGAAGGATTCCTCATCAGCGACTGGAATGCGATCAACTCGATCCCGGTGCCCAATCCGAATCCATTGCCGTCGCCCATCAACCTGAGCTATGCTTATCAGATTATGATCTCCTTCAACGCAGGTATGGATATGGTGATGTCGCCCAACCAGCCCGCATGGAAGAATTTCATCAACAATCTGCAGACTCTCGTTGATACCGGCTACGTTTCACAAGATCGGATTGATGACGCAGTTGAACGCATCTTGAGACAGAAGTTTGCACTGGGTCTTTTTGAGCAGCCCTTTACTGATCGCTCCACCCAGGACCAGATCTACTCGGACGCGCATCGAGCGGTTGCCCGCCAGTCTGCGGCGGAGTCTCAGGTGCTGTTGAAGAATGAAAACGGCATTCTCCCCATCAGCAAGACCGCAAATATCTACCTGGCCGGGAGCAATGCTCACAATATTGTGAGTCAGGCTGGCGGCTGGTCAATCGGCTGGCAAAGTATTCCGGGGAATATGGTGAGCAGTGTAGACCCATACTTCACCACGATCTATGAAGCAATTCAGGCGGCCGTCGGGGATACAAACGTCACTTACAGCGCTAACGCATCGTCACCTGCGCCGGGTGAAGGTTCCTATGATGTAGGTATCGTGGTTGTCGGCGAGGGCGCATATGCCGAAGGCAGTGGCGACGTCCCTGGAGCGCAGAGCAATGCCACCACAGCCGCCGATGCAGCAGCTATCACTGAGGTTTGCAATGCCATGCCGTGTATCATCATGACCATATCCGGCCGGCCGTTTATGCTAAGTGATAGCGAGTTTGATCAGGCATCTGCCGTTGTCGCTTCCTGGTACCCTGGCAGCGAGGGCGAAGGTGTTGCTGATGTACTGTTCGGAGATGCGGACTTTACCGGCCGTCTTTCCATGACCTGGCCCTGGACCAACAGCCAGGAGCCGATCAATGTAGGTGATGCGGATTACGTTCCGCGCTATCCCTATGGCTGGGGCCTGCGAACCGGATCGACCTATGCCAGACTGCAGCAAACGCGCGATGTACTGGCCGCCAGCGGCGGCGATGCCCATGTGGCTGCGGCTGTCGCAATTCTCGACGAACTGCTCGCTGCAGATGTGTGGACTGCCGGCGGATTGGCGCGCGACCCGGGTGCGGTACTCCGGGCACTGCAAAGCGCGGCCGATGAGCTGGCAGCCACCGGCGCTGAGCCTTTTGCCGGCGCTGATGGAGTCGTATCCGCTGCCCGTGATGTCGCACAGGCCAATATCGTCCGCGATGGCGGACCTGACGCGTTCTATTCGCCGCTCATTGCCGATGCGGATCACGAGCTTCTCATCGGTCAGCCCGATGTCGCTGTGATGCTCTTGACTCAGGCTTCTGGTGACGTGACGCCGCCAGATTTGGCTCCGACCGTCTCACCCAATCCGGTGCTGCTCCACGGTCTTGCTACAGCTACACCCAATGCCACCGACGACTCCGGGATAGCTTCTGCGAGCTGTGAACCGGTCGATACCAGCAGCGTCGGCCTCAAGAGCCTCACCTGTACGGCTGTTGATGTGTTTGGCAATACCGCATTCGCTGACGTAGATTACAATGTGATTTACGATTTCAGTGGCTTTGGCGAACCGATCAGTGATCCGCCCGCAGTAAACACCGCCAACTCTGTTCGCTCCATTCCACTCAAGTGGCGAATCAGCGATGTCAATGGAGATCCGGTAACCGATCTGGCAGACGTTGTGCTGGCTGTAGAAGGTTTCTCTTGCAGCCTGGGAACCACACCTGATCTACCCTACGAGAAGATAGTTGGTGGGCTTCAAAATCAGGGAGATGGCTACTACCAGGTTAACTGGAAGACGCCGAAATCTTACGCCAATTCCTGTAAGACGTTGAAACTCGATCTTGGTGAAGGGCCGGGCATGGAACGGATTGCCCTCTTCCAATTCACGAAGTAAGAGTACACTAAGCACATGTTTCGAAGGGGGAGTGTCGAATAAAATGACACTCCCCCTTACGATACATGGCCGGATGAAAGTGGTTCTCCATGCTTCACAGGGAGGAGATCCATTCACGCCGC
>JBJYWZ010000112.1:0-42514 GCA_046259725.1 Promineifilaceae bacterium (SeqCode) | reverse complement strand
TCAACCCATGATCCACATTGGGTGGGATAGGTTCCGGCCGGGTCATGAATGGGAAGATCGGGTTCCGCTCATTGTGGACCTCGAAGATCGTCGTCACGCCTCCGTCCAGCAGCCGCGGGAACCAGCCGGCGCCGTTGCCCCACATGCAGTCTACCAGCACCGTCAGGCCTGCCTGCTTCAGCGGCTCAAGATCGACCAGGCGCTCAAGCTGGGCGATGTACGCCGGATCGGGATTGAACAGCTCGACCGTACCGTCGCTGAGCGCATCCTCGATGTTGATCCTTTTTACATTGTCCGAATCCGGTATGAGCGCTTCGATGCGTTTGAGATCGTCAGGTGGAATCGCGCCGCCAAGTGGGTCGCGAACTTTGAACCCTAAATCGGCTGCTGGATTGTGGCTGGCCGTGATATTGACCGCACCGCCGGCATTCTTGTCTACCACCGAGTACGATATCGCCGGCGTCGGTGTATTATGTTCCGTCAGCCAGACATGGATGCCGTTCGCAGCCATCACCTCGGCCGCGGTGGCGGCGAAACTCTCAGCCTGGAAGCGCTGATCGTAGCCGATGACCACGCCTTTCTGCGCCCTGCCTTTTTTAATCAAGAAATCGGCAAAGCCCTGCGTACAGCGCCGCACGTTGGCGAATGTGTATTGATCGGCGATCTGAGCTCGCCAGCCGTCAGTCCCAAACTTAATGGCGCTCATTATCATACTTACTCCTGCGATATGACTTTCAAATCGTGTCTCTTTGACTGTGCTCTTCTAGATGGCGATCTCTCCGGTTTCCAACAGCTTTAAGTCGGAATCAACCATCAAGTGTACAAGTTCTGAAAAAGAGACCGTTGGTTCCCAGCCGAGATTGCGCCTGGCTTTGCTGGCATCACCGACGAGGAGGTCAACCTCCGCCGGCCGCATATAGCGGGGGTCCTGGACCACATGATCACGCCAATCCAGATCGGCATAGCCAAAGGCCTCTTCCAGGAATTCCTGAACGGAATGCGTCTCGCCGCTGGATACGACATAGTCCTCCGGCGAATCCTGCTGAAGCATCAGCCACATCGCTTCCACATAGTCGGCCGCATAACCCCAGTCGCGGCGCGCGTCGAGATTGCCAAGACGCAGCTCGTCAATCAGGCCCATTTTGATCTGCGCCACGTGATTGGTAATCTTGCGCGTCACAAATTCCAGGCCGCGCCGCGGAGACTCGTGGTTGAAGAGAATGCCCGACGTAGCGTGCAGGTCGTAGCTCTCGCGATAGTTAACCGTAATCCAATGCCCGTAAACCTTGGCCACGCCGTAAGGGCTGCGCGGGTGAAACGGCGTGCTTTCTCGCTGAGGAACCTCGACGACCTTGCCGAACATTTCGCTGGAGCTGGCCTGATAGAAGCGAATGCGCGGATCGACGATCCGGATTGCGTCCAGCACGCGTGTCACGCCAAGACCGGTCACATCACCGGTAAATACCGGCTGGCCGAAGGATGTCATCACAAAAGATTGCGCAGCCAGGTTATAAACTTCGTCCGGGTGATATTCTTCAAGTATATGGATTAGAGAGACCTGGTCGCCCAGATCACCCGGCACCAGTTCGATATCTTCCTGAATGTGCGAAATCCGGTGAAAGTTCACCGTGCTGGTGCGGCGAACCATCCCCACGACATCATATCCTTTTTCCAGGAGAAATTCAGCCAGGTAGGAGCCGTCTTGTCCTGTAACACCAGTAATCAGCGCTTTTGGCATAGGTTTACCTCATAATGCGGAATTGTTCGATGTGAACGGTATCGAGTGTACTTGAAGAGATTATAACTTAGGGGGATAAGCCCGTAAAACCAAGAGTTTACGGCCGTCTGGCAATTGTGGGTCTAGCGTTGGCGAGGCTCGTACAGCCCATACACGATATGGGACCACTTCCGTCTGGAGGCAGCCGGGGCGAACCGTTCCATTTTTGCATAGATGCCCAGCCCCCACATGGCAAAGGCTTCCATACTGCCAGTGCTGGCTTCTGCTCGCTGGGCATCCGAACGCGTAATGCCTGGCGGAAAAGGAGGCATATCAATGTAAGCCGTCCGCGATTCAAACTTTGGGTTACGGCCGATCAGGTCATTGAGCTCGTTCAGATAGACGCCGCTAAGACCGCTCAGCCCGACGTGCGATTCGTTTTCCGCGTTGGGCGCGAATAAAGCGCCCTTTGGGGCCAGTTCCTGCAGACGATCAACATACGCCGCCCGGCGTGCCTTCTCAAGTCGCTGCAACACTTCCGAGGAAACCACGAGATCGAACGAACTCGCTACTTCTGCGAGAGCCGTCAAATCATTGGTCTGCACGAGCGCCGGTCGCAGATAGGAAACCAGAGAAGCCCTCTCCAGCTTTCCCACTGTATAGGCCAGCCTGGCCAGGGTCTCATGCCTGTCATCCACTACAGTGATCTGGCAGCCCAGTTCGGCGCCGAGCAGGAGGAAGTCCAGGCTCTCACCATACTTCTCGGGCAGACCGGCGATCAGCATCCTTTTCGGCCGTTCGCCGGACGCCAGCCAGGGCAGGAGCACAAGCCTCTTCGCATAGTACTCGTAAGCGGTGCCCACACCTTCCCCTTCGGTAAGAGCCAGGGTGTAAAGCCGTTTAATCGTCTGCTTGTTCTTCACCGTCATTGTAAATTTCGTCACTGCCGGCTGAGCCTTTCTCGCCTACCTGGTAGGTCATGACTGGCCGGTAGACACAACCACAGGAGTCAGGCCGGTTGCATTCTGGGAGAGGCAGGCGCGGGGCGTCGTCGGGATGGTACATCGTCTGGGGGTCCAGTTTCTTGCAGGATGGACAGCCGTTGGGATCGGCCGTGATGCTGACCCCGGCGATGGATCCTTTAGCCTTCATGCCCAGCTTATATGCGGCCAGCTTCTTCTCGGCATAATCTGGCCCTTTCTCCATCTTCTGCTGGAATCCTTTTAACCAATCAAATGACATCGACCTCGCTCCTACCTACTAGTCTGCGGCTTCCTGAACCGGGGCAGGCCTGTTAATCGAAATGCTTTCCGGCAAAATGACCTTGCTGCCGACGCGGCTCAACGTCGGCACATCGAGAAGCATATTGGTATATGATGCATTGGCCAGGGGGCAGTAGCATTCCTTGGCGGCGATACTGCGCCGCACCTCCTTAATCGCCTCGCCAAACCAGATTTCCTTGAAATCATAATTGTGATCGCGCAAATTGCCCAGATTGTCGGCGCGGACGCAGCATGGCCAGACAGTGCCGTCGGCGTAGATCTGCGTACTGGCCCACCCGGCATAGCAGTCGATCACCTGATCCTGTTCATCGAGGATGCGTTTCACCAGCCTGTAATATTCCACGCGGAAGGCTTCCGTAATGCGTGAAACGCCCCGGAACTGTTTGCTTTCCACGTACTCGATCAGGCGGTCGATGGCCTGCGCGTATGACTGCGAATCGGGCGTTATCGGCAGACCTACCGTGTCCAGCTCAACGCGTGGTTCAGCTATTTCCGTGATGAACTGGTCGGCCGCCGAGCCATCGGCGTACTCTATCAATTCGTCCAGATGTCCGACGCTGAAAACGGAGATCACGGAATGGATCCCTACAGTCAGGTTAGAATAGGATTCGCGCAGTTCGAAGTACTGCCTGAGCCGTTCTTCAAACCGCTGGAAGTTGCCGGGCACGCCGCGGATTAAATCATGTTTTTCGCCTACACCGTCCAGCGAAAGATTGATGATTACCTGCGTGTCCGGACAGGCGGCCAGAATCTGCTCGACACGCTCGGGCCCGCTGGTCAGGATGGCGTTGGTGGGGATATTGATAATGCCCGGCCGGTTGTGTTTGTAGGCAAGTTTGGCCAGCTCCACGATGCCCGGATACATCAGCGGCTCTCCACCGCTGATGGTGAACCAATACGGGGCATCGCCCAATGAAGCCAGAACCTTATCCCACTCCTCCAGGGTCAGCTCATCTTCACGCTTCATCCAGATATTGCAGGTCAGGCAGCGTGAGTTGCACTTGGGAGATGGGGAAATAGTGATATTGAGCGGCAGCATCTGCGGACGGCCGAACCGTCGATATGCCTGGAAAAGCGGTATGCGCGCCAACACGCTCAGCATTGAATTCAAAATTAGGCCTCCAGTTCCTTGGTTGTGGCAGCGATTTCCCACACAGAATGATCCTTCTCACGCTTAAAATCGCGCCGGCCCAGGAAACGGCCGTATACCTCCAGCCCCACGACGGCCCATGTCCAGGCGAACTGCTTGAGCTGCCGCGGCAGGTTGCGCAGCAGCAGGCCGAGAACCGTCAGCCCACTCATCGTACTTACGGAATAGCCGAGATCGCGCCGCAGTTCCAGGTGCCCGGCGTAGATGCGCCGCCGCTGGCGCAGAAAATCTTCGACCGTTTCAGGCCCTTTATTGTATACGACTGCCTGCGGGATATAGCGCACCTTATAGCCCTGGCCGCGGATCAGCGGCTCGATGCTCGCTTCGTCGACGGCCGTATGCTGCGGAATACGCTGGAACGTCCTGCGGAATGCCACCATTTCTCCCGCCTTAAATCCGTGTAGATTCATCTGGTGATGCAGGTCCCAAAGAAGGTGCGCCGCGAAGCCCATAAATTCATCCGGGTTATTGACCGGTTCGGGCCTTGAGGCTGTCATGCCCATCTCAGGGTCGCGGAAAGGAGACACCAGGTTCTCCAACGTGTCCGGCGCAAGCTGCAGATCGGCGCTGCTCAGTACCAGCACATCTGTTTCCGCCTGCTGCAAGAAAACATTGATCGCCGATGCTTTGCCCTCGCGGTTCTGCTGCACGATCAGCCGCACACGATCATCACGTTCTGCGAAGCTGCGCACGATTCGCTCTGTGCCGTCTGAACTGCCGCTGCTGACGACGATAATCGAGCGCAGATCGACATTATGCAATTCCTGGTCGAGCAGGTTTTGCAAGAGACGGCCGATATTCGTTTCTTCATTGTGGGCCATAATGCCCACTTCAAAGGGAACATACATCATAGTCAGAGGTTAGTATAGCCCACTCCAAAGCGGCAACAAACGCGCCTACCCAATTCTCAGCCGCCCACCGGCCTACGTTTTCAGTGAACAGTGAACAGTATACCGTACACCGTATTCTGCTCACTTCTCCACTTCAACAACGTCCAGCTCCACCCCATCACGGCCGTCTTCCAGCAGCAGCCGTGCCCCGTTCTCCGTATCGTAAAGCCCTGTGACCAGGCGGTAGCTGCCGGTTTCCGCATCAGGTGGGATGGCCATAGAATACTCGTCGACAATAACGTCCCCGTCGCGCCAGCAGGACGGCGGCCACTGCCCATTAACAGGCCAGTTGTCCTGCTGCGCCACCAACTGGCCCTCTTTATCGACCAGGTGGTTGAATACCGTATACGGTCGTGAGGCTGGACCTGCCGCCTGCCAGAATAATGCGAGTGCAATATTCTCGCCCGCGGATACACGATTGGATGCCAATGTGTAGCCGGTCAATTTTAAGGGTTCGCCCGCGAAATTTTCGTCAAGTTCGGTCTGCGGTTCAGCTTGCGCCATGACCGGTTCCTCAGCCACGACGATCACCGCGCGCACCGGGCGCCATGCCCAGCCCAGGGATAGGATCATTAAGAGCTGCAGGGCGATCACGACGAGCGCACCCTGTTTTCCCGGCAGCGCTCGCTGCCAGAAATGAGCCGCTGGAAAGGCCAGCAGCGGCATGAAGAAGAGCCACAATCGACCGACTTCCCCGCGCGCCGAGCCTGAAAAATTGAGGACCAAGATAAGGATCGCCAAGACAACCGCCAGTGCATCGACCGGCCCAAACTTTCTATTTCTCCACAAGCGGTAAGCAAGCACGAGGCTGCCGAGAAAACCCAACACCAGAGGCCAGCCGCTGTAAATCACGAGGTCAATCAGATTCCAGACGACCCACCATTCATATCGGCGAATGTTAGTTACTAATTGGTAATGTTGCTTCAGGCCGCTGCCGGCGATCTCCCACGGCGCCACCTGCCAGAAGAGCAGATAAACCAGCCAGATCGCCGCCGCCCCCGCACCAAAGGCCAGAAGCTGCCAGGCTATTTGCCCCCGATCTTGCCGCCAGAGATCATCCTGCTGATCGTTCTGCCGGCTCAGGAGAAAAATGAAAATCGCATAAAGCGCCAGCAGCAAAAAGAGCGCCGCGTTTCCCAGGCTAAAAAAGGTCAGCATTGAGCCCACCAACCCGGCCAGGAAGAGTTTCGCGGCTGATTTCTGCAGCAGGCCGGCGTGGAATGCCCAGAACATGAGCAGCGCCAAGGGCGCATAAAGCTGGACCGATTTTGGGGCAAACAAAATGAGAGCCGGCATCAGCGCTGCCAATACCGTTGCCAGTTTGGCTGTATGGCTGTCTGGCAGCAGCAGGCGTGCCGCGCCATAGGCTGGAAAGAGCGTGGCTGCGGCAAACAACAGCGGTATCAACGCCCAGACGCCCAGGGCTGCGGAAACGGCCGTAGGTTGGCCATATAACCATAGATCCATGCAGCGCAGCGGCCGGACAAACGCCGCCACTGGGTCCGCCAGCCAGTTCATTTTTTCCATTACCTGGATCGCTGCCCAATTGGCCACGATCATGCCCGGCGGGTGCGTGCGCGCGTGCTCGGAGACGAACAGCGGCATCGCCCGAGGGTAGGCGGCCAGTAGTTGGTTTATATCCGTGATCTCGGCTGCCGCTTCGAAGAAACCGCTCGCCTGGTTGGAGAGCGTACGATCGACCAGTTCCGCGCTGATATTTGCACGATCGGCGTAAATCAGCGAAAGCTGTAACAAGAGGGAACAGGCGAAAAGCAGAGTCAGGAAGAGCAAAGCCCAGGACCGCTTCGTCCGTTCCTGGCGCAGCCATAACGCGCTGACAATCAATGTAAGCAGGGCGGCGGCCGCCGAAGGCCACCACCGCGCCACCGGACGTAGAAGATAAGGCCAATACCATTCGCTCGTTTCCGGCGCGGGACCGCGCAGCCAGGGCAGCCAGTCCAGAAGAATGGCACAAGCCAGGAAGAGGCTGGAAACGACCAGGAACCCGAAAAGGAATTTGCGCGCGGTCGGGGAAAGCTTCACGTTAATGTTCCCACGTCGTCAAATGATAGACATCCTGCTGCCCGCTGCTTTCCGCGGACGCCAGCGGCAGGCGCTCGCCGCTTTGCTCTTCATAGAGGCCAACGTTGATCTGGTATGAACCCTGTGGCACATTATCCAACGGCAGGTCGACTACATCACGCACGATCTCGCCCGGCTGCCAGCGCGTTGTCGGGTAACTCCATCCGCGCGGAACGGCGTCGGATTGAACCCTTATTTCGCTGCTCTGCGCGTCTTGCAGGTGTACAAATACCTTATAGGAGCGGTCGACAGGTTCATCTGCCTGCCAGTAGAGCGTAACAGTCAGGTTGTCGTTCTCCTCCGCCAGGTCCATGCCCAATAGGTGAATGCCGTTCTCCCACAAAACGTCCGTTTCCAACTGCGGCGCAAAAGGATGGACCGTGACGCTGCCCAAAACGGCCGTTTCGCCTACTAATTCCCCACTGCGCGTGTCGGAAAGATACAGCATCAGGTTGTACTCTCCGGGTTCTGTCTGCGCGTCCGTCGCCAGCATATAGCTTGCATGCCGCACGTCGTTTGCCGGCCAGCCGGCCGTACCAACGCGCGCATCGAGTGGCTGGCAGCCGACCTTGGCCGCAGAATCATTCTTTTCTAAAGATAAACATACGTCCAGATCCGCCGGCGGTTCGGCCGTTGTGCCCCACACGGCATCCACATGGATAACGCCATCTTGAATCGTTTCATTTGGATCATACTGCGCCCGGACAAGGCCAATCTCCCTGGTCAGATCCTGTTCAAAATTGAAATCCTCTCCAGCCTTAAGCGTCGTGTTATAAACCAGCAGGTCATCATCTTCATACAGCGGCTGGATCGCCAACCAGTCGCGCCACACCGCCTGTAATCCTTCATTAGCAAACTGCTTATGCAGGATCATATATCTGATCCCCCCATTCGCCAGCATCCGCAGTTGGCCGCCCACATCGGTGATCGCCGGGTCGGGCATCTGGTCGTTTTCTTCGATATTCGCCAGCAGCGGCACGCTGTCCAAAAAGCCCGTCGATTCTCGCGGCAGTCGCGAAACGTGGCCCGTCGCCAGAGGAATCCCATGATCGGTCTGGTATTCCATATACCACTTATCATAGGAACGATTGTTCACTGGCAGATCAAGAATCGCGTACTCTCCTGCTTCCAGGCTGGAAAACCACTTTGGCGTCTCTGGTTTTGTGGTGGCGTACGGAACGGGCAGATAGGCCAGCAGGAGCAGCATGGAAACGCCGCCGGTGAGGACAATGCGCCAGGCCCGCCTGGAAAGGCCCGCCAGCAGCGACTGCATGCCCCACCCGGCAGCCATGGCCAGGGGCAGGCTGAGAAAGAGATTAAGCCGGTCCGGCCGGCGAATCAGGCGCATGAAGAAGAAATCCTCGACAAGGCGATAAGGCATGGGTACGGCCGGATAAGCACGGCCGTTGATGGCCAGTTCGGGACCCAGCGCCAGCAGAAAATAAAGGAGGGCCAATGCCAGCCAGATCCAAGTCTGCCGCCAGCGGCGTATGGCGCCAACGAGCGCCAAAAGCAGCGTCAAAAACCCCAGGAACGGGGTGTAGAACTGGTTAACCACGAAATTCTCATAGATCGCTGCCACACGATCGTGCCAGATACCGTTGTTGATGCTCGGTACGAAATAGGCCAGCAGGTCGGTCCTGCCCCAGACAGCTTCATCCAGGAATACGTCTTCCGGGAACTCGCGCGTAAACTGGTCAATCACCAGCGGCGTCGCCAGCGGAGCCATGATCACTATTGCCAGGACTGCCGCTGCCAGAAGCTCTAATATGGCCGTGCGATTTCTCGCTCCGGGTGTTTCCCAAAGCAGGTACAGCGAGTAGGCGGCCAGGATTGGGCTGCTCATGATCAAAAGCTGCCAGCGCGTGATGCCGATCATGCCCAGCGAGATCGCCGTCCCGAAAACGAGCCACCAATGAAATTTCCCTTGCTCTTTTTCGGCTCTCTGTATTAGATGTTGGATTAACAGTAACGTCAGCGGAACCCAGAAGACGACCATCATATTCGCGTGATCGTAGTGGGAAAGCGTATAAGGCCAGAAGCCGAAAATGATGCCTGACACTAGCGCCGCGCCATAGGATTTTAGCACCTGCCAGGCGAAAAGGTACATGCAGAAACCGTTGAGGCTGATGCTGATCAGAAAGACGGCGTTGTAGGCGGGGATACGGCCGAATAATGCCTGCAGCGGCAGCCACAGCGCGATATTGAACCAGGCGATATTGTGCGAAGTCAGTGCGGCGCCGGCCGGTGCATAGAGGTATGGTGTGAAAAAAGGATTCAAACCTTGACGCAGCGCTTCACGCACCCACCAGAAGGTCCACTGGTGCACCCAGAGATCGTCGCGCCCCCCGGCAAGGTAACTGCCCATCCTGGCCGCGACCGGCCAGGTCATCAGCAGCGTCAAACCGGCAAAAAGGAGAAAAACCAGAAGGTGATTGCGCCGCGTACCCTGTTCCGACTCTGGCATCTGTTGCCAGCGTTCGGTTTTCAGTATTCAGTAATCAGTAGACAGTAATCAGTATACTGTTTACTGAACACTGAACACTGATCACTGAACACTGATTATTGTCCACTGACCACCGCCATGGCATCATGCACCCGCTGGGGTGTCAGCGGTATCTGGCGTATACGCACGCCCGTGGCGTCAAAGACGGCATTGGCCAGCGCCGGCGCCACGCCGTCCTTGGGAATCTCGGCGATCGCCTTTGCTCCAAAGGGACCGGTCGGCTCATTTGTCTGTACCAGAATGGCCTTGATCCACGGCACTTCATCCGCGCGATAAATATGGTATGGTCCCAGGGCGCTGTTCAGCATTGTACCCGACTCGTCATAGACCATCTCTTCAACATGACCGTAACCCAGCGCCTGAACCAGGCCGCCTTCAACCTGTCCGCTGGCCGTTATGGGATTGATCGGCACGCCTGCGTCGACGGCCATAACCAGCTTGGTGACCGTGACCTGGCCCGTTTCCATGTCCACTTCGACTTCGGCCAACTGCGCCGCGAAGGGCGGCGGCGAATCCATGCTGACGAAGGAGGCGGTGGCCATGATTTGACGCTGCTGGTCCTGGTGCAGGCTGTGCAGGGCAATATCGGCGATACTCACTGACCTGCCGTCGGCGGCAAACGCATGCCGGTCCCGCAGTTCGACCTCGTGCCTGTTTTCAAGTCCCATCATCAGCGCCGCCCGTTCGCGAATCTGATCGGCGACCTGTTCGGCCGCCTTTTTAACGGCCGTTCCCGAGATATAGGTCGTGCTGCTGGCATAAGCGCCGGTGTCGAAGGGGGTAAAGTCGGTATCGCTGGAGTACATGATGATATCCTCCAGTGCCACGCCCAGCACTTCAGCCGCCATCTGCGCCAGAATCGTGTCCGAACCCGTGCCCAGGTCCGTAGCACCCACGAGCACGTTAAACGAACCATCGTCGTTGATCTTGATACTCGCGCCGCCCATATCCAATCCCGGGATCGCCGTCCCGTGCATACACATGGCCGCGCCAAGCCCGCGCCGCACGTGCGGTCTCCCGGGCACCGTCGCGAAATCCGGTTCCTGTTTGCGCTCCCAGCCAATAGCTTTCATCCCCTGCTCGAAGCACTCGTTCAGCCCGCAGGATAGGATGACAGGCACGTCGACGATGGTATCTTTTTCTCCTTCGCCGAGCAGAGGGGCGATGGGAATAGGATCGCCTGCCTGGACCCAATTCTTTTTACGAAACTCGATGGTGTCCATGCCCAGTTCGTGCGCGATTTCGTCCATATGCACTTCCAGGGCGAACAACGCCTGCGGGCCCCCGTAGCCGCGGTAGGCGCCCGGCACGGGGATATTTGTATACATCACGTAGCAGTCAAACATGCGGTTGTCGCAGTTATAGCTGCTCAACCCGCGCAGCCCGGTCACCGTCTGCACGGTCAGGCCATGCGTGCCGTAAGCGCCCGTGTTGCCGATCACGGTCATCTTCTGGCTGTGCAGGGTGCCGTCGGCCATCACGCCCGTCTTCCAGGTAACGGTCTGCGGATGGCGCGTGCGGCTGCTGACAAACTCTTCCGTACGGTTGAGCTCCATGCGCACCGGCCGGCCCGTGGCAATTGTCAGGTGGCCGACGATATCTTCGATCAGCATCTCCTGTTTCACGCCGAACCCGCCGCCGATGCGCGGTTTGATCACGCGGATGCGCCTGGCCGGCAGCCCTAGAAGCGGTGCGACCATGCGCCGCACGTGGAAGGGCACCTGCGTCGAAGTGCGGATAACCAACCGCTCGTCGCTGTCCCACCAGCTGATGGCAATATGTGGTTCTATAGGCACTTGCTGAACCTGGTGCACGCGGTAGGTCCGTTCAAACACATAGTCCGACTCCGCAAAGCCTCGTTCCACATCGCCAACCTCGGCATCAATATGGTGGACGATGTTCCGTGCCGCATCATGGATGTCTTCGGTGTCGTCCTCATCATGGATGATTGGCGCGCCAGGCAGCAGCGCTTCATTTTCGTCAAATACGGCTGGAAGCAGTTCATATTCGACATGAATCAGCTTCAGCGCCTCCTCGGCGATTTCCAGTGTATCTGCGGCCACGGCGGCCACCCGGTCGCCCACGTAGCGCACCTTGTTGTCAAAGCTGACCTGATCATATGGCGGCGGGTTGGGATAACTCTGTCCGCCTGATGCATACTTCACGCGCGCCACGTTCTTATAATGGATCACCGCATGCACGCCTGGAAGTGCTTTGGCCTCGCTGTCGTCGATATCCAGAATGCGCGCATGGGCGTACGGGCTGGTCAGCAGCTTAGCATGCAGCATGCCCCGCATTTCAATGTCGTCAACAAAGGCGGGATTGCCTTTGGCTAACTTAACCGCATCTACCTTCGTTTCCGGCTTGCCGACCACGGCCGTTTCCGGCACCTGGCTCCGCAATAAGATGTTCGTCTGCGGCCTGACATCTGTCTTGGCGCGCGGTTCGCCGGCCATCGCAGGCCCATCTAAATCGGGAGTGATTCCTTCGTCTTCCACAGGCGGCAGATCAACCAGATAGCTTGCGTCGACAATGGTGGGACCGTCGTACGGTTCTACCTCTTCTCCGCGCAAATACTGCGCGGCCCTCAGGACGGCTTCAACAGGTTTCACATACCCGGTCTCGCGGCACAGGATGCCCGAAAGGGCGTCGCGGACCTCGGCCTCGGAGGGGTTCAGGTTGCTGTCGAGAAGTGCCTTGGCTGCCAGGATCATGGCCGGTGTCGAATAACCGGATTGGATTGCCCCGGTTTCTACAAAAGCCTTCTGGATAGGGTGCATCTCGCCGACCTGCCGGTTAAGGCCTTCAATCGTTTCGATCGCGTGCCCTTCAGCCTGCCCGGCCAGCATCGTGTCGCTGTTTTTCAGAATGCCGTCTATCAGAACGGCCGATGCGCCAGTCACGCCGTCATCGCTTCCATAGCGAACGCTGAAAAATCCCGCTCTGCGCAGGGCATCACGCAGCGTGTCCGTCGCCCCGGCGGGAACCGCCACATCCTGTCCGTTGATATTAAGCGTGAGAGTCATGATTTACTCCTGGTGCCGTAACCACACCTAACGATTCAATAGGATTTGAGAACCTTCATGTAGTTGGCGCGCTCGAATGCGGCCGCATTAGTGCCTGAATACACGCAGAGACGGCCGCGCACATCATCCAACGACTTGTAGCCGTGATCTTCCAGCCATTGTTCAAGGCCGTTCAGGGTGTTGCGGATATGCTGGATGCCGTGTTTATACAATGCGGACGTCATCATCACTGTCTGGGAGCCGGCCATAATGCATTTAACAACATCCTCATGCGTATAGACGCCGCCCGTGATCGCCAATTCTGAGTTCAGGTGGCCGTATAGAAGCGCTGTCCAGCGCAGCCGCAGACGCAGTTCTTCCGGCGCGCTCAAACTGAGAGTTGGCGCTACCGTCTCAGTCTCGATGTCGAAATCCGGCTGGTAAAAACGATTAAAGAGCACCAGGGCATCGGCGCCAGCCCTTGCCAGCTCATGCGCCATATGCGTCATGGCCGTGAAAAATGGGCTGATCTTCACCGCGACCGGGATCTTGACTTCCGATTTGACATCCTGAACGAGCTGCAAATACATTTGCTCCACTTCAGCGCCGCTCGTATGCCTGTCGTTTGCCAGATAATAGGTATTCAACTCGATGGCATCGGCGCCAGCTGCTTCCAGCAGCTTCGCATAGCGCACCCAACCGCCGCTGTAATAGCCGTTTAGACTGGCGATGACGGGAATTGACGCTGCTTTCTTAGCCCGGTAGAGGTGCGCGATATAGTCGCTTGCCCCCAACTTAAACTCCGCCATCGTGGCAATGTCACGCAGTTCTTCCGGCAGTGCGTCAAGGTGAGTTTGGTAATACTCCTTGTGCCCCATTTCTTCCAGTTCGATCTGTTCTTCAAACAGCGAAAACAGAACCACGGCTCCTGCGCCGGCCTGTTCCATCTCTCTAATATTGTCCAGACTTTCTGAAAGAGGCGAGGCGGAAACTACGATCGGGCTTTGCATGGTGAGACCCAGATATTTCGTTTGCAGATCAGGCATTCACTCACTCCAATGTATCGCTGCCGGCAAATGGATGCCCATTGTAGCAGAAAAGCGTCTGCTGTGTTGCTAATGAGGGGGTTTGGTGCGCAAAATCAGCATTGGTATAATGCGGCAAGTTGAAGCTACGCTTCGGAAGGAATGGAAGAAGAACCTACGATCCCAGAGCCGCAGCCGATTCCGGACGAACTGCGGTGCCCCCAATGTGACAGCGTCGTTCCCACCGGATCAGAACGCTGCATTATGTGTGGAGCTCGGATAGCTGTCCCGGAAGAGCCTGAATCGAGCCCCGGTTCTGCGACCAATGTTGTGTCGGCGGATGATGTTCCATTGGATGACGCGTCATCAGGAAAAGTGGAAGCAAGTCCGCCGCAGACAATGCCCCCTGCAGCCACCCGGACGGCTTTCGACAAGGGGCAGCGCGATCGAAGCCTGAAGTCGCTGGCCCTCTGGATAATAATGGCCATCATTTTCATCCCCACTGTTTTCGTAAGCTTCTTGCTGCTGCGAGGTGGTGGATCTCAGGTGATACTTGCCCTGCAGCCAACGTTTACGCCGCTGCCACCCCCACCATCACTCACGCCGACATGGACACCCGAAGCATCGGAAACGCCCGTGGCGACGGAGACGCCAATCCCCAGCGCAACGCCCGCGCCGACAGATACGCCGCAGCCGCCGCGCTACCACCCGGTAGCCAGTGGTGAGACGCTGTTCGGCCTTTCGCTCTTCTATCGCGTGTCGCCTGACAGCATTGCGGAATCAAACGATATCCCCATAAACTCTCCAATTCAGGTCGGGCAGCAGTTGATAATCCCCTGGCCGACTGCCACACCCCCGTTGGAATCGATGATTCTGCAGATCGGTGAGGAGCAGGTGGTCGTCGATGTCACGGACTGCGAAATCGTCACGATTCAAGAGGGTGACTCAATATATGGTCTATCAGGGCAGCACGGCATACCGGCCGAAGCGATTATCGCCGTCAATAGACTGACAGACGAGTCGATCCAGATGCTTCACCCGGGAGATACGCTCTGCGTACCACGCGTCTACACCGGCGATACACTGCCGGCCACCCCGGGACCGATGCCCACAGAAACCAGCACCGCATTTCCGGCCGGTCCTGTACTGCTCTATCCCGTTAACGGCGCGGAAATTGATCCCCCTGACGGGCTGTTGCGCCTTCAGTGGACGGCCGTCAAAGATCTTGAGGAAGATGAATGGTACATGGTGGAGTTTGGCGATCTAGACATGCTGGACAGCCTCCCCCACCGTGGCTTTAGCCGCGATTCCTCGTTCCAGGTACCATCCGCGTGGCGTCCGGAGATCCCGCAGACACATGAGATACGCTGGCGGGTCAGTATTGTAAACGTCACGGGCGAGCGATCAGACGGCGGATTTATTTATGACTACGGCGGCCGCAGCAGCGAGGACAGCTTCTTTTTTTGGCTCGGCGCCGAACCGACAGCGACTCCTACAATGACACCGACTCCCACGACGGTGCCCGAAGAATAGGTTAATCTCCAGGCTTATTACTTCAGAAAGGGGTTGCTTTCTCTCTCCTTGCCGACAGACGTAGTAAGCCCGTGTCCGGACAAAACGATCGTTTCATCAGGCAGCGTCATGAGCCTGTTGCGAATGCTGTCCATCAACGTGGCGTAGTCTCCCCCCGGCAAATCGGTACGGCCGATTCCCTGGTTAAACAGCACGTCCCCATCGAACAACACCCCTTCGCCCGCCAGATAGAAACAAACATGCCCTGGTGCGTGTCCTGGCGTAAAGAGAACCTCTACCCGCAGATCTCCCAGGTTCAAGATTTGCCCGTCCTCCAGAAGTTCATCGGCCGGTGGTGGTTCTGGCACCGTGATCTGCCACATCCTGCCGGCCAGCGCCGCGTTTTCCAGCATCGGTATGGCCTCGGGATGGATGTAGATAGGCGCGCCGCACAGCTCTTTCAGTTCCGCCAGGCCGCCAACATGATCGAAATGGCTGTGCGTCAACCAGATCTGGTCGATGGACCAGCCTTCTTCCTCCGCCTTGCCGGCCAGCAAACGGCCGTCCCAGGCCGGATCGATGACGGCCGTCTTACCCGTCGCATTGCAGGTCAGCATGTAGCAGTTCGTCTGCAGAGGTCCCAAAGGAAGCTGCAAGATGGTTGCCTGAGTCTTGGCCATAGATAAATCCTTGTCCGTTTAAGCGCGTTCGATAATTGTGGTAATACCCATGCCGCCGCCGACACAAAGTGTGACCAGCGCGGTCTCCAAATCGCGGCGTTCAAGTTCATCCAGGGCTGTACCCAGAAGCATCGCCCCGGTCGCCCCGAGCGGGTGCCCCATGGCTATCGCGCCACCGTTCAAATTGATACGGTCGCTGCTTTCCAGCTGCATATCGCGCATGAAGCGCAGGACGACGGCGGCAAACGCCTCGTTGACTTCAAATAGGTCGATGTCGGATACGTTCATGCCCGCTGCAAGCAGAGCTTTTTTTGAAGCCGGGCCCGGGCCGACCAGCATAATTGTCGGTTCGGTGCCCACCAGCGCCGACGAGACAATGCGCGCTCGCGGCTTCAAGCCCAATGCTGCGCCTTTCTCCGCCGATCCAATCAAAATCACGGCCGCGCCATCCACAATGCCTGAAGAATTCCCGGCTGTGTGAACATGATCGATCTGCCCGACCTGCGGATAGACTTGCAAGGCTCGCGCGTCGAAGCCCATCTCGCCCAGTTTGGAGAATGCCGGCTTTAATCGGGCCAGGCCTTCCAACGTCGTTTCGGGGCGCATATGCTCATCCTGATCCAGCACTGGACGGCCGTCTTCATCCCGTACGGGAATGATGGACCGCTTGAAGTAACCCTTTTCCCACGCTTCGCCGGCTCGCTTTTGCGACTGGAGCGCAAAACGGTCAAGATCGTCACGTGTAAATCCTTCCAGCGTGGCGATCAGATCGGCGCCGATGCCCTGTGGTACGTAGTTCACCTTACTGCTGACGCGCGGGTCTTCCATCAGCGCCCCGCCGTCGCTGCCCATGGGCACCCTGGACATTGACTCCACCCCGCCGGCCACCAGCATCTCTTCCCAGCCGGAGCGAACCTTGGCCGCCGCCAGGTTGACCGTTTCCAATCCTGACGCGCAAAAGCGGTTGATCTGCATACCCGGCACATCGACATCCCAGCCGGCACATAAAACGGCCGTACGCGCAATATCCGCTCCCTGCTCTCCGACAGGCGTGACGCAGCCCAGCAAAACATCGTCCACCTGCGACGTATCCAGCTCATTTCTGCGCTGTAGTTCACGTAGCAGTCCCGTTATCAGATCGATTGCCGGGGTACCGCTGAGTGCACCACTCGCTTTGCCGCGGCCTCTAGGTGTGCGGATTGAGTCAAAAATATACGCTTCGGCCGTCATGTGTTTACCTCGAAATACAAGTTGGTTATCCTGGAGACCCGTCATCCGGCGTTGCAGGCTGGGTTTCGCTGCCGATTCCGGGCTTATTGTACAATCCTTAACTCTATCTCGGAAACTGTACGCTTGCATCCGTAAAAGAGATTTTTGCAGATGGCCACAGGCATCTTGCGTTCCACTCCGTTCTTCTCCGCGTCCTTCTCCAGAAGCTGAAGGGAAACCAAATCCGACAATCAAGTGTCAGGCAGCGCGTGGTGTCTGCTTAACAGGTGAATCTCTGGCGCCAGGACCTTGCTCGTGCGCCAGGCAAGATAAATAACTTCGCCCAATGCGGCGACATTCAACGCCGCCGCGGCCGCCGGCAAACCCGGAAGCTGCGCGGTGATGCCCATGATGAGCACAACAGCCATCACTGACAGGTTGATCGCCATGCCGATATTGATTTGCTTTGTTTCCCGCTGCTTGATAAGCAGTCCTCTTAGCCAGCTTGTGAACACGGCCAGCGCCGGGAACAACAGGAAGAGGCTCAGGCTGCTTAGCGCCAGTTCACCCACAAGCTGCGTCATATCCTGAATCACGAAGATGTACAGGGACGCGAGGGGCGAAAAGACGAAAATGGCCATCAGTATTGTCAGCACCGCGGCCATGGCGAAGGTAAAATGCCTGATCGGTAGAAAAGTCTGCCGGCCCTTCGTCAGGGCGATGACTACTTCCGGCCAGGCCATAGCCGCGGCGCGCGCCATCAAGGTGATCTGGAAAACAATCGGCCAGGCTGCCAGCGAAATTGTCGGGTTTTGCAGGCGGGCCAGGCTTGACGTAACCAGTGGCTGCGCCAGAAGGGTCAGCACAGAGGTGCCGGCAAGGGGTAGGTGAAACCAGAACAGTTCGCGGTAGGTCATGTCGGCTTCGGCCGTGTGCGCCCGTTCCGGTGATAGCTGGTCGTTAAGGATGGGTCGCACGGCTAAAGTGGCATAAGCTGCTTCGGAAATCACGCCGGCCATCAACGCGCTTCCACCGATGATCACGCCCGGAAAATCGCTGTACAACCCGAGCAGCGTGGCAGTTCCAGCCGAGGAGACCAGCCGGACGGCGGTGCCCCAGGCGACGCGCCTCGTTTGCCCGAAGTGAATCAGAACGCCCTGTAAAAACCGCCGCCAGGCTATCGCCGCACTCCACAGGGTCATGATTTGCAGGCCGGGCTTCACCCAGCGCGCGACCGGCTCAGGTGTTTGCAGAAGACCGGAAACTACCACATCAAACAGCGGCGTGAACGCCAGCAGCACGGTGACGGCGGTCAGAAAGATAGCCCAATGGATTGTGAAGCGGCGCACCAGCAGGTAGCTGGGCCGGTCTTTCACCAGCGCTGTGGACGTGGCCAACATATTGATGATCGGGCTTTCGATCAGCACCGAGAGGCTGTTCACAATGCCCATGGCTGCCAGCATGATCACTTCATCCGGCAGACGATTGATAACCGCGCTAACGAATGGACCTTCGGCCGTCATCAGCAGCCAGCTGGCAAAAAGTGGCAGCCAGAACCAGAAAATCCGCCGTGGCGTCAGATTTAGCGTGTTGATTTGCTCGCTCATAGTCGCAGGATGCCTTCCGTGCCTGGGCAATCTGAGGAGTATACCAACGGGAATCTTTATGGGGAACGATATGGTTGGATTCTTACACTGTTAACAGTAACCTCAAACGTGATAAACTTTGGCACACTATTTCTACTGAAACACGGACAATTCGGGAGAAACCACTTTTTATCCTCAATCCGAATTCCATAATAGCATAGGAGCATCATGCGCAAGAAAGTTATACTTATCACGGGAGCTTCCGGTGAGATCGGGCAGGCGCTCATTCGCCAATATGCCGAAGAGGGCGGCAATGACCTGCTGACAATCGACCTCAATCCAATGCCGGCAGATCTGCAAAGTCTATCGACCCATATTGTCGGCGATGTGCTCGACCAGAAGCTGTTCGCGAGGTTGGTGACCGAATATGATTTCGACTATATCTTTCACCTGGCGGCTCTGCTCTCTACCCGCAGCGAATTTGCGCCCGATCTGGCCCACCAGGTCAATGTTAACGGCACGCTAAATCTACTGCACATGGCCGCCGAGCAGAGCCAGCGCCGCGGAGTCCCGGTCAGATTCATTTTTCCAAGTTCAATTGCCGCTTATGGCATACCTGACCTGGTCATCAAGGCGCGAGATGCACAGGTGCGTGAATGGGACTGGAACCGGCCGACGACAATGTATGGCTGCAACAAACTCTACTGCGAGATGCTGGGCAGCTACTACAGCAGCAACTACCTGCAGTTGGCCAGACAGCGTCCCGTGATGCTCGATTTCCGCAGCCTGCGCTTTCCGGGCTTGATCAGCGCCTACACGGTGCCCTCTGGTGGAACAACCGATTATGGGCCGGAAATGCTGCATGCGGCGGCTCAGGGAAAGCCCTACGCTTGCTTTGTGCGCGAAGACACGGTTCTACCTTTTATGGCCATGCCGGACGCAGTTTCAGCATTGGTTCAACTGGCCACGGTGGAGCGCGATCAACTGCGGCGTTCAGAATACAATGTCACCAGCTTCAGCCTCTCAGCGGCCGAATTCCGCGATCGCGTTCTGGCTGCATTTCCCGGCGCCGTGATCACATTCGATCCCGATCAGCGGCGCCAGGGCATCGTTGACACCTGGCCGGCCGGCTTGAACGACAAGGCCGCGCGGCGGGATTGGGGCTGGGCGCCTGCCTACGATATCGATCGCGCCTTTGACGAATACTTGATTCCCAATATTCGCGAGCGCCATCACGCTGCCGGCCTGTGACGGCCGTAGTTAGCATTCGTTAGAAAATCTGTTCTGCTTCAAGCGCAGCGATTTTCTCTTCGCTGTAACCCAGCAGCTCGCGCAAGATTTCCAGTGTATGCTGTCCTAACAAAGGCGCGGGACGATCAATTTTACCGGGTGTGGCACTCATCTTGATCGGAATACCTGGCAGCTTGGTCAGACCGGAGACAGGATGCTCGACGTCAACGATCATTTCCCTTGCCAGAACCTGTGGATCGGCGACCACGCGATCGACCGTATTGATGGGTCCATTGGGCACGCCGGCGTCTTCCAGGATTTCGACCCATTCAGCCGTTGTTTTCCCGGCCATAGGTTCCGCGATTAGCGGCCGTAACGCCTCGTAATTTTCTGTTCGCGCGCTGTTCGTTTCAAAGCGCGGGTCTTCGGCCAAATCCGGACTTCCCAGCGCCTGGCATAACTTCTTCCACAGCACGTTGTTGCCCGCGGCAACCATCAATTTGCCATCGCTTGTAGCAAATGGTTCGAATGGCGTGATCGAGGGATGGCGGTTGCCGATGGGCCCTGGTATTTCTCCTGCCGCCGCGTAGCGCGCGATAGCATTTTCCAACAGCGCCACCTGGCAGTCGAGCATCGCCACGTCCACCAGCTGACCTTCGCCCGTCCTCTCACGGTGAATGACTGCCGCCAGGATACCCACGGCCGCAAACAGCCCCGCTGCGATATCGCCGATCGACGTACCAACGCGCGTCGGTTCACCTCCCGGCTGGCCCGTGATGCTCATAATGCCGCCCATCGCCTGCACTACACCGTCATACGCCGGGCGCCCGCTGTAAGGTCCGGTTTGGCCGAAGCCCGACGCCGCCGCATAAATCAAACCGGAATTATGCTCCTTCAATGTCTCATATCCGATGCCTAGTCGCTCCATCGTCCCGGGACGAAAGTTCTCTACCAGCACGTCGACTTTCTGCACCAGGTCCAGAAAAACCAACTTACCCGCTTCGCTCTTCAGATTGAGTGTCATACTGCGCTTGTTGCGATTCAGGCTCATGAAATAAGCGCTTTCGCCGTTTATATGGGGTGGGTAGTGGCGGGCGTCATCCCCGATTCCTGGAAATTCTACTTTTATTACTTCCGCACCGAGGTCGGCCAAAATCATGGTCGTATACGGGCCGACAAGAACGCGCGTCAGGTCAAGAACCCGCAGCCCTGCTAATGATGAAGTCATCAAGTTACTCCTGATAGTGTCACTCTTATTCTGTTCTGGTCTACCGCATCACAGGCTCTCAATCGCCCTTCGGCCTATGAAAATTGTGCCGTAAGTGTTCACAGGAACGTTTTTCGGCATCTGAACGGCACCGGAAACGGCTCGCAAATCTTAGCCTGAATCTGCCGATTTGAACAACTATCAGGCAGGGATGTCAATCCCGGCAACAGTATGACCTTTGACCCACAAAAAACATGACATGTTCTAGTTGACAAGGACGCGCCGCCAATGTTAGAGTGCTCCCATCACGCTATTGAGAAATTGGGCGACGAGCAGCGAACTTTGTTAACACAACAAGTTCATAGAGGAGGAACGCATGAAGTTTATCGATCTCACGATTCCATTTGGTATCGGAACACCGCCCTGGCCAACCTACGAACCACTGCAGGTGAAATATATGAAGAGACTGGCGCCGAATGGCGCGAACGGCCAGATCGTTACCCACAGCAACCATGTCGGTACTCATCTTGATGGCGAGATCCATTTCTACACACCCGGTAAAGACATCGCCAGCCTCGACTTTGAATTTCTCGCTGGAGACGCGGCCGTCGTAGACCTCAGTGACTGCTGTGGAGATTTTGATATCTACACGCCGGATATGATCGAGGAACGTGTGCAAGTGCATGAAGGTGATATCCTCATCATTCACACCGGTTACCACCATTTCGGTTGGGATCAGCCCTACGGTAACGAGGTGCGCTACATGGTTATGCACCCGGGTCCCGATGCGCGTTTTGCTCACTGGTGCGAAGAAAAGAAAATCAAGTGGATCGGCGTCGACTGCGGGAGCGCCGATCACCCGATGAATACCAAGATCCGCGACTGGATGCCCGCCCAGGCGGCCGATTGTGACGCCTACTTCCGGGAAAAATTCGGTAAGTCACTGCCGGAGATATTTACAAAGGACATGTACCAGATGATGCATCTGTGGATGTTCCACAAGGGCATTATACACGCCGAATGCGTGGGCGGTGATATCGATCTTCTGGTCAATCGCCGTGTTCAGGTGGGTTGTTTCCCCTGGCGCTTCGTCGACGGTGAGGCGAGCATCGCCCGTATTGTGGCCATGGTCGATGAGGATGAATATCAGGAGCTGATGGCCAGGAAGGCGGACCTACCCAAGACCAAATTCGGCGACTGCTATGATCCTGTGCACGTGGAGCGGCTTGGTGGCCGCGGCAGGACCTATTGAGGTTTCTACCCGGAGGACTACTCATGCACGAACCATCACCCGGATTGCCGGAGTTTAGCTATGTCAGGCCTGCCTCCTACAATGAAGCGAGCCGCTTTCTGGCCGAACACCCGAATGAAGCACGGCCGTTCCTGGGAGGGACCGATACGTTTGTGCGCCTGCGTGACGGCGTCTGGAAGGATAAATACCTGCTCGACTTAAAAGCGCTGCCCGGTATCTCCGACCTGTCCTTTGACCCGGATAAAGGCCTGACGATCGGCGCGGCTGTTAATATGAACCGCGTTATTGCCAGTCTGGATATCATGGCACACTATCCCCTCCTGGCCGAGGCCTCCCGTACCGTTGCCAGCTACCAGCTCCGTTCGCGCGCCACCATCGCCGGCAACATCTGCAACGCCTCTCCCGCAGGCGACACCATAGGAGCCTGTATGGTTTACGACGGTATTGCGACCGTGAACGGCCTCAACGGCGTTCGTGAAGAACCGCTGAATAGTTTTTTCATTGGGCCGGGCCAGACCCTATTGGGCTCTGCTGACATCGTCTCGGCCATTAGATTTCCCATTCCACCCCCGGGCCACGCCGGACGCTATATCAAGTTGGGCCGCAATGTCGTGGGCGATCTTGCTATCGTCGGCGTCACTGTACTTGCTTATCCGGATGATACGGCCGTATCAGGCTACTGTTTTAGGATAGTCCTCGCTTCTGTCGCGCCGGTTCCACTCGTCGCTGCCGGGGCGCAAGAGATTCTCGCCGGCGAAACTGTTACCATCGAATCCATTAATGCGGCAGCGGATGCGGCGCAGGCCGCGGCGACCCCGATAGATGACACGCGCGGCAGCGCTCGCTACCGTAAATTGATGGTTCGCAATCTGGTGAGACGAGCGGTCACAGAAGTCTGGCAGCAGTTGGAGGAATCCGATCATGAAAACTGAGGTGGTGACCTTCACAGTAAACGGCGAACTGGAAGTCATCAATATTCCCGTCCACAAAACGCTGCTCCAGGCGTTGCGTGAAGAACTTGTGTTAACGGGCACGAAAAATGGTTGCGCCGCCGGCGAATGCGGCGCCTGCACTGTGCTGCTCAACGGTGAGCCTGTAAACAGTTGTCTCGTCCTGGCTGTCGAGTGTGAAGGTGCGGAAATCATTACAGTTGAGGGTCTGGCCACGGATGGCCGGCTGTCACCGGTTCAGCAGGCCCTTATCGATGCCGGCGGCGTTCAGTGCGGCTTTTGCATCCCCGGAGTCTTGATTTCCACGCGTGCTTTGCTCGACCGCAATCCACAGCCGGATGAAATCGAGATTCGCGAGGCATTGGCGGGCAACCTGTGCCGCTGCACCGGCTACGTGCGCATAATCGAAGGCGTCAAGCAAGCGGCGCGTCTCTGTAGACAGTAGTCAGTGGAAAGTGATCAGTAATCGGTTTGATTTCCAGACGCTTTGCTGTTCACTGGTCACTGTTTACTGAAAAAGAGGTGCTATGAACGAAAGAATACCTGCACTGATTGGAGAAAACATTGGCCGTCTTGATGTCGTCGAAAAGGTAACCGGTTCGGCCGTCTATGCTGACGACATACAATTTGGCAAAGGGCTGCTCCATGCCCGCGTCAAGCGCAGTCCCTATCCCCACGCACGTCTCCTATCAGTTGACACGAGCAAAGCCGCCGCGCTGCCGGGAGTGAAAGTCGTGGTTACTGGAGCAGATTTCCCGAACCATATTGGACTCTATCTAAAGGACAAATACATATTTGCCCGCGATCGCGTGCGCTTCGTCGGCGAGCCCGTTGCCGCCGTTGCCGCCATCACAGAAGAAATCGCTGAAAAGGCGCTCGATCTGATTGAAGTTGCGTATGAAGAGCTCGATCCGGTGTTTGACGCGGAATACGGCGCGTCGCCGCAAGCGCCGCTCATCCACCCCGATCTCGAAAACTACGAGGCGCCCAATTTCATCTTCCCCCAGCCTGGCACCAACATCGCCAATCATTTCAAGATTCGCAAGGGGGATCCGGATAGCGCCTGGGACCAATGTGCTGCCATTATCGAGCGCAAGTTCAGGATTCCCCATGTGCAGCACGTGCCCATAGAGCCGCATATAGCTGTTGCCCAGGTCAGCAAGGAAGGCAAAGTCACAGTATGGGCCAGCTCGCAGTCCCCGTTCGCGCAGCGTACGATATTTGCTAAAGCGCTGGATAAATCGCCAGGCGATATCCGTGTGATTGCCCCCTACGTTGGCGGTGGATTCGGCAGTAAAGCAGCCGTAACCATGGAGGCGCTGCCGGTGGCTCTGGCTACGAAAGCAAACGGCCGTCCCGTGAAACTGCGTCTGACGCGTGAAGAGGAATTCTACACAAACTTTGTGCGCCAGGGCCTGATCATAAAAATCAAAGTCGGCTGCGATGAAGCGGGACGCTTACTGGCCATGGAAAACACCATGTACTGGGATGGCGGCGCGTCGACCGAATACGGCGTCAATATCACGCGCGCCGGCGGCTACAGCTGTACCGGACCATACGATATTCCCAACGTCAGGGCCGACAGTCTCTGCGTTTATACCAACCATCCCATCGGCGGTGCTTATCGAGGATTCGGCATGTCCGAACTGCATACGGCCGTCGACCAATGTATGGACATTCTGGCCGCTGAAATCGGCATGGATAAGGTTGACTTTCATCGACTCAACTGCATTCGCGAAGGCGACACGCTGGTAACCGGCATGGTGATGCACGCCAACGGTCTGTTGGAGTGCATCGATAAAGTGGCCGAAGCGCTCGATTGGGGTTCGGAAGAGCCTCCGTCCGCGCCAAACCGCCGGCGCGGAAAAGGCATCGCCCTCGCCTGGAAAGCCCCGGCCATGCCGCCAAATGCCGGTTCCAGCGCCCGGATGCAGCTAAACGAAGACGGGACGGTGACGCTGGGCATCGGCGGCCAGGAACTGGGACAGGGCTCTTTCACCGTTGCCGCCCAGATCGCTGCGGCCACGCTCGGGGTGCCCTTTGATTGGGTAAAGATTGCCGGACCGCTGGATACCCAGTACAGTCCATACGAATGGCAGACCGTGGCCAGCCGCATTACCTGGAGCATGGGCAATGCCATCAGGGAAGCGGCCGGAGATGCCCGCCGCCAGATACTGGAAGTGGTGGCTGGAGCCTGGGATGAAGACATTGAAGACCTGGATATCGTCAAAGGCGTTGTCGTCTCCTACAAATCGGAGAACGAGACGCCGCTGCATGATCTCGTGATCTATGGCCTGCCCAACGAAGATTATACCGAGTGGACCGGCGGGCCTATTGTCGGCCGTGGCAGCTTCATGCCAACCTACGTCACCGGTCTCGATCCGCAAACAGGCCAGGGTGACCGCGCCGTCGTTCACTATACCGTCGGTGCTCAGGGATTGGATGTCGAGGTTGACATGGAAACCGGTAAGGTTGAAATCCTGAAAGCCGTAAGCGCTTACGACGTCGGCAAGGCCATTAATCCCCAGTTAGTGGAAGCGCAGTTGGAAGGCGGCATCGTGCAGGGGATTAGTTCAGCCATATTCGAAAAAATGCAGCTTGACAAAGGTGTGATGCGCAATCCCAGTTTCGTCGACTATCGTATCGCCACGACCGCCGACATCCCGCGGGAAATTATAAGCCTTATTGTCGAAGTACCGCAGGATGATGGCCCGTGGGGTGCGCGTGGCATCGGCGAACATCCCATGATTCCCACAATCGCCGCCCTGGGCAATGCCGTTCATGATGCCGTCGGTATCCGTCTCGATGGACCGCCATATTCGGCCGAACGCATTTATCTCGCAATGGCAGACGCCGGCATAGTCTGAACGCGGCTCTTTGCTGCAATAAGTATTATACTTCTTGCGCATGCTTCAGCTTGCGCACTCGACATTATCTGGAGATAGAGAACATGTCCAATACATTCGACGTTACCATTATTGGCGGCGGCATAATGGGCTGCAGCACCGCGCTTCAGTTGGCGCGGCGCGGCCTGAAGGTTGCCCTGTTGGAGAAGGGCACGATCGGCGCCGGACCCAGCGGCAAATCCTCGGCCATCATTCGCCAGCACTATTCCAATGAACTGACGGCGCGCATGGCGCTGTACAGTCTGGGCGTATTTCAGGACTTTGCGAATCGCGTGGGTGGAGAATGCGGCTTTACGCGCACCGGTTTTATTGCACTCGCGCCGAAAAGCGACAGTGAAGGTCTGCGGTCGAACGTCGCCATGCAGCAGGCCGTTGGCATCCGCACCGAATTGCTTTCAGCCGAAGCGCTGCATGAATTGGCGCCTGCCTTTGTCACCTCGGACCTGGTTCTCGCCGCCTACGAGCCTGATAGCGGCTATGCGGATCCCTACCTGACCGTTACATCATACGCCAGTGCAGCGCGCGATGCCGGAGTCAAGATATTTCAGGAAACAACAGTGACGGGCATCGACTTCACCCCGGGTGCGCAGAGCTCGCCTGGTCGCGTATCCGGTGTAAAAAGCACCGCCGGCGCCTTCTCGTCCCCGATCGTCATCAATGCCACTGGCGCCTGGGCGGCCCAGGTCGCCGCCTTGGCCGGACTTGAAGCGCCCATTGACGCCTGCCGTGTTCAGGTCGCCTTCTTCCGCCGGCCACCCGGCCAGGAAGCCGCGCATCCGGTCGTCGCCGACTTCATCAATGCCACTTACTTTCGTTCCGAAACGGGCCAGATCACGCTGGTTGGTCTGATAGACCCCTCGGAAGCCAACGCCATCGTCGATCCCGACAGTTTCAAGGAATCCGTGGATGATGAATTTATCATGGAGGCGGGTGGCGGGCTCGTTAATCGCTACCCGGCGATGGAACAAAGCCAGTTGACGGGCGGCTACGCTTCGCTGTATGCGATTACGCCTGACTGGCATCCCATCATGGACGAAATACCGCGCGGCAGCGGACTCTATCTCTGCAGCGGTTTCAGTGGGCATGGATTCAAATTGGGGCCGGCGGTCGGCTTGATGATGGCCGAACTGGTTACTGGCGAAGCTCAACCGGCGTTTAATCCCGCGCTCTTCAGATTCGGCCGTTTCGCGGAGAATGAACCCGTTCGCGGCCAATACGAGTATAGTATCGTCGGCTAGATATAGAGCATCCTGGAAAACATCACTTTTTGGGATGCTTTTTGCCTAAGTGAGGCGCGGCCGTTCGCTGGTCAAAAGCTGGTAGACAATCCAGGCCAGGACAGCGCCGAACAGCGTGGCCGTCACCCCTGCCCAACTGCCCAAATCAAGTATCCAACGCGTGCCCGGCAGTTGCAGAATTGTATAGATATAGGCAATGAGCCCGCCTGAGAGGCCCCACAGCAGCGCCCCGGTTCTGTGAGTGATGTCATTGTCACCGCGCCCGATAAAGAGTGCGCCAACTGTAAAAATCATCAAGCCGGTTATCATCGACAGCAGCATTTCCAATTCAGACAGCGCGATGCGAATGCCGGGTTCTTCGGGCTCCGGCGGCGGGACCGGCGTCATCGTTGGCGGGACCGGCGTCATCGTTGGCGTTGGCGAGGGCGTGACGGTTGGCGTTGGACTTGGCGTGGCCGTGGCGGTCGGCGCCAGGGTGGGCACCACAATAATGACTTCAGCCTCTTCTTCAATGGATATATCAACCGCCTGTGATATGGTTGCCCCGCCGGACGCAGCCGTGATCCGGTACTGGCCGGGCCCTGTACTTGCTTCCAGAACATACCCTAATCTCGCGATGCCGTTTGTGGTGGGCACCGCATCGATAATACTCAACGTTCCCTGGATGCGATCTTGCTGAGTGAACTGCACCAGCGTGCCGTCCGGAACCTGGTTGCCGTTGCGGTCGAGGATGATGCCTGTTTCCAGATAGAGCGTGTCGCCAATTTCGGCCGCCAGGGGTGCCTGGCTCGGCGGGGACTGAATTTCGTCTCCGTCTATGATATACAGCTCGATTATCTGATCTGGATTTGGTTGTGTGACCTGGTTAATATCGTAGCTGATCCCGCCGATGGAAACGGGTGACTTTCCGTCCAATGGCGCTTCCAGGAAAAGGGTGCGCACGGCCGTATCAACAAACATGTCGACTGTACTATAAATGCCGTAATAGGCCGTCAGCTTGCTGATTTCCGTTGTGTCCAGGTAGTAGGGCGCATCCAGCGCGAATACCAAAACGCGGCTGCCGCGCAAAATGTCCGGCCGTTCAGCCAGAAAACGGTTAAGCGGTTCCGAAGCGGGCCCGCCGTTAAGCAGACCGAACACGATCCAGTCAGCATCACGCAGCGCTTCCTGTACGAGAAAGCTGGCCATTGGCGTTGGCGTAAGAAAAGGCGTTGCGATACTTGTCGATTCTGGGTCAAACGTCGGCGTAGGGGCTACTGTCGGCAGGACGATCGTTTCAGTTCCGGCATCCAGAAATTCTTCAAGGTCCGTAAATGTAAAGCTGGTGACCTGATTGGCCCGAATTTGATTGCTTGCCTGGGGACCGTACAGCGCCACCAGCCGCTCGGCAATTGCCGTCTCGCCGATAATCGAATCTTCAGGGCAATCACTGCACTGCTGCGTTTCGCGCACATCCGTAAAAACCACGATCGAGTCGCCGACCCCTGGTGGACTCGACATGCGTTCAATCAAATCAGTCGGGCTGGGCGATATCAGGGTTGTGCTGGCCTGCGCAAGATTAAAGACATCACCATCCCCCTGGCCGACCCCGTCGGCCAGCGCCTCTTCATCCACCAGCACATTTTCGGCCGACAAATCATTGTTGTATAGTTCCAGTTTCTTTTTCAGGATGCGCTTGACGGCATCGTCAACTCGCTGTTGGAACAATTGATCCGTCAAATATTTCTCACGGAACCATTCAATCGTGTCTTTGATATTGATCACCTGGCTTGCATAAGACGCTGAACCGAGTGCAAAGTCGCCTAGATAGAGCACATCATTGCCTGCGAGCAGCGCATCCTTGGCGACAACTCGGTGGGGGAACTCCTGCTCCGTATCATCATAGAAGCGCTCGACGCTGCGAACGCCAAGGGCATCTGAGACCAGCAGCCCACCGTCCTGCCGCCATGAACCAAATCCTGGCATGGCCATTAACGAATTCAGGGCCTGTGGATCGAAGCTGACAGGCGGCGTGGTAGCCTGGATATTACCCTGGAAGCCCTGGTAGCGAATATGGGTGCTTAACAGGCCATCGACGACTGACGATGCTTCAGGTGCATTGCCGGTGACGGCCAAGAAGGGCGCGAGTTCAACCTGAATGAGCTGGTCAAGCGATTTCCGCACGGTTGGAACCTCTTCATCCGTTGGACGATCGCTGCTGCCTTTACCTGGAAAATTTTTGGCGATGACGGCAACACGGTTGTCGCTGCCGACATGAACACCGTCGGTATAGGCCTGGCCCATCAGGCCGACCCAGTAAGGACTGCCGCCGAAAGCGCTGGTTCCAAGGTCCGCAGGATTGAGCGGGGCGGGGTTTTCCAGCACATCAAGCGTTGGGCCGAACAGCATATTGATGCCCGTGCTCTCCAGTTCTTGCCCGACCAATTCTCCAATCTGCCTGGCATAATCCGGCTGCCAGGTCGCACCCATGGACATATTTGTGGGCACGGCCGTAAATCCCCCAATAATTCGCTGGCCATCTTGTGACTGGCCTTCGTGGCTCATGGCGATAAATAGGGGCAGTTGTACACCGGGCGAGCTCGGCGATGGGGATGGAATGGCAGTTGGAGTTGGGCTGCCGGGCTCTGGAGTAAAGAATGCGCTGTCCGGTTCTGCAGGCGGCGCCGCGCCGAGTAGTGCCAGCGTCTGCAGGTCGTTGGTCAACTGCAAAAGCTGCTGCGGTGTGTCGTTTGGATTGCCGTATCCGGTCAGGTTGTCGTTTTCCGCTAGTAATGCTACGCCGCCAACCTTGTACTGATTGATCAGCTCGACCAGTTCGCTGTCGGCCGTTAATGTATCCCCTTCAAACGTGACCAGAAACAACTGTCCGATGCGCTCATCAACACTCATTTCTGCGAAGAGCTGCTCTACATCTGGCTGGGGATCTTCTTCCTGGGCCCGCCCGGATCTGGCGGCAGGAAGCATCAACAGGATAACCATCAATGTTATCCACAACGTACGGCGCAATGACAATTGGGACAGGGTCATATTATCCGGGATAGCACCCTGATACTCTCTTCTTCGAATTTGACAAACGTCAGGTTCCCAGGAATGTGCGGCGTTCTGAGAAAGTCGATTAACGTTTGCCCATCAAAGTATACCGCAGATTGCCTCCCATTACACCTGTGCTAAACTAGCAAACAGTGAGACGGTCCCTATTTGCGTCAGGTCGCCGGAGAACAAAAGAGCTGAAATCTTGCCTGTTCTGAAACGTGCTGGTTCGTGATGTCCTGCGCGAACGGCAGCGAGCCCCAATGAAGTCATGGCCGCAAAGAATATTTGTCTTTATTTCCTCACAATGGCTGCTAAATCATGTCAGTTAGAACACGAAATACAGTAACTTTATTATTACTCATACTGCTCGTCAGCAGCGCTTTTGCGGCCGGCTACTTTGCTAGCGAATTGCGAACTACGCGCAGCAATCAGGTTCATGCAGAGGAAGAATTCAACGTCTTCTGGGAAGCCTGGAACCGCATCGAGGGAAACTTCATTGGCGACTTGCCGGCCGGTCAGGAGCGTGCCTATGGCGCGATACGCGGTTCGCTGGACACGCTCGGTGATCCGTATACGGTATTCATTGAGCCCGTTGTCCGCGATTATGAGCGCGAGCAGCTTCAAGGAAGTTTCGGCGGCATCGGCGCCTACCTCTCTCGTCCTGAAGATGGCGGTGACGTCATCCTTGAACCGATACCCGGTAATCCTGCCGAAAAGGCCGGCATCCTGGCCGGAGATATCCTCGTGGCCGTCGATGGTCAGGCGATAAACGCCGATATGACAGTTGCAGATATCGTCGATCTGGTCAAAGGCGAGAAAGGGACGAGTGTTGTTCTGACCGTCATCCATCCTGGAGAGACAGAGGCCGTGGATATTGAGGTCGAGCGCGATGATATCCTGATCCCCTCTGTTTCCTATCGCCTTCTCGAAGAGGACAACAAAATTGGTTATGTATGGCTCTCCCGTTTTAGCGCCGAAAGCGGTGAGGAAGTGGCGGACGCATTGCGTGACCTTGGGGAACAGGGAGCGGAAAAATATATCCTCGATCTGCGCCAGAACCGCGGCGGTCTGCTGGATGCTGCGGTTGAGGTGTCCGATCTCTTCCTGGACAAGGGTGCCGTTCTGATGCAGCAGAGCAAGGATGAAGGCGAGCGTGTCTTTGAGTCAACTGATGTCACCCTGGTGCCGGATGCGCCCTTGATCGTGCTGGTAGACGGCGGCACGGCCAGCGCCGCGGAAATCGTTGCCGGAGCGCTGAGAGATAGAGGGCGGGCCCAACTGCTTGGAAATGAGCCTACATTCGGTAAAGGGTCGGTTCAGCTCGTTTTTGACTTGAGCGATGGGTCCTCGGTTCATGTGACCTCCGCCCGCTGGCTAACGCCCGGTGGCACCCAGCTTGATGGGCAGGGGCTCGAACCGGACGTTATGGTAGAGGTAACACAGGAAGCGCTTGATAATGGGCGAGATGAGGTGCTCAGTCGGGCCATTGAGCTGCTGGCCGGAGAATCTGACTGACCACATTAAGCATCACCCATGAACGAGCCTTCAAGAAACAACCTTTCGCCGTCGAATCGCCGTGTTCTGCCGCTAATTCTCGGGGCAGTCGCCCTGGTTGTTCTGCTGGTAGGAGCCGTCTATGCCGGTTACTACCTCGGTCAGAGGGATTCCACGCCCGCGGCAGTCGCGGCTAAACCCCCGCAGCCAATCGTCGAAGTTTCGACTACCCCATCTGCCACAAGCGAGTCAGCCGCATCTTTGGACGAGCCGGTTCCAACCGCGACACCAACGGCCGTCCAGACAGCGACCCAGACTCAAATCGTTGATAAAATCGTGCCGCCGGATATGCCTGCCGTGTCAGAAACGGTTGTGCCTGACGACCCAAATAGCGAAACGGACGATGATTCCCCGGCAGGCTCTGTGGTAGACCTGGACCTGAGCACGTTCTACGAAGTATGGGGGCTTATTGAGGACGAATTCGACGGAGAACTTCCGGAAGATAGCGATCTGCTCTATGGTGCGATAGGTGGTTCGATTAATGCCCTCGAAGATCCGTTTACACGCTTCATCCGTCCGGAAATCGCCGAACGCCTGCGCGATGATCTGGACGGTTCCGTCTCCGGCATTGGCGCCATTGTGCGTCCCGGTGAAGACGGTGCAGTGGAAATCGTGCGCCCCATTGATAACCAGCCGGCCGATCTTGCCGGCCTTCGCGCCGGCGATCTCATCGTTGCCGTTGACGGCGATTCTGTTGAAGGCAAGACATTTGACGAAGTGCTTCTGGCCATCCGTGGTCCCGAAGGCACCGTTGTTAATCTTACCGTCTTTCGTGAAGGCGAACGCGATTTGCTGGAGTTCTCGATGGAAAGAGCCGAATTCGAAGTGCCGATCGTCGAGTCGCAGCTCCTGGAAGAGGACTCGCAAACGATTGCTTACGTCAGGCTTAGCAGCTTCACGCATACGGCCGAAGACGACGTAATCAATGCCCTGACCGGCTTATTGGCGCAAAACCCTGCCGGAATAATTTTCGATCTCCGGGACAATGGCGGCGGTTTCCTCGATCAGGCCGTTGCCGTTAGCGACCTCTTCCTGCCCGAAGGCGTGGTGCTTTACGAGCGCAGCACGAAAGGGGAATTGAACGAGACATTTTACTCCGACGACGGCGATCTCGCTGAAGAACTGCCCCTGGTCGTATTGGTCAATGCCGGAAGCGCCAGCGCATCGGAAATCTTTGCCGGCGCCGTGCAGGACAACGGCCGCGGCGTCATCATCGGCGAGCAGACTTTTGGAAAAGGATCGGTGCAGCACGTGCACACGCTTTCCGATGGTTCAGAGCTGCGCGTCACCATCGCCCGCTGGTACACACCAAACGATCGCTCTATCAGCGAAGAGGGCGTCACACCCGATATCGAGGTGGAAACGCCTGATGATCTCGGTGGAGAGGACGATCTTCAACTGCAAAGTGCGATCGACTATATAATAGGCAATCAATAATTCTTGGGACGAGTGTCCTTAAATTTGCGGAACTGATTATGAAGAAGGGAGAAGGCATCAAAGTCATCGCCAAGAACCGGCGAGCATCATTCGACTACCATCTGCTGGATCGATTTGAGGCCGGTCTGGTCCTGACCGGCACCGAGATAAAGTCGATTCGCGCTCATCAGGTCAGCTTGCAGCGCAGCTATGTCCAGGCGCGCGAAGACGAGCTTTTCTTGCTTGAGGCAAATATCGCTCCTTATTTGCACGGTAACCGCGAAAACCATGACCCCACTCGCCCGCGAAAGCTCTTGCTGCACCGCCGTGAAATAAACAAGATCCTGGATGCTTTGACCATGAAGGGCCTGACCGTCGTCCCGACGCGACTTTATCTCAAGGACGGCCGCGCCAAGGTGGAAATCGCTCTGGCGCGTGGTAAAGCTCGATATGACAAGCGCCAGAGCATCGCCAAGCGGGATTCAGATCGCCAGGTTGAGCGTGCGCTGCGTGAGAAGTACCGCTAACTTTCCTCGTCCGCGCCTTTCGGCGCACCCCTGAGATAGATCAGCAGGCTGACCAGGAAAACGAGCGTCAGCAGAAGAATTGAAGCCAGGCGCACGGCCGTCACATTCCTTGTGCCGTTGCCTGGTGGCACGGTTTTTGCCGCGGGCACTGATTTTGGTGCCGCTGTGCCGCCTGCGCTCACAGCTTCTGCGTCGGCCGGCGCGCTGGGCGTTTGCTGCATCATCAAGAAGTTAACCAGCAGATCCTGCTGATCACTGCTCAACCGCTGGCCATAGTCCCGCGGCATGATATTGGCCAGACACGGACCGTTCGGGCACTCAGGCGCCAGATAGACATTGGGATCAATAATTGACTGCAGGATATAGGCTTCGGCCGTCATGCCTTCTACGCGACCCTGTGCCGCCCAACCGATATCGCTCAGATCAGGGCCGACCTTGTGCCTTTCGCCAAGGTTGCCAATCTGGTGGCACGAAGTGCATCCCGCGTTAAGCACGATCTCTTCAGGGTCTGTCCCGTCGATCGGCCGTGCTGTGGGCTTGGGGGATGGGGTACTGATCGGTTCTGGCAGCGGCTGCGAATTTGCCTCTTCCTCTTGCGCCGCCTGTTCAGCCTCCATCGTCGCCAGCTCTTCATCTGTGAGCACGGCAAGCTCCTCACCCGGTTCGGCCCGTAAGATCGCCTCGCAAGGCGAGAAATCTGGTTCCGGATCAGGCATGCACCACCATGGATCCCCCTTGCTTGTTTTCAGAAGGGGCACATGCCAGAGGACGATATTTTCACCCGACAGGTCGTCGCCGTCTATCCACTGCCTCGGTGGGATAAACGTATCGCCCGGTCCCGTGACGATGGGACCGGTTCCCTCATCCGGCTTGAACTGCAGCAGGAAGAGATACCCTTCATCTCTCCCCAGCGGATCAGTTTCCACCATCGACCAGCGATAATTCAAATCGCCGTCAATAGTTGCCAGTTTCTGTCCTTCAGGCGACAGTTCATCGACAATGGGATGTTCTTCAAACTCGATCGGTTGCTCCTGCCAGGCGAACTCCTCCCACAGCCATACCTCATCATTTGCGGAGCCATTGAGGTCGACATCAATGCGCCAGAATGGCCGGTAAATACTTAGATCGTCACAGCCCGGCCCGGCCGATACAAACCCGAATTCAAGCGAACCATCGTCGAAAAAGCGTATAAGTTGTTGGTAGCGATAGCAGCAAATACAATTAGGCCAGTGCGTGAATTCGGTAAACGTCTGCCGGACTTCAAAGCCATTATCCAAATCAGTTACCAGCGTATCTCCGAAGGGAGGAACGGAAGCCGAATAGCCGATCTCATCCCGGTAGCCGCCCGGCCAGCTCGGATACCATGCTTCAACCTGCGCGATTTTTGCGCTGCTGAAGATCGTGTCCTCGTTATAGGTGGCATCCCGAAATTCGATGCCATCATGAGCCGTCATTTCCCAGCATACTTTCCAACCATACTGCTCATGACAGTCATCAGTGAATGCGGCGCGCTGCGAAAGGGGTTCCGCTGCGCTGCGGTCTTCACGCCCGCGCGTATAGAACGTGCGCTCGACGCGATCGCTTTCCATATTGACGAAGACGTGAAAAATCTTCCCGCTGCCGTTCGGATCGTGGAATGTCAAATCGACGCACCACTCCTGGCTGCATGAACTGTCCGCTAGCCAGCCCGACATGGGCACCATCGCCGGATCGGCGCTGCCGATATCACCCAGCACCGCCTGGACGCCGGGGTCCGCTGAGGCGACAGCCATCGCGTGGGGAAGGATCCAGGAAGATCCACCTGGTCTTGCATACTCATTTCCCCAACTGGCGATGAGTTTGTTGTTCTCCAGGTCAACAACGGCTTCACGGCTGCCGCCCTCTGCATGATCGTAGAACGTGACATGCGCGCAGTTGCCGTCGCCGCAGCCCCTGTTCTGCCAATAGCGCGCCTCTCCAGGCGTCAGCCGAGTGGCATTGACAAATTCCAGTTCATCTGCTCGCTCGGCGCTCAGTTCCTGGCCCTCAATAGCGATTTCCTCCGCCGCCAGACTATCGATGGCCGGAGCCGACGCCAGGTTCATATCCAGCATCTGTTTTCCTTTAGCCACGGCGACATCTACGGATGGAGCAACATCCATGCGCGCCCAAAACAATGCCACGGCCAGCAGTGCGACGTTGATGACAATCAGCCGCAAGACGATCTTTTGACGGTGGTTTAAGGTTAACACTGGAATGACTCCATAGCGGGATGCATACAGGAGCACATTATAACCCATCGGGCCATCGATTACACTTGCCCCCTTGCGATCTCGAAACTAAACTTAGCCCATGGATAAAATCTCATTGTTGGTCGACCGGCAGATCGTGCTCGGTGTGACCGGATCGGTTGCCGTTTACAAAACCGTCGATCTTGCTTCAAAGTTGACACAGGCCGGCGCTGTGGTGCACGTCGTCATGACGGATGCGGCGCAGCAGTTTGTCTCTGCCCTGCAGTTTCGCTCCGTCACCGGACGCCCGGTCTTCAATGATATGTGGCAGATACACGATCATGTGCAGCATGTGCAACTTGGCGAGAGGGCCGATCTGCTGCTCATTGCTCCGGCGACGGCCAATACTATCGCCAAAATGGCCCATGGACTGGCCGACAATTTGCTTACGGTAACGGCCGTCGCGGCGCGCTGCCCAACGGTCGTGGCGCCGGCCATGGATGGCGGCATGTTTGAGCACCCGGCAACTCAGCAAAACCTGGCGACGCTGCGTGCACGAGGTGTCACAATCGCCGGGCCTGCTGAAGGGAGAATGGCATCCGGTTTGACTGGACTGGGGCGCATGGTTGAGCCCGATGAACTCCTGGCGTATGCTCGTCTTGGCTTGGCAGCCGGCGGCCCGCTTGCCGGACGCAAGGTCGTGGTCACGACCGGTCCGACACGCGAGCACCTTGATCCGGTCCGCTTCATCAGCAACCGCTCTACCGGCAAGCAGGGACTGGCCGTCGCCCAGGCGGCGCTCGACGCCGGCGCCGAGGTCACGCTGATTTCCGGTCCAACTTGTGAGAGCCCGCCGCTGGGCGCGCGCTTGATTGAAGTCAGTACTACGGCCGAAATGGGTGAGGCGACGTGCAGCGAAACCAGAGATGCCGATGCTTTGTTCATGGTGGCCGCCGTCGCCGACTTCCGGCCGGGTGAGACTTCGGACAAGAAGCTTAAGAAAACAGGGTCGGAAGAGTGGGGCCGTGTCATCGGCCTGGAACCGACGCTCGATGTGCTTTCGGCAGTCAGCGAGAACCGCGAAAAGACAGGATTTCCCAAAGTCATCCTGGGCTTCGCCGCTGAAACGCACAACGCCTTCGAATACGGCCGTGACAAACTGCTCAGGAAGGGCCTGGACTTCATTGCCGTCAACGATGTCCTTGAGAAAGGCGCGGGCTTCGGCGTTGACACAAACCATGTGCTTTTGATCACATCGTCCGGCGTTGTCGAAGAGCTGCCTATGCAGAGCAAATCGGCCGTCGCCGAACGCCTTGTCGCCCATGTAGCCGAGGAGCTAGGGGAACGCTAAATCATCTGGAGAGGCAGCCGTCTGCCAACCAGCAGGATCACACAATGAAATACGGATTTTTCGACGACGAAAACAGAGAATATGTTATTACACAACCTGATACCCCATTGCCCTGGATTAACTACCTGGGCAGTGAAGAATATTTCGGCTTGATTTCTAATACCGGCGGCGGATACTCCTTCTTCCGTGATGCCCGTCTGCGTCGCCTCACGCGCTACCGCTACAATAACGTGCCCTCGGATTCAGGCGGCCGCTATCTCTATATTCGCGACAACGAGAGCGGCGAATTCTGGTCGCCCACCTGGCAGCCCGTGAAGCGTGATCTGGACGAATACCAGTGCCGCCACGGCATCGGTTATTCCCGTATTTCCTCAAGTTATAAGGGTATCGCCGCCGATGTCCTGTACTTCGTTCCCATCCATGAAAACCTGGAAATCTGGCGTGTCAGGATTGGCAACCAGCGTGCGCATATGGCGGAGCTGTCGCTGTTCTCCATGGTGGAATTCTGCCTGTGGGATGCCTGGGACGACGCGACCAACTACCAGCGTAATCTGAATATTGGCGAGGTTGAAGTTGAAGAAGGCGTGATCTACCACAAGACGGAATATCGCGAGCGCCGCGATCACGTCGCTTATTTTGCCTGCTCGCTGGCTCCCGACGGATTCGACACGCAGCGCGACGCATTCCTGGGTCCCTATCGCGGCTGGGACGATCCCGTCGTGGTTGCCTCAGGCCAATCCACCGACTCCGTCGCCCACGGATGGTCGCCCATTGGCTCGTTTCAGAATCGTCTTTCTTTGGCGCCCGGCGAAGAAATAGACCTTATCTTCCTGCTTGGCTACCACGAAAATCCACGCGACGCGAAATTTGATCCATTCGGATCACAGACAATAAATAAGCGGACAGTCAAACCCGTCATTCAGAAATACCTGGACGTTGACCAGGTTGATGTCGCCTTCGCGGAACTCAATCACTATTGGGAAGGCCTGCTGCGTCCTTTCCAGGTGCGCACGCCGCTTGATCACGTCAACCGCATGGTCAATATCTGGAACGCCTACCAGAATATGGTTACTTTCAATATGTCCCGTTCCGCCTCCTATTTTGAGTCGGGTATTGGGCGTGGCATGGGTTTCCGCGATTCCAACCAGGATTTGCTGGGTTTTGTGCAGATGATCCCTGAGCGAGCGCGGGAACGTATTCTGGATATCGCGGCCACGCAGATGGAATCAGGAGGCGCGTATCACCAATACCAGCCCCTGACGAAACGCGGCAATGACGCCGTCGGCGGTGATTTTAACGACGATCCTCTTTGGCTGGTGCTTGGCACAGTCGCCTACTTGAAAGAGACGGGCGACTATGCCATCCTCGAGGAGCCGGTACCCTACGACAACAACCCTGGCTCAGAGAAGCCGCTCTACGACCACTTGCAGCGCAGCCTTGACTATACGTTGGCGCGTCTTGGGCCGCACAACCTGCCCCTGATCGGCCATGCTGATTGGAACGACTGCCTCAATTTGAACACCTTTTCCACGGAACCGGGCGAATCCTTCCAGACCACTACCAGCAAAGATGGGAAGGTCGCCGAGTCCGTCTTTATTGCCGGTCTTTTTGTGCTTGCGGCCAATGAGATGGTGTCTCTGGCAGACTTCCTTGGCAACACGGCCGATGTGCAAAAATACAGCGCAGCTGCCGCCGAAATGAGCGAAACGGTCTTCCGTTCCGGCTGGGATGGCGCCTGGTTCCTGCGCGCCTATGATGATTTCGGCGAGAAGATCGGCTCCGCATCATGCGAGCAGGGGCGCATTTTCATCGAGCCGCAGGGCATCTGTGTCATGGCCGGTCTTGGTCTGGATAACGGCCGTGCGCAGCAGGCGCTCGATTCTGTAGGTGAGCATCTGGCTACCGAACACGGCATTGTCATCTTGCAGCCCGCCTACACGCGCTACTACCTGCAGTTGGGGGAGATTTCAAGCTATCCGCCCGGCTACAAAGAAAACGCCGGCATCTTCTGCCACACCAATCCCTGGATCATGATCGCCGAGGCGCAGCTCGGCCGTCCGGATAGGGCGCTGGATTATTACATGCGCATCAATCCCTCGGCGCGAGAAGCAATCAGCGACGTGCACCGCAGCGAGCCCTACGTTTACGCGCAGATGATCGCCGGGCGCGATGCAGCCACGTTCGGCGAGGCCAAGAACTCCTGGCTGTCCGGAACGGCCGCCTGGAACTATGTGGCCATCACGCAGTGGATTCTCGGCGTGAGGCCCTCATATGGCGGGCTGCAAATCGCCCCGGTCGTTCCCGATGATTGGCACTCTTTCCAGGTCGATCGTGTCTTCCGCGGCGTGACCTATAAGATTGACGTACATCGCATCGGTCCTGGCAGCCGGCTGGCCCTGGAAGTGAACGGCGAGCCTGTTGAAGGCAATATCGTTCCCCTGCCCGGTGAGGGCGTTACGGCCGTTCAGGTCAATGTTCGCCTCGGCAGCCCAACCGCGAAAAAATAACATTGAGAACAGTGTGCCGATCACGGCCTGCAAAGCTACCGCTTCTCAATTACCTGGCCGCGCATATCGCCGCTGGGAACCGGCGACGTGAATCGGGCAGGCCTTGATTTCTAAAGACGGCTTGTAGCAGCTCTCCTGGAGCGACGTATTATCACACTTGACTCCCTTGCTCCCCCAATACCAACTGCATGTGGATTTCGCCATTCCGCTGATCGTACGGTCGAAATCCACACGTCTGGTACAGTTGGATTGCGCCGTGCCAATCATCATTCGTCTCCACAACAATCCGTGAGTATCCTCTTTTTATCCCGTTTGCAAGCAGCTCGCCGACAAGAAGACGGCCGATTCCCTGCCGCCGCTTCTCAGCAGATACGCTCATGCGGACAATGCGGCCAGTTTCGGTCGCCTCCCTGATCAGGGCGCCGGTGCCAACGATCCGCTTACCGTCCAGGACCACCATGAAACAATCGCCGGGCGCGATATAGTTTTGCCAGATATCTTCCAGATCGGGATTGAAGGTGGGATCCAGTTCGCCAAAATGGTCGCCCAACCCGGCCAATATCAGATTGCGTGCGCTTTCCTGATCGTCGCGCTCAAACGGCCGTATCAACAAATCGCTCATAATCCTCACAAAAAACAAGGACCTTGCGCAAAACGCGAGGTCCTTGTTATCTTGTCGCCAGCCGTCTTGAACTAGAACAGGCCGACCACGTTGCCGTCTTCGTCGATGTCCACGTTCATATACGCCGGCTTGCTGCCGAGGCCGGGCATCGTGCGCATCTCTCCCAGCAGCGGGTAGATAAAGCCTGCACCCACCGAGGCGCGCGCTTCGCGTACTGTCACCTCATATCCACTGGGCGCATTTTTGAGCATCGGGTCGTGGCTGATGCTCAAGTGGGTCTTGGCCATGCAGATTGGCAAATTGCCAAATCCGTTGTCCTCGTAGGATTTGATCTGCCGTTCGGCCAGGGAATCGTAAGCCACGCTGCCCGCCTGGTAAATCTGCTTGGCAATTATCTCGATCTTCTCCTTGATCGGGATGTCCAGCGGATACAGGAACTCAAAGCTGCTTGGCTTCTCACAGGCGGCCACAACCGCTTCGGCCAGTTCTGTAGCGCCGTCGCCGCCGTTCGTCCAGTGATCGGTCATCACGGCCGTTTCTGCGCCGGCGTCGATGGCGAAGTTACGGATCAACTCCACTTCAGCCTCCGTATCCTCCGTGAACTTGTTAATCGCCACAACCACGGGGACGCCGTACTTTTTTGCGTTGCGGATGTGCACGCCTAGGTTCGCCAGGCCGCCCTCCAGAAGTCCCAGATTTTCTTCCTGATAAGCCTGGTCCAGCGGCTTTCCGGGAATGACGCGCGGCCCACCGCCGTGCATCTTTAGCGCACGGATAGTCGCTACCAATACCACCGCGTCCGGGATCAGGCCCGAATAACGGCATTTGATATCAAAGAATTTCTCCATGCCGATATCGGCTCCAAAGCCGGATTCGGTCACGATGTAATCGCCCAGGCGCAGCGCGACCTGATCGGCCAGGATGGAAGAGTTGCCGTGCGCGATATTCGCGAATGGCCCGGCATGGACAAAGGCCGGTTGGCCCTCCAACGTCTGCATCAGGTTTGGATGCAGGGCATCTTTCATCAAAACGGCGACAGCCCCGGCAACCTGCAAATCTTCCAGGCTGATCGGTTTTCCCTTCGAGTTAGTGCCGATGACAATTCGCCCCGCGCGATCGCGCAAATCCTTCAAAGCGGACCGGTAATCATGGCCGCTTACCAGAGCAAGGATAGCCATGATTTCGCTGGCCACGGTGATATCATACCCTGCCTGCCGCGGTCGCCCATCCCACTTGCCGCCCAATCCCGTGATGATATTGCGCAGCGAACGATCGTTGACGTCAATCACACGGTTCCAGGTAATGTTATATGGATCGATGTCCAGCCGGTCCAGGTCAATGGCAGCTAGCTGGGCGTCGCTCATGCGGCTTTCATGGAAATAGCGCGCATCGATTGCCGCGCTGACCAGATTGTGAGCAGCTGTGATGGCATGGATATCACCTGTCAGGTGCAGGTTGAAATCCTCCATGGGGATTACCTGGCTGTAGCCGCCGCCTGCCGCGCCGCCTTTGATTCCGAAAGTTGGGCCCATGCTCGGTTGCCTGATACAGGCGATAGACTTCTTACCAATCACGCCCAGCCCCTGCACGAGGCCTATGGCCGTTGTCGTTTTGCCTTCGCCCAATGGAGTAGGCGTTATTGCGGTGACGTCAATATACTTTCCACGTGGGCGATCGGCCACCTTAGGCATGACGTCCAGGTGCACTTTGGCCTTATAATTTCCGTAGAGTATTAGGTCCTCCGGTTCAAGACCGATATCGGCCGCGATTTCCTTGATCGGCCTTGCTTTCGCTGCCTGCGCGATTTCTAAATCCGAGGGGACAGGAAAAACACGTTGACGGGAGCTCATAGTACTTTCTCCTTTA
>JBJYWZ010000111.1:0-42524 GCA_046259725.1 Promineifilaceae bacterium (SeqCode) | reverse complement strand
AACCTTTTTTGCGCAGCCATTCTAGGAGTGGGGCGGCAACAATGGCGATCATGAAGGCCAGGAAAAGGTTGGTAATCATATGAGCCAAAAGGTGCATGAAATAGAGCACCAACCCGGCCGCAGCTAATCCTATGAGGAAGCGCACTGTGAATGGAAAGCCGTTTTCTTTACTGGTTTTCATGAATGGGGATCGCGACCAATGAAATCGTCCATGGAGCGTGAAATTCCGAAGAACGAACAGATGAGATCGAATAAACTCACCGGAAGCAAGCGCATGGGATAGGCTAGATAAACGAATGGAGGCATGACTAATCGCGGGTGGTCTTTTTCGATGGCCCTGATCATTTTGTCGGCGACATCTTCCGGCTGCAAAATGGGCAGCAGGAAATTGAAGCGTGTTTTTACGCCTTCGAACATACCGGTATTGATGTAATAAGGGCAGACGACGGTCGTTTTGATAGGCAGATTATCGCGTTTGAATTCCAGGCGCAGGGCTTCATCAAAACCAAAGGCGGCCCACTTTGAGGCGGCGTAATCGGCCAGCCGGGGAGCGGGGCTGATTGCCGCCGCCGATGATACGGTAACGATATGGCCGTGGCCACGCTCAATCATGCCCGGCAGGAAGGCGCGCACGGTCCAGAAATGAGCCAGGATGTTGACTTCGAAGGTGCGTTGGATTTCCTCGTCGTCGCAGTCGAGGATGGATTTGCCGTCGACGATGCCGGCGTTGTTGACCAGGATGTCCACACGGCCGTAATCGAGCACTACGCGCTGTGCCGCAATCTGCGTGTCCTCTTTTGAGGCAAGATCGACCTGGTAACTTGCGACCTGGTCAGGATACGCAGCGGCCAGTTCTGCCAAGGCGTCCTGGTTAATATCCCAGGCGATGACAAAGCCGCCCCGTTCAACGACGCGATCGGCCAGCAAACGGCCGATACCGCTGCCAGCACCGGTGATTAAAACATTTTGCCCGGCAATTTCGCTCATGCGCTAACTATAGCGAAGAAGAGGAAGGCGGCAAGTGGCAGAGGTAGATAGAGGGGGGAGATAGAGATAGAGGGTAGCCGCGACCTCCTTGTCGCGTAATCTGAAGATAGAGAGAGGAGATAGAGATAGAGGGTTATTCCGCACTCCGAATTCCGAATTCCGCATTCAGTTACATCCGACATCCGACATCGCCTCACCAGAGTCCCATCACCTGCCGCAGGATGCCCAGCTCGCCGATGTGGTAGGCGTTGTGGTCGGCAGCGACCATGATCTCGCGCAGGATGGTATAGCCGGGGGAGAGCGGTAGTTCAGCCAGCAGATCGACCTCGGGGTCCTGGGCGAGTTTCAGCAGCTGTTCTTGATCGGCCGTAAACGCGGCCAGAGTCTGTTCCCAGTTCGCCGCGGACGCCTGCGCTTCAGGATCGGGCCAGTAGCCTTCCGGCCATGGCAGTGATTGGTAAGCGGGGTTGAGTATGAAATCCAGAATATCAGCCTGGGCGATGCGCAGGTGTTCCAGCAGATGCCAGAAGGTGTAGGGCACGTTGGGGGGATGGCTGTTGATGTGCTCCAGCGGGAAATCAGCCACGGCGTCGGCCAGGTTCATATGCGCCTGACGGCCGTTTAACAGGGCCACAGCTTCATGCCGCAGCCGGGCGTCCTCGTTCAAATTTGAAGGTGGTTTATTCATAATGCCTCTCCTATAAAGCGGATCCCTGGGATAGTATGCCATAAAGGAGGCCAAGTATGCCACCACCAAACAGGCCAATCTTGGCATAGTTCCAGGCGATCCCGGCGACATAATTCCATGACAGAGGACCTGCATCTCCGAGCTGAGAAGCGGCGACGGCGATCAAGATGCCTATGCCACCCAGGATGATCGTCCCGATAATCATAAAATGCAGCATCGTCAAAGCCGCGCTCTTGAGAAATTTAACCCATTCAGCATCGTTCATGAGCCAATTATAACGCATCGTGAAGGCGCAATCGTAAACCGTTTGTAAAATATTTGCCGGCCCGCGCGGCGCAGCAACTTGATTTTATGGTAAGCTGTGCTATATTATGTCTATCTACACAGTGTGTGTTTATTCTCAAAGGTAGTACCGTTAACTGCATAGCAATGAATTAGTGACTTGCGTAGGGCGTGTTTATTACGCAGGAGGCATATCATGGCATTTTGGTTTTGGGTCGTGGTTCTGAGTATTCTTGCGCTCGGACTGACCGAACTTTATTCCTGGTATAAAAGAAAAAATAATCCACAACCTGAAGAAGCTGTCGAAGAAGTAACGGCCGCTGATTTACAGGCTGAACTGGCGCGGGCGTCGATGAAAATCGCCATGCTCGAGAGCCGGCTGAACGAGTCTGAAGCCCTGCTGGAAGCATCTGAAACCCAGCGGGAGGAGGACGAGGCTGCGCGGGCTGCGCTTGAAGAGAGCTACCGCGAGCGGCTTGACAAAACGGAAAAAGCGTATCAACGGCAGATGGTTACCCTCTCCGAACGCTTGGGGAACAAGGGCAACGGCAGTCAGAAATCCCAGCAAAAAAAGACTGGGCAGTATCCGGTGCGCATGGCCGCAGAAGTCGCCGCCTGGAGAGCTACCTTGGGTGGACAGGCATTGGTGGAAACGGCCGTTTCCAGCGATGCCGATTCTTTAGCCAATGACGTCAAGGTGGAAGGCGGGGAAGTCTCCGCGCCGCCGGAAGCGGAATTAGTCGAAGCGGTCGTGCTCGGCGAAGAACCTCCGGAGCCTGAAGACGAACTTCTGGAACAGGTTGTTGTCCTCGATGAGGCTTCTGATCAACTGGAGATCGAAGAGACGGCCGTCGCTAAAGAAGCCGAGCTGAAGGAAAAGGAACGGCATGCCGCGGCTGCGATTAATGATGTTTCTGAAGACGCAGACGCGGTCGAGGAGGAACCTGACCCCGCGGTGGAAGAAATACCGCCCCTGGAAAATCGCTGGCCTGAACTGGAGTCGATAGCCATGCAGCGCGTTATGGCCCGCCAATTAGGTTCGGAGATGGATGCCGACTACCTGGACGACGAAGAATTTCTGCGTGAATTGGGCATTGAGACGGAGGAAGAGGAGCTGGAAGAGCCTGCGGAGCAGAGAAATTGGACTGTGGTTCCCCTGAAAGAAACGGCCGGCTATGCCAACGATTTTGAATACCTCTCCGGTGGGGAAGGCCAACAATCATTTTTGGCCGGCAGCTATGGCGAAAGCTTCCCCGAGAACCTCTCCGAACAGATGTGGGATGAAGCGCTTTTTGGCAGCAGCCAGCGCGCCCGCTATGCCGCCGCGCAGAATCCGGCCGTGAATGAAAACAGCGGCTTGATCGGATTTGAAGAAGAGGAAGCGTTCACAGAGGAGGGTGAGGAGGAGGAGATCGCCGCCGCCGAAGCTTCTATTCTTTCCCGAGCACCCGAGCCGAAGCATGATGCTGTGGGGGGTCGTGAAAACGGCCGTACAGCATTGGCGGTTTCTGAGGCAGAAGAGCCGGCCCTGCAGAAAACCTCGTTTGTCTGGGAGCGCAGGCCGATTTCCTGGCGGGCGGAATATTTTAACAATACGAACCTGGCCGGCGAGCCGCTGCTTGTTCGCCAGGACAATGAAATTAATTTTGAATGGCAGAGCGAAGCTCCGGCAAAGGGAATCGACCCGAGCACCTTCTCTGTGCGCTGGTCAGGCGCTCTTCCCCTGGAAGCGGGCCAATATCGCTTTACGGCCGCTGCCCCGGACGGCCTGCGCCTGTGGCTCAATGATCGCCTGGTAATCAGCGCCTGGTACGATCAAAGCGAACAGATCTACCAGCGCGAGTTCGCCTGGACCGGCGGGACAATGGACGTGCGTTTCGAGCATTACGAAAACGGCGGCAATGCGAAAGCGTTCATGACCTGGGAACGGGTGAAGTAATTTCGGATTTCGGATGTTGGTTTACTTGGTGTAAACAAAAATAATTGACATTTTAGGTTTTGGCATGGACAATTCCGCCGGTGTGAGCCGGCGGTTTTTGTTATCATTATGGAGTTAGTCATCATTGAACTGGGGGCTGACTAGTGAGAGCTGACGGCTGAAAGCTGACGGCTGACAGCTGACAAGAAAAGGAGAGCAATTATGTCTTGGGTAGCAGACTTTCGTAAATTTATCATGCGCGGCAGCGTGATCGACCTGGCGATTGGCGTGGTCATGGGCACGGCCTTTACCGCTATCGTTAACTCCCTGGTCGACGATATTATCATGCCCATCGTCGGGGGGATCATTGGCGTCGATTTCACAAGCTTATCGTTCCAGTTCAATGGTTCAACAATAGCTTACGGCAACTTTCTCCAGGCATTGATCAATTTCTTAATCATTGCCCTGTTTATTTTCTTCGCCATTCGTTGGATGATCCGCCTCTCAGAGAGCATGGGATTGGATGCCAGCGGGTTGGAAGGCATTGTTCCTGATGGAGAGGAAGAGCCGGAACCGGAACCGGAGCCTGAACCATCCGATGAGGTCGTGCTGTTGACGGAAATTCGCGATTTGCTGGTGAAGCAGGCCGAAAACTAGATCGGAATCGTTTTACCTCGGAAAGGAGAGAAATCATGAAATTTCTGCTCACATCCGCCGGTATCAAGAATAAAAGCATCCACGATGCCCTGGTCGACCTGCTGGGCAAACCGATAGCCGCGTCCGATGCCCTCTGCATCCCCACCGCGAGCTACGCCAATCCCAACGGGGTTTTCAATGCCTGGCGCTTTATCAGCGGGCAGGAATCCCAAACCCCGATGTGCGAATTAGGTTGGCACTCGTTGGGTGTGCTGGAACTTAGCGTACTGCCCAGTATCAAGGAAGAGCGCTGGCTCCCTCAGGTTCAGAGCAGTGATGTCCTGCTGGTGGGCGGCGGCGATCCCCTGTACCTATTCTACTGGATGCAGCAGAGCGGGCTGGCCGATCTCCTGCCGTCGCTGGACGAGATGGTTTACGTCGGACTGAGCGCCGGGAGTATGGTGATGGCTCCTAATATCGGCGAAGAGTTCGTTGGCTGGAGACCGCCAAGCGGTGGCGATAAAACGCTGGGATTGGTCGATTTTGCGATGTTTCCGCACCTGGATCACGAGGATTTGCCGGAAAATAACATGGCCAATGCAGAACGGTGGGCTGCTCGCCTGCCGGTGCCGGGATATGCGATTGACGATCAGACGGCCGTTCAAGTGGTTGATGGTGAAATTGAAGTTATTTCAGAGGGGCATTGGAAACGGTTTTCGCCCTGATCGAAGTGGGCGGCGGCCCTAACGGGATTTGAAATGATGATAAAACATCCCCGGAAACTGACTGTTTCCGGGGATGTTTTTTATTTTTCTTGATCATCTAACGGAGATTTGAGAGTTGTTGGCGATGGAGGCCTAACGGCCGGTAATTTGGCTCAAATCTTGAATGGTTTTTGAATCATTCACGGCTCTCAAGAGATCGTTTAGATAGTTGATCGTTTCAATATTTGGATCAAAATCTCCTGGAATAGGCAGTTCCGGATCCAGGTATTCCTCATTGTTCTCCGAGACGAGTGGGTATTCATCTGATGAGAGCATCATTCGAAATTTATTCGTCAGATTTCGATTTCGACGAAGGGCATAGCCGCCAATCTTAGGGTGTTTTAGTTGCGAATTCAGAAGTGCTACGGCTGATTTTTGATTACCCTTAAAGCCTAAGAGCGCAGCGATGCAGGTGAATATATACAGCATACTGGAAACGAAAGGGAGATCATAAAGCAAATCAATCATCTGCTGAATACTGTCTGAGGCACTATTAAAATCACCCATTGCCGCTTCGGCGACAGCCTGCGGACTTAGTTTTAGCGGGGTCAAGAAGGGGCCGATATCAGGGGGAAGGTCGGCTAAAATTTCGCGTGCGGCGGCGTAATCGCCTAAGTCGCAGAAGATATCGCTCATTGCCGTGGTGCATAATATAAATCCAAAATCATAGCCTACGCTGCGGCTTGAAGCTTGACCCTGCATCATGTGTGAGATTCCAGTCGTTGAATGACCCTGTCTGTGTAGCATCCAGCCGTAGAAGAAATGCAGGATGCAAAGATCAGCACTATGATTTTCAGCAAGATCGGATGATAATGATAAGGCTTTTTCCAGCGACTGCCGGGCAATCTCGTGTTCCCCTACATCTTCACACATCCAGCCGTAATGGGCCAGCAAGCGCAGGATCACGATCGGGGGGATTTCCATGGTTGTAGATTGCAGCCGTTGGATAGCTGCTTCAAAAAATGCTTTTCCAGTTTGGAACTCGCTTTGAAACTCAAAGTAAAGATTAAGAGAAAAAGTGAAGTCAAAAACCTGTGAGAGCAAGTAATTCTCAAGAGCGTACTGCCAGGCCTTCTGGGCATTGTTGAATTCCTCGCTGATACGCAGCAGACTGTTGGCGATAGACTGCAAGTCATGCCTGCTTTCGATTTCAAAACTTCGCAGCAGCGCTGCATAATAGTGGCAGTGTCGTTCCAGCGCTTGCTGCTGTCTGCTTTCTTCGTTTGCCAACTTGATGGCGGCGAATTGGCAAAGCAGTTCGTGCAGGCGAAAACGGCCGTTTCCAATCGCGCTTAAAAGTGACTTATCGTGCAGGTTTTGCAGGAGCTTGAAAGAGGCATTTCCGACCACTGCTGCGGCTTCTAGATCGAATTCCCCGGCAAAGACTGAAAGGCTTGACAGGGTTTGTTGCTCCTGGTCGGTTAACATCTTCCAGGAGTGTTCAAATACGGCCGTTATACTGAGGTGTCTCGGCGGCAGATCACTCGCTTGGTTAAAGAGGATATCCAGGCCTTTCTGTAATTCCACAAGGATCTGTCCCGTGGTCATCATATTCTACCAGCGCGCGGAAAGTTCAAGTGCCAGTGGCATCCCTTCGACAAGACGGCCGATTTTCCTGATATCTTCCAGTTCTTTTTCTGTTGGCTGATAGAACGGCTGCAGATGCCGGGCGGTGTCAATAAACAAAGCCTCCGCGGGTGTTTGGCCGCCGTCATCTTTGCAGTCGATTTCGAGGCCGGGGACAATAAATACAGTTTCCGCATGCAGATTAAGCCGTTCGCGCGAGGTAATCAGCAGGCGAACTTGAGGCGCCGCGGTGATGATGCGGCTGAGCAGCGCGGCCTGCTCAAGCAGGTGCTCGAAATTGTCAACCAGTAAGAGTACCTGCCTGCTGCGCAAAAATAGCAAAAGCTGTTCTACCGGATCGAGATGGCCGCTAAACTGCATCCCCGTCGCCTTGGCGAAGGCTCTCACCAGCCCGTTTGCCGACCCTACACCCTGGAGTGGGACGAAGGCGACTGATTTGTTTGTTTGCCGGTAATAGCGATGCGCCGCTTCGATAGCCAACTTTGTTTTACCGATTCCGCCGGGACCAATGAGGGTGATCAAACGGCCGTTATCGCGCGCCAGCAGGTTTGCGATTTCGGCCAGCTCCTTTTCGCGACCGATAAGGTCGGTATCCGGGAAGGGCAGATTGTTTGAAGGTGCGATGATTGCCGCCTCGATGCTGCGTTTTAGTTCGAGCATTTTGGTCGCCGGCTCGACACCAAGTTCCCTGGTGACATACTGGCGATATTCTTCAAACTGCTTGAGCGCGGCCAGGGGTTGGCCGGACTGGGCTAGCAGGCGCATATTGCGTTCATGCGCCAGTTCATCCCAGGGGGCAAGGCGCAGCAGGCGACGGCCGTAACGCAGCGCTTCCTGGGGAAGATTCTGTTTGACCAGTTCTTCCTGAAGCACGGATAAAATGAGGATCCCGCGCTGCCGCCAGCGCTCCTGTTCGCCAAGCAGCCAGGTTTCGAATTCTAAATTGTCATCCAGGGTGATGCCTTCTAGAAATTCACCGTGCAGCAAATCGGCCGCTTCCCGCCACGCCCCGGTCTCTTCGAGGTCTTGCAGCTCGTCAAGATCGAGAAAAGTTTCTTGATTGGGCAGGAATCGCACCGTTAAGCGATCGATCTCCCAGCACCCGGGCAGGATCTGGTTCAGGTTGTGTAATTCGCGGCGCAGTTTTCCTTTGCCCGCGGATAGGGCATCGTCCGGCCAAAAAAAGGCCGCCAGGCGCTCGCGCGTGATCAGGCGCCGCTCAACCGCCAGATAGCCTAAGAGAGCCACGGTAAGCTGGGAGCGGAACCGCGGGACCGGACCGGCTGGATCGGTTATCTTGGGCGTTCCTAACAATCTAATCTCACGCATGACTGGATAGTGGACGCTGAGTGGACGGTAGTCCGTATGCTGGCATTGTGACGGATGAAGAGGCGGAACAAAACCCGCCAGAGCATATTGTAGCACAAAATCGCCTTCAGCGAGCTTTTTTGATCCGCTGTATTCATGAAGGCGTGGGTGGTTACTTCATCCTTGAAGATGTGATTTCGCGAAAGCGAACGCGTTTTGACAGTGTGGAGGCACTTCTGGCGAGGTTGGAATTATTGTTAATAACCTCGTAAGCCCGGAAATACTACCCGGCCGGTTTGGTGGATTACCGATCCAATTTAGTTTTTTTAGTTGTTCACTTTTTTTAATCAGTTTAGACAATGGAGGTTAAGATGAACGAATTGATAAATCCTGCAGTTAAAGCAACCGCATTAGCACAGCTGGTTGGCGGCGTAAAATGTGCCTGGCCGTATATCTTAGCGGGTAAGGAACCACCACCAGAATGCAAGGCGCAGCTGCGTTTCTTCTTTGATCTTAAATACCTGATTCCCTATGGGGTGAGCGAACTGGACGATCTGATAGAGATTGATCCTGAACACCCGCCTTTGCCACCCAACTGGCCTCGCCCTGATCCGCCGCCTATGGATGCCCGGATGCAGATGCATGAAGACGCCTTATTCACCCTGGCCTCGATCTTGACCGATCCCGGAATGGGACTGGATGGCTTGGGCGCTCTGCTCCGCGACCCACAGCTCAGCCTGGAATCGGCCGTTCGCGTTCAGAAGGCGTTGCAGAATTCAAGTAATTTACTGGCCCAGGAAATATCCCGGCTGGAACAGCTGAAATGATAAGTACAAGAACAATATAAGGAGAAATTGCTATGTTTGATGAATTAAGTGTTCGTTATGCGGGTTGTTTCCCGAGAACTGGTTTTCCTGGGCATAGTGGGATTTATCACGAGTCCTCTGATTTGCCGTTAGGCGAGTGGCGGGTGATGGCAAACGGCCGTAATTTCCTGCTGGTTATCGAGTCTGTTTCTCCTACCGGAGAGGTTAGCGGAACGCTGAACGGCCATGTCATTAGTGGGGATTGGGATGGCAGCGCTGTTGCCGGAAAGCTCACATTCGTTCGTAATGAAAGCCCGACGATCGTGCAGAGATTCACCGGTTACCTGATGGCATTCCTGGACGAGGATAATCAGTGGCGAATTGCCGGAACCTTTAGAACTCTCTTGGCGTTTGGTGAGCCTGTTGAAGCGACTGAAGACCACGCAGGTTGGTATGGAACGCGTCCCAGGTCTGATGGATTGAAGAAGTAGGTAACTATATCACCAGGCGGGCGAGATCAGGTGATCGCTCTGTCTTTCAGAACGGAACTGTTTCGGCAGGCAGTGATGATCAGGTGGAAACCGGAAACCGGGCGGCCGGGTCTTAATTTTGAAGCCAGCTCGAATTTTGCTGGAAACAGAATTTTAGTTCCGGCTACGTTTTTTAAGTTCGTAAAGATAACTTTGTTTATCGTGTTGAAGTCCAGTTTTTCAAAGCTCAAGGAAATAGAAAATATTCCAAAGGAGCGGGTTATGTCCAGGCTTAATAAGTGCCGAAAATTTGGGTTGTTGATCCTATTCGTCCCTGTGATTTCACTGTTGATTATTCAAGCTCCAAAATTAGTCGCTTCTGAAGCTGACCTTGATCCTCCAGAGTTGTTAACAACGGCGCGACCCTATCACCTTACATTCCGATCCGGACAGATTTATTGGACTGAGACCTATTCAAGTGATTTTTGTCCCCCGAATGCAAGTATTAATAAAATTGATGTCGCCTCCAAAGTAGTTACTACCTTACAAACAGGCTGCACCCTAAACCCTTCCGAGATCGCTGTTGATGATGCCTCAGTGTATTATGTTGACGGTGTTACTAATAGCATCATACGGCAGTCAGTTTTAGGTGGACCACTTGTCATACTCGGTAACTATGGAGCAGCTGTTACTGATTTTGGACTTGATAATAATTTGACCTACTTCACAAATAATGTTGATAGTGGTGTTCGTTATTTCTCCAAATCGGGTAGTTCAAGCGGTACTATTGGGGGAGATTATGATGTGACCAAGTTTGTGCGCATTGGGAGTTATCTGTATTGGGTTGAGGAAGCCAGCGGCTCTGTTCGACGCACTTACATTCCTTCAATTACTGGAAGTATTGAGACAATAACAACAGACCTCTCCAGACCAACGGAAATTGCTGTTTTTCGAGGGCTTTCGACAAGCGATATATATGTTTATGATGAACCGTATTTAATGCGTGTGCCCTGGAATGGTACCGACCCCCAACCTCTGGCCATGATACCCGCTGGGTACAGATTGATTGGTATGGCAGTTAGCCCAACTCACGTATATTGGCTTGAAGATGGTAATACCGACGGCACCGATAAGGTTAATCGGATTCCGATTGGTGGCGGAGTTGTTGAGAACATGGCATTAGGAAGAACTTTTTCTTCCCCTGATATTGTGTTATCCACGACACATCTATATTGGGGTGAAGAGAGCGGCATATATCGCCTTCCGCTCGACGCTGACAGCGCGTCAGTCGATCTAACGATAGCAGATATGGAGATAACTCAAGGAATTCAGGATCTGAATAACGCCGTCCCTCTTGTAGAAAATAAAGTGACCACGGTTCGGGTTTACCCGAGTGTCGATTTGGCACCGACCACGACGACGATGGTTCTCCATGGAACACGAGGTGGAGACGGTGCCGCGTTACCCGGATCACCTCTTCTTCCGTTACACTCAACGGGAGTGGCGCATCCAGGTGGGTACAATCGCGGCGTATTTAGAGACAGTTTTGATTTCAGGTTACCACCTTCCTGGCGAACCGGGACTGTAGCTTTGCGAGCAGAAATTAATCCTGGAGGCAGCGTGGTTGAGTCTGACAGGGACAATAATTTCTTGATGCTTCCTGTCACCTTCACGCCCAAATCAGCCGTATGTGTTAAAACTGTTCCTCTCCAAACGTCTACCGGAACCATTTACCGAGCGGACCGTACAGGCTTTGAAGAGATTTTACAACGAGCTAAGAGCTTGTGGCCGACATCGGCAATTCGTAATTTTTCAACATCCACGCCACTTGAACAGCCTTTTGGCGGGATAACTGGAGATAGAACCTTCGATATACCGGAAGATGATTTCTGGATCATGTGGGCTTTAATTGAACATTTGATTTATACGGATCCCCCTTCCTGGTGTAACGAAGGCTATGCACCTTTTCACCTGGTGGGCATGGTGAGTCCCGAGACAACAACAACGCTCCCTGGTGGCTTTACTCGTTTAGGTTTAGGCAGTTACTTTTTACATGTGTCCTATGTAAAAATGGAGTCGATATCCGGCGGGGCGGTTTTTTCTTCGCCTAGGGGCGGTACAACCCTGGCTCATGAAATGGCCCATAACTATAATGGATTTGGAAACCGCTGGCTCCACGTCAACTGCGGGCTACCAGCTGGTGCTCCGTTCAATCCAGGGTTTCCTTCTACCTTTCCCCCAAATCAGATTGGTCCTGCCGGTCCTAGAGGAGATTGGGGGTATGACGCGATCAGCGGCGGCAGAATAAACCCCATTTCAGCAAGTGATTACATGTCGCTCTGCCGACCGCAGTGGGTATCACGTTACAACTGGCTCGGAATCTTGAATTTATTGCCAGATCCAACGGCGTCTATTCTTCCTGGGTCTGAATCGCGAAGCTTAAAGGATGATTCTGACCAGCTTCTAATTGGCGGCATCCTGTCTGAAAGGCATGAGGATATACTTATCCGTGGTTTTCACTTTACCGGTGAGCTTGTTGACATCAATCCAAAGGCAAAACTTTCCGAACTCAATAGTCATAATGCTAACGGAAGCTACCAGATTGAGTTTCTCGATTCAGAGGAAAACTTGCTGTCGTTTCAGCCATTTGAGCCGTTCCCCGCTTATGAAAACGAGTTTGGTGTGCAGGGGGGAGAGATGTTTTGGTTAGCCACTGACTACGTTGCGAATACTGCTTCGATCCGAATTTCCAATAAAGGTGTGGAAGTTAGCAGGCTGGTAGTCAGTCCCAACAAGCCGACTGTTTCCATTCTTAATCTGAGTTTAGGAAGCGTTGTAGGGGACGAACTTGTTATTGAGTGGAGCGCAGATGATGCGGATGGTGATAATCTCACTTATGCTGTTCAGTACAGCCATGATAATGGTAATACCTGGGAAACACTTGCCGCGCCCTATTCTGAGACCTCTCTTACGATTGATGATACGTTCGAATTGCATGGGAGCGATCAGGCATTGATTCGCGTGATTGCTAATGATGGGTTTAATCTGGGTTGGGCAACATCCACGCCATTTAAGGTTGAAAGACATTCGCCGCGGGTCGCTATTACATCTCCTGCGGAAGGTGGTGTTTTCACGAAAGATCAACAAATTATTTTAACCGGAACAGCCGTTGACCCGGAGGATGGCCCTTTGACAAGTTCGAGTCTGCATTGGACCATTGACGGTATAGAAAGTGGCGGTGGCATGGATGTTGTGGTTCCTCCTCTAGCCCCCGGCAAGTACAATGTAGGCCTCACTGCAACAGATAGTGATGGGAATAGTCTGCAGAAAACGATAGTAATTTTCATTGCAGCGGAGAGAGTCTATCTCCCGGCTTTTACTGGCTATTGAGTTTAGGTCTCCCGTTAAACTGGGCATATTTGTGCACTCAAACTTCCCCGGACACCACTGGTTTCCGGGGAAGTTTTTTTTCACAAGCTGCGCACCAGCACTTCGACGTTTTCGCTGGGGTTGCCGCGGGTAATGACCGGATTGCTGCTGTCACTGATGAAGCGCAGGATACCTTCGCCGTCCTCAATGCGCGCGGAGATGCTGTAGCTGAAGCGCTCGTCAATGTTTTCTGGGTTGTAGGGCACTTCGAATGGCAGGGGCACCTGCTTGCCTTCGGTAGTATAGATTTGCTCTCCTAATAACTTCGCCGGGACATCCTGGCGTGAGACGTCCAGCAGGCGCACGGTGAGCAGGGAGTCAGAGGCTAAGGCCACTCGTTCGCGATAAGTTACTGTTCCCGTAACAACGACCGATCGCGTTCCTACCGGTTGTTGGTAGAGCATGATCGTGACGTCGGCGGTCGGATGATCGCGCGTGACTACATAGACGGGTTCGTGAGAGCTGAAACGGTACCTGCCTGACGGGTGTTCAATCCGCGCCTGGAGGAAATAGTTGCGACGGCCGTCAATCTCCGATTCAACATAAGGCACGGAAAAATCGAGAGGCACCTGCTGTCCGCCGCTGTTGAAACTTTCAAAACCAATGACGACCGGCTGCTCACCTTTTCCAGGGGAATATGCCAGTTCGACAGTCACCTGCGCATCCTCCGGTAGAGCTAAGCGTTCGCGGTAAAAAAGCGAACCGGTCACGAAGTGCATCGTTTTCTCATTCATTATTGGATCTTAACTTCCCCGGTAACTGATACTTCCCCGGAAACTGTCAGTTTCCGGGGAAGTGACGTTCTTAATCTACGACTCCGGCACGGCCAGGGTCACCTCATTAGAGATAGCCTGCACCAGGCCGTTGCTGCCGATCATGTATGCGGTGATGTTGTGGATGCCGGGGCCGATATCCCCTTCCACCAGCCAGAAGTGGTTATCATCGACGGTGGCAATTTCGCCAAACTGCGCGCCATCCATGGTAAGGACGATGCGTTCACCCGGCTGACCCACGCCGACAACAGTCAACCAATCACCGATAAAAATAGGCACGCCGGCCACATCAATCGCCGGTGCGGTGACCCCCGCGGAGAGCGGCGGCAGGATGACCTGCGGTAGGGCGTAGACATAGCTTTCCCCGGCTTCAGTGGCGTCGACGGCCGGAATGCCGTTGACCGTGATCAATTCACCGATATGCTGAACGCCGATATTGCTGGCGTCGAGGGAGCGCAGCACCAGGCCGTTGGTGAGATCGCCCGGTGTATAGAGACCTTCAACAACCGTGTTGCGCAAGATAGCGGCGAATTCTTGCGGGTTGAATGTCCACCCGGCCAGGACGCCGGGGGGCAGCGCTTCGAAAGCCTCATCGGTGGGGGCAAAGACGGTGTAGGCTGTCCCGGTCTGGGCGAGTCTATCCGTCAGGCCGGCCGCTTCAAGACCATCGAGGAGGATGGTAAATTGGCCGGAGTTCTGCATCGCTTCCAGAACCGTACCCGCACCTTCGCTAAGGCCGCTGTCGCCCACGCCTAATTCGGCGTCGGCCAGGGCGTTTTCAACCTGGACCGTAACGATTTCAACATCCTCAGTGGGATTGTTGTTGGTGATTACGGGCAGGTTCGTGTCGCTGATGAAGAGTAAGGTCCCGTCATTGCTTTCAATGCGCGCGGTTACGCCGTACTGAAGGTTCTCATCGACTTCCGCCGGATCGTAGGGCACCTTATAAGGTATCGGGACCTGGCGGTCTTCGGCTTCAATAACCTGCTCAGCAAGTACTTGAGCGGCGGCATCGGCCTGTGAAATGTTAATGATCTGGACGGTGAACACCGCGTTGCCAGGCAGTTCCACTTCTTCCTCATAGGTGATGGTTCCGCTGACGCCCGGTACCTGATTCTCTTCGGCTTCCGCGGCCGGTGTTGCGCTTTCACCCGCTGCGGGTTCGGCCGTTGCTTCAGGCGCAGGTGTTTCACCCGCCGGCGCTTCGGCCACTGCCTCACCCGTGGAAACGTTCACTTCGATTGATTTGGCAGCCAGGGTGCCGTCATCTCCGATGACGCCCAACTGTATGGTATAGGTCCCGTCGCTCAGGTCGGCGGGCAGGGTGAAATTGCCGTCCCCATCGACAACGGCCGTTGCTGAGACCTGGCCATTGACGATCAGGGCTACTTCCTGGCCGGGTTCGGCCGTTCCTGTCAGTTCAACCGTTCCCGCCGGGATAGTTACTTGAGGAGGCGCCATAACATTCTGATCGGCGGCGACAGCCTCATCCGGCAGGTCAAGCTGCGGCAGGCGGTCGGGAATTTCTATAGTGATCGGATCGGAACTGGAGGTTACGTTCCCTTCTTCATCCACCTGGCCGAAAGCAAGCGTGTGAGCGCCGGCTGCCAGGGGCAAAATCAGACGCCAGCGTCCCTGAGGATCGGTTGTCGTTTCCTCGACGACCTGCTCGTCGACGATGGCCGCCACGCGTGAACCGGGCGTGCTCTCACCGTCCCAGGTGAAAACTCCGCTCAGCGGGTTGAAGTCGGGAATCGACAACTCGGGCATGATAAAACGTGGACCCGCGGGCGGTGAGACAGGGACTGAAATCGCGGGTACGGTATTTTGCACATCGCCGTTTGCGTCCAGGATGTCGACATCAATTTCATAATCACCCTGCGGCAGGCTGGTTTCCAAGGACCAGGTCCCATCCTCGGCTACGGTGACAGTGCCCAGGTCGGCGCCATTGGCCAGCAGCCGCAGTGAGGCGCCTGGCTCGCCTGTTCCGGTGAGGGTGAACGGTTGGCTGTCGATTACTTCCTCCGCGGGCAGGTCGACGGTGGGTAAGATCCCCGGTTCGGCTGACTCACTTTCGGCCGTAGGGAGCCCTGTTTCATCGTCCGTCTTTGGACCGCTGGTCATGGGGATGGGGTCGGAGGCTGCTAACACGTTACCACCGCTATCCAATGACTGTAACACGATGGTTTCTGTCCCGGCCGGTAAACTTGCTTCAATTTCCCAGGTTCCGCTGGGATCGACGAGAGTGCGTCCCAATTCGGAACCCCCGGCAATCAAGGCTACCTGGCTGCCCACCATGCCCATGCCGGAGAAGGTTTGCGGTCCTGTTTCCAGGGCCGAGCCCGGTGCAGGTGAGAGGAGATCCGGTGCGGCAATCTCCGCACCGTCCGGCAGCCCGGCTGATTCATTATCCATGCCCTCCTCTGTTCCGGAGGCGACTTCATCAGCAGGGTATCCCGTTGATGCAACCTCATCTGCGACGCCATAACCAAGAGCGGCCATGATGAATAGTGTGATAAGGAGAAGTGCCGTAACGATACCTTTGAAAATGTCGTAGTTACGAACATCCTCTTCCGTTCGGTATTGGCTCATTCCTCAACTACTCCTTTCGCTGCGGCGAGAATCTGCGCGGTGGCTATCCAGTCGGCGAAATCAGGCTTACGCCCCGCCGGGGGCCGGCATGCCGCTTCCAGCGCTTCAGGTGTCGCTGCGGCCAATGCTTCATAGGTGCAGTAACCAGCTTGGTAAAGACGTCTTTCGTATATGACGCCAAGGCCGGTTAGGGGCTCAAAATCATCCGGCTCAGTCCCGTCCCAGACCTGATTCACCGTGCCACTTTCCGCGGCCAGGGCCATCGCCGAGGCGCGAATAGCGGCCAGGTCAACGTCTTGGAAGGGCATGATCCCCAGAGTATCGGTGAGTTGGGTGTCTGAGAGCTGCGAAACCTCCCAATAAGAACCGACGCCCGCCTTGTAAAGACGGTTCTCGTAGACCGTGCCGATGCCTTCAATTGATTCTAAATCTTGCGGGCAGGAGACGAAAACGGCATTTTCATATTCGCGTGTCCGTGTCTGGCGAGGGACGCGTTTACCGGCCGCGCGCAGCCGTGCTTCCTCGATCCAGGCTTCGAAATCAGCGCTGCGCAGCCCGGAAGCGGCGGCAATCGCCGCCAGTTGTTCAGGCGTCTGATTGCCTAAATCATCGAAAGTGAGGATGCCGGCGTCGGCGAGAACGGCCGACCAGCTGTCTCCAAGGCCGTGAATAAGCGTCAATTTATTTTCTTGCGGCTTATTTAAAGCATCTTGCAGTTCAGTAAGTGCATCCATGTTCCCGGCAGCGGCCAGGCCGGCCTGGGCGATCCAGGAGTCGTAGTCGACATTACGCCAGCCGGGGGCTCCGATGATTTCCGCCAGGCGTTCAGGATCGCTGTCGGCGAGTTCGGCGAAGGTCAGGATGTCGGCTTCGCGCAGCAGTTCGCTGTACTTGGGGCCGATGCCTTCGATGAGCTGTAAATTATCGCCGCTGATTTTGGGCAGCGGAACTTCGGCTAAAGTCTGCGCCTGTGCGCGCCAGCTTGGGTAATCAACGCGCTGCCAGTTGTGGGGCTTAATGGCGTCATTCAAATCGTCATCAGTGGCCACGGCCAGGGCGGCGAAGGTGCGGATTCCGCTGTCGTAGAGTTTTTCAGAGAAACGGGGGCCGATGCCCTGGATTTGGGTCAGATCATCGGCTTCCGCGGCGATGTCGATGGCCGCGGCCAGGCGTGCGCCTTCGAGATCCGGCTCTTCTTCCATGGCTTCCAGTTCGGCGTCAATTTCCGCATCCAGTGCTTCTTCAGCAGCGGCGACGGTATCTTCGTCGAGGATGTCCGCTTCAATGCGCTGGTCTAGAATGATGTCGACCTGCCCATCTTCATCGATGTCAAGTCCTTCGGTAACTGTTTCGACGACAAGGTCGACTTCACCGTCGTCGTCGAAATCAAAGGTCTCGAGCACTTCTTCAATGATGAGGTCCCCTTCAAAATCTCCCTCGTCCTCGCCCTCTTCTTCCACCACTTCTTCATCCAAAACTCTTGAGGCGACGAGAGCGGCTCCTAAACCGGCGAGGCTGGCTTTAACCGGCCCTGCCCAGGCGGCGTAGTCGTCGTCATCGAGCCCGAGCGCGGCCTGGATGGCGGCATCATCGGCGTTTAGGAGGTCATCGCTGGAGGCGATCCCGGCGTCATAAAGAAGCCCGGCATTTGTTTCGTCGATGCCTTCATGAGTGGTCAAACGGCCGATCGCGCGAATGCGTTCCTCATCGGCGGCGTTCTTTAAGGCGGAGTAGTCAGACAATAGCTGAGCGTAGTCAGCCTCGAGATCCGCGTAATGGGTCTGGCACTGGTCAAGTTCCCCCTGAACGGCCTGAAGATCGTCAATTTTCGCCTGCAAGTTGTCCAGTTGGACCTGTTTGCTATCGAGAGAAGTTTCCAGTTCGGTTACTCGTAATTCGGCCGTTTCCAGATTTTCTTGCAGGGCAAGGAATTCATCAGGGTCCACCCGTCCTTTTCGCCAGTAAATCCAGTCAATGATCCATTCCAGCAGCCAGCCCAGAATGAGACCGATTAATAAACTAATCCAATCGATGTTCATAATTTACCTCCTATGCTACATCCAAACCCGGATTGGCTTGTAAACAAGCCGGGGACCGTTCGCCAGCAAGTGTAAAGTTACCATAATGATAAGCGACAATCGAATTATAATACAGAAAGTCCGCTTGCGAAAGGTGTGAATATGGGCAGTATTTAGTATTTGGTGTTTAGTTTTAAGTGTTGAGATGGAGGGATGTATTAAATAGATTGGTCCAATTTCAACCGCTATATGACGATGGATATAGTGTTTTCAAAATTGGACCAATCTTCAGTAGTGGGGACATTAGATTGGTCCAATTTCAATCGCTATATGCTGATGGATATAGGATTTAAAAATTGGACCAATCTTTTTTGTTACGGAACCGGCAAGACGACTTCTTGCGAGATGCCCTGGAGGATCCCCTCCGCGTCGAACATATAAGCCAGGATGTAACGCACACCGCTATCGACATTTTCTTTGACGAGCCAGAAGCCGTTTGGCTCAATGGTGGCGATTTCACCAAATTTTTCACCATCCACGGTCAGCAAGATTTCCGACCCTGGTTCACCCAGGCCGACTACCGTCAGCAGCGGCCCGACAAAAGTGGGCACGCCTGACTCATCAATAATCGGCAGGTGTTCATTAAGCGATAAGAGGGGCAGGATGACCTGCGGCATTGCGTATACGGCGCTGTTGCCTACTTCTGCGTAATCAACGACCGGCACTCCATTGGCGTAAATTACATTACCTTCGCGCGTGATCTGGATATCTTTACCGGCGAGTGAAGTCAATACCTGTCCATCGGCCAGGTCATCCGGCGTGTATTTTCCTTCTACGACCAGGTGCTGCATCAGGTCCACATAGGATTCGGGATAGGCCTCCCAGGCATCCGCGAGTTCAGCCGGGATAGCATCGAAAGCTTCGTCGGTTGGGGCGAAAAGCGTGTATTCGCCTTCAACGTCCTGGAGCGTTTCCGTCATGCCGGCTGCCTGCAAGCCGTCGAGGAGGGTGGAGAAGTTACCCGATCCTTCAGCCGCGTCGATGACTGATTGGCCTTCTTCGCCGATGACGTCCGCACTCTGTCCCAACACGACATTGCTAACGGCCGTGTTGACCCTGGTGGTTTCAACTTGCACATCCTCGGTCGGGTTATCATTGGTGATAACCGGATTGGCCGAATCGGTGACAAACAGCGGGTTGCCGGCGCTGTCACTGATGCGCGCGGAAATGGAGTAAGTGTGGTTATCTACGATCTCGGCCGGGTCATAGGAGATTTCAAAGGGAATCGGTACCTGTTGACCCGCGGTTTCAATGGTTTGTTCGCCGAGGACCGCAGCCGCGGCGCCAGGCGTTGAGATGTCTTGCAGCTGTACGGTGACCACGGCATCATCCGCTAACTCCACCTGATCCGGGTAGGTAATGGTCCCTGTGATGCTGGCTTCTTCCGCTCCCGGCGCAGTTGATTCGTCACCGCTCACCTGAATCACCGGAACTTCCACATTTTCGGTAGAGTTATCATTCGTGATAACCGGAATCGAGGTGTCATTGATGAACAGCAAATTGCCATCACCGTCTTCGATTCGCACCTGCATACTGTAGCTTGCCTGATCATCGATTTCAGCCGGATCGTAGGCTACCTCATAGGAGATTGGCAGCTGCTGGCCACCGGCATCAATGGTTTGTTCACCGATCACCGTGGCCGGTGCGTCCTGTAAGGAGACATCCTGGATTTGCACCGTGATCTGGGTGTTCTCGGGCAGGGTATCCGTGTCAGCCGACGTGATTGTGCCGCTGACTACGGCCTCTGCTGCAGGGGTTGTTGTCGCTTCGCCGGCGGCGGTTACAGCGGCGCCCAGGCTGGAAAGGAACAGAGGAACACTTTGCAATAAAGGTGTGCCGTCCGCTCCCGGCAGTTGGGCGCGCAGAACCGAGGCGTCGGGTAGAGAATCAAGCTGGAGGGACCAACGGCCGTTTTCATCAGCCGTCGTTTCGCCGACAGGCTCGCCGTCAGCCGTGACTTCGACTGTATCGCCCGCGTTCGCGGTACCGATGACTGTGACCGGCTCTCCTCCAGCGGCGACCTGCGGAATTTCTATGGTCGGTAAGGCGAGATCGGCCAGTTTTATCGGAATTTCAAAGGATTCAGCGACCAGTTCGCCATTATCCCCGAGCACGCCAATCTGGACGATATGATCACCTTCACCGATGAGGTCGACGGTGAATGAAAAACGGCCGTCTTCATCAGCGGTTGTTTGATCGATAATCTCACCATCCACAAGAAAGGCGATTTCAGACCCGGGCTCTGTACGGCCGTTCCATTCGATACGCGTCGCCGGCAGTAGTAGGGTGGGAAGAGCAACTCTGTTCAAATCAACACCTGCCAGGAGTCTTTCTTGTTCGGTCGCCGCATCAGCCGCATCGCTGCCGGCTTCTCCAGGCGCCTGTTCGGCCATGGCAAGCAAGTTGTCAGGCAGGCTGAATTCAGGCAGCGTTACCTGTGGTAATTCGCCGGGAATCTCGATTGTTTGCGGCTCCGTCTGCGACACGACATTGCTGTCTGCATCCAGAGAAGCGAACGCAATCTCCTGCTTGTCTGGATCGAGCTTATAGTTCAGGACCCACTTTCCATCGGAATCGGCAGTGACAGTTTCGACCAGTTCCCCGTTGACGAGCAGGGCAACCTGGGAATCCGGTTCAGCTTCGCCGCTCCATCCCGGCGTGCCGGTGAGGGGATTGAAATCGGGCAGAAGCAGCCGGTATGCGATCACTTGCGGTGCAGCGACTGCCGCTTCAACTTGACCGAGGCTGATCGTCTCAACATTTTCCCCATCGGGGGAGATTAAACTCGCCGAAACATCGGCCGTTTCTGTTCCGGTCTCTACATCTGCAGACCATGCGCCGCTATCATCAATTTCGCTTGATGTAGCTTCCGCATCATTCAGACTGATCGTGACACTATATCCCGGCGGGCCGGAGCCGGACACGACCAGGACGCCGTCGTAAGGCTCAGGCAGGGGATCGGCCTCAAAAGCGATTTCTTCAGCGTCGTCACTTACCGTAAACGGGATAGGATCCGAGCTGGCTGCAACATTGCCGTCGCTGTCCAGCGCCTGCAGTGTAATTTCCTTAATCGACGGATCCATCTCTGCAACAAGCTCCCAATCGCCATTACTGGAAACAGGAGCTCGCCCTAATTCCCGGCTGCCGTCTACGACAGCGACCTGGCTGTCTTTGGTACCCGTACCTGAAAAGGACACGGGTCCTGTTTGCAGCTCAGAACCGGCAGCAGGAGCGACTAAAACCGGCGCGGTGATTGCAACTTCCTGCACCGCGACTTCTGCGGTTGCAGTGGGAGTCGAGCCGGTGTTTCTTCCCCCCGCGCTAATTTCGTCGGGTTCAGCGCCGCCGAGAAAGTTTGACAGGAGAAGCAAGATTCCGATCAGAACTGCGACAATCCCTTTAAAGATGTCATAATTGCGGAGTTCTTCTTTGGTTTTATTTATCCGGATGCTCATGCCGTTTAAGCTCCCCGCCCGGCTGCAAGAGATTTAGCCGTGGCAATCCATTTGGCGAAATCCGGTTTATTGAAGTTTGGGGGTTGGCAGATTCCTTCCAGCTCTTGAGGATCAGCCCCGGCAAGCGCTTCAAATGTACAGTAACCGGCAGCATAGAGGCGTCTCTCATAGGTGACGCCAATTCCTTCCAGGGGCTCGAAATCATCCGGCGGGGTTCCGTCCCAGACGCGATTCATGGTATTTGTTTCCCGAGCCAAGGCTAAAGCGGAAGCGCGAATGGCAGTCAGGTCGACAGCCTGAAATTCTTCGACCTCGAGAATTTCCGCCAGTTCATCATCTTCGATTTGTGCAACCTCCCAAAAGGATCCCACTCCGGCGTTGTAAAGGCGACGCTCGTAAACAACACCAACGCCGTCAATTGGCTCAAGATCCTGTGGGCAGGTGACAACCACGGCTTCTTTGTAGGTTCGTTTGCTGCGAGCAACTCGTTTGCCCGCGGCGCGCAATTTCGCCTCATTGATCCAGGCTTCATAATCAGCCTGGCGCAGACCTGCTGTGGTGATGATTGCCTCGATTTCTCCCGGTGATCGGGACGCCAGGTCGGCATAAGTATAGATACCCGCATCAGAAAGAGCGTGGTTATACGAGTCGCCAAGCCCATGAATGAGGACCAGGTTATCGCCGGAGCGGCTGTAAAGTTTTTTCTGCAGTTCATCAAGACCAGCCTGATCACCCGCAGCAGCCAGGCGGGCCTGGGCGATCCAGGCATCATAATCTACTTTTCGCCAGGGTGGTGCGCCAATGATGATGGCCAGGCGTTCTGGTTCTGTCGCTGCAAGTTCGGCATAGGTATTGATGCCGGCTTTACGGAGGAGCCGGTTGTACTTGGGCCCTATTCCCTCCAGCAGTTGCAGGTCATCTCCCTCTATTTGCATCGGGGCTAATGTGGCATAGAGTCTCGCCTGATCCTGCCATAAGTCATAGTCCACTTTTTGCCAGGGCTCAGGCTGTATCGCGGCATTAAGATCATCTTCTCTGGCGTTGGCCAATGCAGCAAAAGTGAGGATGCCGGCCGCGTTTAATTTTTCGGCGTAGCGTGGGCCAATCCCCTGGATCAGCGTCAGATCTTCAGGCTCGCTTGACAGATCAACGACGACGGCGCGCGTGGCGGTCACGCCCATTCCCTGACGCAGCTGTTCGAGCTCTTCGCGCAATTGGGCATTTTCTGCAGCCAGGGTAGCCTCGTTGGCGCGACATGCTTCAAGTTCCTCTCTTGCGCTTTCCATGGCCGCAGCACTCGTTTTAAGAGCATTGTAATCGGCCTGCCAGCGCGCGGATTCTTCTTTCTCTCCGGCCAGGGATGATTCCAGCTCATTGGCACGAGATTCAGCAACATTGAGCTTCGCTTTGATTTCCTCGAGCTCTTGGGGATCTCTCCCTCCACGGCGGAAGTAAAGGTAGTCAATTACCCATTCACCGAGCCATCCTACCAGCATGCCGGCTAAAAAACTTGTCCAATCAAACATCATTGTATGCCTCCATGATTATGGTAGAGGGTAGGAACCCTCCATCAAGTTGTTTTCAATAAGCGGTTGTAAATCGTACCGGGGATTAATGAAATTAAAAAAGTTGGTAGTAAGTCCCCCACGGCTGAGACATTGGCCAACGAGACTGTTAAACTACAGCCCGGCATATTATAGTGAAGAAGTATGCCCGTTGGGAAGCTAGAACCAGCCCGAATTCCTTAAAATATTAGGTGTCAGGTATAGATGGAGACGGAGCTAGCCGCGGCGGGATCGGCCGGGACAGTTACGGTTTTTGTTGTCCCGATGGCGCCAAAAATAAACATAACCACCGTTATTCATTAATTTGCGCTTACGCAAAATGACAATTCCTTTGCAGTAAGGGCAGATCGCTTCTATGGGTGCCTCATTTGAGGCAATAACCTCAGTACCGTCTTGTGCTTGTGCGGTTTTCATTTTTCTCTCTTCGTGGCAGGGCTCCATTTTGGTAGGTAGGAATCCCGACCGTCTGTGACTGGAAACTACCTGTCTTTGCGGACAGGTGATTTTATTATAGAAAAAATATAGCGCTCTGTATAGGCGAAATGGGTGGTATTTTGGGGTACTTTTAGGCCGCTTTAAGACTGTAGTTGGAGAATTGGACGGATCTGTTAACTGGCCGCGAAAGTGTCTGGGTGACAATGCCGAATTTTTCTGATTAAGTGGAGATTGGTCCAATCTAGTTGGTGGAGATTGGACCAATCTAATTGGTGACTTAATCCGCCGGAGCGAAAAAGGCGTCGGTTTCTAAATCCTCGCCTTCATCGTCGATCTCGCGGCGGAACTGGCTCATGTAGAGATCATAATAAAAGCCTTTGGCCGCCAGAAGGTCTGTGTGCTTGCCCTGCTCGATGATTTTACCGTCGTCCAAAACCAACACTTCGTCCGCGTTGCGTATCGTGCTCAGGCGGTGGGCGATAACGAAGCTGGTGCGACCGCGCAGCAGATCGTCGAGTGCCGATTGGATCTGGCGCTCAGTGCGCGTGTCGACGGAGCTGGTCGCCTCGTCAAGAATCAGAATGCGCGGGTCGGTCAGGGCGACGCGGGCAATGGCCAGCAGCTGGCGCTGGCCCTGGCTGAGACCCCCGCCGCGCTCGCCGAGCACCGTCTCATAGCCATTTTCCAGGCGCCTGATGAAGTCATCGGCGTGAGCGATCTTGGCCGCGGCAATGACCTCTTCATCGCTCGCATCGGGACGGCCGTAACGAATGTTGTTCATCACCGTATCGCCGAATAGGAAAGTGTCTTGCAGCACGAGACCGATTTGCTCGCGCAGGCTCTTCAAGGTGACGTCGTGTATGTCATAGCCGTCGATGGTAATACGGCCGTCTGAGACATCCCAAAAACGGGGCAGCAGGTTGATGATCGTCGTCTTACCGGCGCCGGTAGGCCCGACGATAGCAACCGTCTTACCCGGTTCGGTAGTGATATTGATGCCTTTGAGCACCGCCTTGCCGGGAAGGTATTCAGCCCACACATCCTCGTAAATGACATGCCCTTTGATAGGCGGCAGTTCAACGGCGTCCGGCTTCTCCACGATCTCCAAAGGTTCGTCGATCAGGCCGAAGATGCGCTCCGTACCGGCAACGGCGCTTTGCAGGTTGGTCCATAGGACGGAAATCTGCTGCACGGGATTATTGAACTGCTGGGTATAACCGATGAAGGTGATGATCAGGCCCATAGAAACGGTCGTGCCCAGGATGGTCCCGCCGCCTATGAGCAGCAGCCCGCCGACGACGGCGACGATGGCCAGGCTGGCGTAGCCGAACGCTTCCAGGGTGGGGGCAAGGGCGCTGGTGTAAACCTGGGCCTTGATATTGGCATCGCGGTTGGCGGCATTACTGAGCCGGAACTGCTCGATGTTTTCATCTTCACGGCTGAAAGCCTGCACCTCGCGCACGCCGGAGATGCTTTCTTGCAGGTCGGCATTCACGGAGCCAATCTCCATCTGCGCCTGGCGGAAGGCTTTGCGCGCCTGGCCGGAGAACCAGCGCGTGGCGATGAACATCAGCGGCAGGGTGACCAGACTGATCAGGGCGTAAGGGACGCTTTTGCTGAACATCTGCCAGATGATCATGCCGATCAAGAGGAAGCCGCTGAGGACGTTGAGCACGGCGAAGGCGATGGCCTGCTGGATGGTGGCCATGTCGTTGGTGAAGCGGCTCATGACGTTGCCCGCTTCCTGCCGGGCGAAGAAACCCAGGGAGAGTTTCTGGATATGCTCGAAGGTCTCGCTGCGCAAATCGCGCGTGACCCGGAATCCGGCCCAGCGCAGCAGGTAAAAGGAGATGGAGGAGATGAGCGCGCTGCCGATATAGAGTCCGGTGATGATCAGCACCAGGCGCGTGAGCCCGGCGATGGTTTCTTGCGCCGTGGCATTGGGATTGAGTGTGCCGAACGTGCAGTTTATGGCCGCGTTTGACTGCTGGCTCGCTTCTTGAACGGCGGGCAGGTCAGGCGTGGTCGAAGTGCCCAGCGTCTCGTCTACAGCCGACTCGGCGACATAGGGCGTCAGGTAGCAGTCGACGATCTGGCCTGTCAGGCCGGGGACGAGCACTTGCATATATGTGCCGCCGATGGTTAAAACAAGCACGACCAAAACGACCGCCCAGTAAGGCTTGAAATGCCCGGCCAACCGCCGTAGCGTCCTGCCTAGATTATTTGCTTTTTCTTCTTGTACCCCGAGGGTTCGATCTGCATGAAACATAATGAACTCCGATGTCGGTTGTGGAATGTCGGATGTCGGATGTGATCCGCGAGCCGGCATTTTCTATACTCTTAAGTCAGTTTAATGGCGGACGTAATTCGTAATCCCGCTGCCTTTTCATTTTTTAGATTTTAATTTTGTCGATTTAATCGTTGCCACAATGATGGATAGGATTTCGTTACCTTCTTTCCAAAGATCTACGAGATCGTCTCTGGAAACGATTTTTGATTCAACGAGAAGCTCCATCCAATAGAAACTTTCGTCTGTTTCTTCTTCGACAAGGCCTAGCTTGTAAATAAATTCCTTGCGCGACCTGGCGCGTCGTGCTGCCCGGTAATTTGCACCGACCGATGTCCCCGCTCGAAGCAGTTGATCACCGATACGTTGTGCCGAATAATGATTGGGCAGTGTTTCACAAAATTTAATGATATTAATCGAGAACTGTTTCGTCCTCTTCTTCATCACTTCATGATCCATTTCTACGGGTCACAACGCTCCTACATCCGACATCCGATATCCGACATCCCACATTAGGCAAGTTCTGCGTCTTCGGCCAGCTGCGAATGGTAAATCTCGGCGTAGATGGCGCTAGTTTCCATGAGTTCTTCGTGGACGCCGGTGTCTGCGATACGGCCGTTTTCCAGGACGATGATCTGGTCTGCGTTGAGGACGGTGCTGATACGTTGGGCGATCACGAAGCTGGTGCGCCCTTCCATCAGCTGGTCCAGAGCCTTTTGAATTTGGTATTCCGTGTTTAGATCGACGCTGCTGGTAGAGTCATCCAGGATCAGGATGTGCGGGTCCATGAGCAGGGCACGGGCGATGGCCACGCGTTGTTTCTGCCCGCCGCTGAGCGTTGAGCCGCGCTCGCCGACGATCGTGTCGTAGCCCTCCGGGAAGGCGGTGATGAAGTCATGCGCGGCGGCGGCCTTGGCCGCGGCGATCACTTCCTCATCGCTGGCTTCGGGACGGCCGAAAGCAATGTTATCGCGGATTGTACCGCCGAAAAGCGTCGTCTCCTGCAGGACGATGCCGATATTCTCGCGCAGGCTGGCAATAGTCACGTCACGCACGTCATGGCCATCAACCGTCACCGCGCCTTCGCTGACATCATAGAAGCGGGGAATGAGGTTAATAACCGTCGATTTGCCGCTGCCGGTCGCCCCGAGCAGGGCAACCGTTTGGCCCGGTTCGGCCTTGAAGCTGACATCTTGCAGGACATATTCGCCGTGACCGAAGTAACGGAAAGAAACATGCTCGAAGGCGACACGGCCCTCGACTTCACCCAGCTCAATCGCCCCCGGCTTATCCTGGACCTCGTTATGCGTGTCCAGAATTTCAAAGATACGGTCGGAACTGGCCGTAGCCTGGGCCATGAGGGAGATGATCATGCCCAGCTGGCCCATGGGAATAAAAACGAAGGTCAGATAAAGACTGAATTTCTGCCATTCGCCCAGGGTAAACGTGCCGTTGATGATGCCCAGACCGCCAAAATAAAGGATGGCCGCCTGGCCCAGGTTGGCAATGAGAAAGATTAGGGGGAAGAGCATGGCCAGGAAACGCGTGACCTTCATCTGTTCTTCCAGCAGATCATTGTTGCTTTTCTCGAAGCGTGCTTCCTCGCGCTCTTCGCTGGTAAAGGCCTTGACCACTTTCAAGCCGGCCAGGTTTTCCTGTACGATGGTGTTGGCAATGGATAGGCGGCGCTGGACCTCGCTAAACAATGGCATCGCTTTGGCGCCGAAGAGCATGAACAGGGCAAAAGCGATAGGCAGCGTCGGCAGAATGACCATGGTTAATTTCCAGTTGGTGAGAAGTAGGATGGTCAGTGTGCCGGTAAGCAGGAGGAGGGCCTGGAGGGCCATCAGCAGACCTTGCCCGAGAAACAGGCGCAGCTTCTCCACGTCGTCCGTGGCGCGTATCATCAGCTGGCCCGTGCGGTTCTTGTCATGGTAGCTGAAGCTGAGCCGCTGGATTTTAGCGAAGATATCGTTGCGTAAATCAAAGGCGATGTTCTGCGACAGCATTTGCGAAGAATACATTTGCACAAAGGCGAAGATGCCGCGGGCGATGGCGAAGAGGATGACCACAACACCGGCCCAGATCAGGGCCTGGGGCGCTTTGTCCAGATCAATCTGTAACTGGCTGATCGTGGTGTTCATTTGCTGCGCCGCCGCTTCCTGCCCGGCAAGAGGTAGTTTGAGTACTTCGCTAACCGTGGCCGAATTGACGATTTCATCGATTATATTCTGGATCAGAATAGGCACCATCAACTGCGCACCTGTAGCCAGCAGCAAAGCCACGACGGCCACGACGGACACCTTCGGGTAATGGCTGACGTAGGTCAAAGAGCGATTTAAGGTCCTTCGCCCGCCTGAAGATCGTGTTTGGGGTGATGTCATTTGCATAAGGTTGGTCCTTTGTAAGGAAGTCAGATTGTCAGTAGGTGAGTATTTCCGTTCTCAATTTTCCGTTTTCTGTTTTCTTGCTACCTCGCCACGGAATGAATGCTGCGGATAGTAAATCAAAGATGTTTAAACATGTTTTTCGTGATAGCAGCGAATGAATTCGCTGGTGTTGCCACATGCCACTTTGCAACATTGCCACTCCGCCTTACTGCTCATTGAGCATTATCCGCCTGCCGATTTTAGCCAGCAGGTCGCTGAGTTCTTGTTGTTCATCGGGGGTCAGGGTTTCAAAGCATGAGGCGACGATGCGGAAGTGGGCGGCGGAATGCTCGCGGATGATATTACGGCCGTCTTCAGTGAGCCGGATATTGAAACGGCGGCGATCGTTCGGATCAAGCGTGCGTTCGATCAGGCCTTCTTCTTCGAGATCGCGAATAAGGGTGCTGACGGTGTTGCGGCTGGTTCCCTGGAGGGTGCTGATTTCCGAGGGGTTGAGGTCAGGACGGCCGTCCAGTTCCTCACTCTTAAACAGATTCATCAGCAGGCGGAAACGCGCATGCGATAAGCCGGCCTCTTCCAGGCTTTGTTCTCCCAGCATTCTAATGGCGTGGGAAACCATAAACAGCCGTTCCAGCAGGCGCACGGTGCGCGGGTCAGCCTCGCTGTTCAGTTCCTGCATTAAGTCCAGCCACTGCTGGTGGCGGGCCGGATCGGCGGCGGGTGGGTGGGTGGTCATAGGGTGCCTCATAAAGTGTGGACCGCAGATGGCGCAGATTTCGCAGATTGCACAGATATTCAGCGGATGGTACGGATGGTTCTGCGGTCCGAAAAAAGTTCTAGGGCAAATTGTACGATATCGAACTATTCTGTCAATTACAAATTAAGAGTTGTTAATTATGGTATGATGAATTTTCCCTTTACTCATCAATTTCGGAGGTGGCGTATGACTTTTAGGTTGAATCTCGAGGAAAAGGCGACCTTGCAGCGGCTGGAAGAATCGCTTTGGAACTATGAAAAACGGTCGGATGTTGCCTACATGGATCATGTTCTGGCGGAGGACTTTTTTGAATTCGGCCGATCGGGCAGGGTTTATCAATGGGATGATACGATTAGCGGTGAAGTGTATGCGTTTGAAGCCCTTTTTCCGCTGCCTGATTTTGAAGCACGCCTGCTCAGCCGCGATGTTGCCCAGGTAACCTATAACAGCCAGGTGATGTACGAAGATGGTATTCTGCTTAAGAGCCGCCGGAGCTCGATCTGGCTGCGCAAACCGGACTCACCCGAGGGCTGGAAATTGGTCTTCCACCAGGGAACGCCATATCATTGAACAGAAGTAACGGGAAACGGAAAACGGAAAGTATTCAGAAATAAAAAATGTTGACACAAAGGACACAGAGACGACACAGAGACGACACAGAGACGACACAGAGGATACCGAGAGTATACAATAAAATTCTCTGAGTTCTCTGTGTCCTAAAAATTCAATAACTCATCAATTCAACAATTAATTTTTCATAATTTACACTGACAAGCTGAAAACCTGACAACCTGACAACCTGAGAACCTAATCATGCACCAACAACGCTGGACTAAAAAGAAAATCAAAAAACGATTGGCCCTGGTCGAATCGCTTGTGTACCGCCAAACACGGCCGATCGCGTCTTTTCGTTATATGGAACTCGACGATGTCTCCCAGGCACCGCCGGTGGAAATGGGTGTTGATGATACGGGGTGGCCGGTGATTGAGCCGTATGCCTATTGGGGGGCGTGGGATACAAATTTTGTGATGCGTTCGCAGTTTGAACTGCCCGAAGAATGGGCCGGCAAAGACGTAGCCTTATTCTTGCCGCTGGGCGAGGCCGGTGATTTCAGCCATCCCGAAGCGCTCGTCTACCTGGACGCCGCGCCTTACTCCGCCTGCGACCGCCATCATCAGGAGATTCTGCTTAAGGGCGTCTACCACGACGGCTGTTCCCACACCCTAGCTCTGCACGGCTGGACCGGGGGCGCAGCGCGGTTGGGCGAGGGCTTTCACCAGTCGCAGTTGATGATGCGTCCCTGCCTGCTGGTTCAGATCGACCGGCCCACGCGGGAACTTGTGGCCCTGGCGCGGGTAGCTCTGGAAGTAGTCGAGCGGGTGGAGGAAAGTCACGCTGCCTACAACCCGCTGCTCAACGCCCTGGACGCCGCTTTTCGCATCCTCGATATCCGCGAACCGTTTGCAGCCGCTTTTTACGAGAGCGTGCCCGCGGCCCTTGAACTGCTGCGCGAAGAGACGACCGCCGCCGGTCCGCCGCTCGATGTCACGCTGACCGCCGTGGGACACGCGCACATCGACGTGGCCTGGCTGTGGACGCTGGCGCAGACGCGGCGTAAGGCCGGGCGTACTTTTCATACGGTCATGCGCCTGATGGAGCAGTTCCCCGACTATCATTTCACGCAGAGCCAGCCGCAGCTTTATGACTACGTGCGCCAGGATTACCCCGAACTTTTCGAGGCGATCAAGGCGCGGGTGACCGACGGCCTTTGGGAGGCGACAGGTGGTATGTGGGTGGAGGCGGACTGCAATATCAGCGGCGGCGAGGCGCTGGCCCGCCAATTTCTGCTTGGACGATCCTTCTTCCGCCGCCATTTCGGCCGTGAGGCGGAGTCGCCCATCTTGTGGCTGCCCGACGTCTTCGGCTACGCCTGGAATCTGCCGCAGTTGATCAAACAGGCCGGCTTGGAATACTTCTTCACGATCAAGATTGGCTGGAACCAGTACAACAAAATGCCCTACGATACCTTTTGGTGGCAGGGGCTGGACGGCACGCGGGTGCTGACGCACTTTAGTCCGGTGTCCATGCCCCAGCGCAGCGGCGGCGATTACAACGCCCAGGCCACGCCTACGGAAATTCTGGTAGGTTGGGAGCGCTTCGCCCAAAAGGAGACCTCCGGCCACATCTTGATGTCCTATGGCTACGGCGACGGCGGCGGCGGGCCGACGCGCGAAATGCTGGAGAACCTGCGTGAAATGGCGGCTTTTCCAGGGCTGCCGCAGACCCGGCCGGGCAAGGCGATCGATTTTTTCCGCGCCGCCGAAAAAGAGGCGTGGGGCAGTTTTCCGGTCTGGAATGGCGAGCTGTACCTGGAACTGCACCGTGGCACCTATACCACCCAGGCGCGCAATAAACGGGCCAACCGTAAGAGTGAATTCCTGCTGCATGATGCCGAATTCGCGGCTGCCGCGGCGGCGATAATGGTGCCCGATTATGCCTATCCGCATGCCGAGCTGGGGCGAGCCTGGGAGCTGGTCTGCCTTAACCAGTTCCATGACATCATCCCCGGCAGCAGCATCCACCAGGTTTATATCGACTCGCAGGCTCAGTACGCGGAAGTGCAGGCTCTTGGTGAACAGGTGCGCGACGAAGCGCTGGCTACCTTTGCGAAAGCATCCGGGGAGGATATTCTGCTGATCAATCCCACCGCATTCTCGCAGGCGGGTCCCGTTTTCTGGCCGGACGGAAGCGCGGCGCGGCTGCCGGTTGACTGGTGTGTCCAGGAAACCCGGGAAGGCCTGCTGCTGCATGCCGGCGAGCTGCCGCCCTATTCGCTGAGGCCGTTGGCCGTTATGCAGCCGCCGCCTGAACCGGGCATGCTCTCCGTTTCTGAAAGCCACCTGGAGAATGATTATCTTCGCATAGAACTGAATCAAGATGGCGATATCGGCCGAATTTTTGATAAAGTGCGAGGGCGCGAGGTCCTACCGCCGGGGGCGGTGGCTAACCAGTGGCTGGCTTTTGAAGACCGGCCGTTGGATTGGGACGCCTGGGATATTGATATTTTTTACGATGAGAAGGTCTGGACGGCCGAACCTGCCGATTCTGTCACCGTGATTGAGAGCGGCCCGCTGCGCGCGGCATTGGAAATCAAGCGGCGAATTCTCAACAGCAGCTACGTGCAGCGCATTTCGCTGTGCCATAACAGCGCGCGCCTCGATTTTGAAACGGCCGTTGACTGGCGGGAACGGCATATCCTGCTCAAAGTCGCTTTTCCAGTCAATGTGCTGGCAGCGGCAGCCACTTATGACATTCAATGGGGCAATGTGCAGCGGCCGGTCAACCGCAACACCATCTGGGAATGGGCCAAGTTTGAAACCGTGGGCCACAAGTGGGTCGATCTGAGCGAGGGCGATTACGGCGTCAGCCTACTCAATGACTGCAAATACGGACACGATGTGCAGGATGCCGCCCCAAACGGCGGCGTCATCCGTCTGAGCCTGCTGCGCAGCCCGACTTTTCCCGATCCGCAGGCCGATCAGGGAGAACATCATTTCACCTACAGCCTGCTGCCTCATGCCGGCGCCTGGAATGAGAGGACTATCGCCCAGGCCTATGCCCTCAATGACCCGCCGCGCGTATTTGCTCTATCGCCTGAAGAGGATATCACGGCAGCAGGCGTTGACCTTTCGCGATCATTCATAAGTGTCGACCGTCCCTACGTGGTCCTGGAAACAGTGAAGCAGGCCGAAGACAGCCGTGGCCTGATCGTGCGTCTCTACGAAAGCCAACGCCGCCGCGGCCCTGTGACGCTGCACACCAGCTTCCCGCTGAGCAGCGCCTGGCGCACCAATTTACTGGAAGAGGATGAAACGCAGCTACCCGTAAACGGCCGTTCCCTAACCATCACCATCAAGCCGTATGAAATCGTCACCCTGCGTCTGGAGGGATAGCTGTCAGCGGTCAGCCGTCAGCCGTCAGCTGACCAACTGAAGAACTGAAAAACTGAAAAACTCCTCTACCACACCGCCTGCTCCCAGCCGCCGCCCGCTTCGTTCAGCAGCTGCAGCATAGGAATGACGTAGGCCAGGCGCTTGTGGGTTTCGTGGAGGCTTTGCTCGCGTTCAGCCTTGAGAGTTAGCGGGTCTTCATCGAAAATAAATGGGTCTTCCCAGGCGAGCCAATCGACCGCTTTTACCTGTACACAGCTGCGGATGGGCAAGATATATTCGGCGACGTGGGCCATATCGCGGCGGGTGATGCCGGGGATGATTTGCAAGAGCGTCTTCGCGGGCAGGGCGATGTGACACCAGGCGTAATCCATTGAACGCCCGAATAACCACTGCGCGGCGTCGCTGACCATTTTCTCGAGTTCGTAATAATTGCGCGGATGGGTCTCCCAGGCGGCCGGAGAGCGCTCGAAGATGATCGGCGTGTCGCCCGCCTGCAGGCCGGCGATATCAGCCATAAATTGGGTGCGGTGTCCCGTCTGCAAAGCGAAGGCCAGGCGATCGAGGTAACAAAGGTGGACGAGCTGCTCCGCCTGCGCGCTGCCTGCAGCCGTCTCGTACAGGGTCAAAAAATCATCCCCGGGTGGGAGTGCTTCTTCACGATAAAGAACCTTGAAAAAAGGCTCGTTCTTCAACCAGGCGATCTCCCGCGGCTGCCTTTCTAAGGTTTGCGGAGGAACGGATAAATAGACCGCGCTGAACAGCGCTTTCAGATCAGGCATGACAATTTTTAGATGCGGAAAAAGACGGCCGTCCGGGTCGTTTATGGGCATAGCGGCGATTGGGAGCATGAAAATTTACCTTTTGGCTGGGATTGTAAGGTGGCAGTTGGCAGGTGGCAAAATCTGTTATGATTATGATCAAATGATGACCGATCGCGATTCGGCCGTTTGGTCGAATGAGCCGCAAGATAAAGAAGCCTATACGGCCGAATTTGATGCGTTTTATACGCGCTTCAGCGGTGGTTATGACCGTCTTGTCAAGCTGCTGCCTTTTTGGCGCCGCTGGCTGGATAGTGCGCTGCCGTGGATCAAGGGGCCGCGCGTCCTGGAGGTAGGGACGGGGACCGGGTATTTGCTGACCCGTTACGCGGCTTGGTATGACTCATATGGGGTGGATATTAACGAAGCGCTGCTGGCGGCCGCCGGAAAAAATCTATGCCGTGCAGGGCTGCAGGCCAATCTCCAGCGTGCCAGTGTGGAGGCGCTGCCATTCCCCACAAACTTCTTTGACACGGTGTTGTCGACAATGGCCTTCACCGGGTTTCCAGATGGCAAAAAAGCCTTATCGGAAATATCGCGTGTGCTCAATAAAAACGGCCGTTTGGTCCTCGTGGATGTGTCTTTTCCTGAGGACGGCAATCTGCTGGGAACGGCCGTTGTCCGGACTTTCCAGGCGGGCGGCGATATCCTGCGCGATATGGAAAAGCTGCTTGGCGAATTTGGCTTCCGGGTTCAGGTGGATGCGGTCGGCGGTTTCGGCAGCGTGCAGCGCTTTGTGGCCTGGAAAACGCAGGATGGGCCGCCCGTGATACCGTAAGGCGCTTCCATGCGGATTGGGGCACCCTGCTTATCTCGCTGACCCGCTGACCCGCTGTCAACCAAATATTGGAAGCACACTGCCCAGCAGCGAGGTCAGCAAAATCAGGATCAGAATCGTGGCGGCGATGAGCAGAATGATCACGCCGGGCGTAAGCGTGTAGCGGGGAACGGCCGTTTCGCCGTCGATGATCGTTTCCAGCGTTTCCACTGCCTGGCGAACGGCCGTTTCGGATTCCCATTTTCCCACGCTGGTCCACTGCCAGCCAGGGGTGGGGTCGGGCAGGATGAGCTTTTGCGCGCCGGAAGCGTTGATCGCCGCTCCCAAGTCTCCACCGGCCGCGGCCATGGTCCAGGAGCCGATGAGGATGTCCGCCGCGGCGATTTTTTCGGCCGTTTTCTCATCCGCGCGGCTTACCTGGTCGATATGACTCTGCGGAAATTCCTCTTGCAGGTTGTTCAGAAGCTGCTCGGCTAGGCTGTCATCGCCGAAGACGACGATATTTTTCTGGGCGGCGCGTTGATCCTGCGCTTCTTCCAGTGCCTCTTGATCGCCGCGCAGCAGCCAGCCGTGATAGAGCCAGACCGCCGCAGCGATGATCGCATACGCTCCGGCCAGGGCCAGCGTGCGCAGATCGCCCCCGGCCTGCGGCTCACCGAGAATGGCCAGGAGCAGGCGCGAGAGGATGAAAACGGCCGTGATCAGGAAGGTCAGCGTGGCCAGCAGCAGGAAGAAGAAAAGATAGAAGCGGCGCACAATGGAACTGCGCGCCTGGACGCCCAGGGGGGTTGATTCGGCCGTTTCTTTTTGGATGCTGCGCCAGGGGATAATCCACACGGCGAGGCCGGAAAGGATCATAGCCGCGAACCAGGCCAGGTCTTCCCGCTGCTGGTCAATGATATAGGGGCTGGGATCAAAAAGAATGCCCAGCAGCCCGCCCAGGCCGATAAGCAGCACCAGCAGTCCGACGCCGGCGACCAGATAGCGGTAAAGACGGCGCAGGCCAGCCTGTTCTTCGCGCATGGGCACGCGCCGCGTATCCTCGCGCAGCACAAGCGCGTGATAAACCCAGACGACGGCCCCGACGATCAGTGCGCTGATGACCACGGCCGATCCGGCACGCGGCTCCAGGCCTAATACCTGGCGGAAAATAGATGCCAGAACGGCCGTCAGGGCAGCGATGGTGGCGTAGACGGCGAGGAAGATGACGGCATAAAGATAAAATTTACGCAGCAGCGAGCGCTGTTCTTCAATGCCGCCGCTCCGGTAGAGCTGCTGCGCGCGCCGCCAGAAAAAGAGCCACAAGATCAGACCGGCGATCAGCAGGGCCAGGCCGTTCACCAGATTCCTGGAGGCGACCAGGCCGCTTTTTTCATCGTTGACCAGGAACAGCCACTGCAAGACGATCGCCGCGCCGATGCTGGTCATTAACAGGCCGGCCGCGCTGAAGAGGTAGATGAAGAGGCGGTGGAGGGGCGCGGTCAGGGCCAGGGCTGCCGGTGTATGGCGATCTTCCTGGAGCATGCGCGCGTGATAGAGCAGCATCAGCGAAAGGACGAGAACGGCAACGGCCGTGTAGATCAGCCGCGTGCCATCGGGCAGAAACTCATTGCTGAATTGAACCTGTGGCGGTGTGCCGCTGACCAGGCGCAGCGCGGATTGCAGGAAGCCGTCGGCATTACTGATCAGGGGGATGAGAAAGGCGCCGATCATGACATAGAGGTAGAGGAAGCGTTCCGGTAGGAAACGGCCGTCCGTGTTTTGGCCTGATTCGCGGCCCGCCCAACGCCAGTGCAGCAGGAACATGGGCAGGCCGATGAGGATAACCGATATTTCGAAGGCGACGGATTCCGCCTGCGGGGAGAAGACAAGCCCTGCGCGCTGCGCCAAGGGGACAAGCAGGTTGCGCAGCAGGGCGATGGCCGCCCAGGTTACCGCCTGCAGGCTGATCGCCGAAACGACGTAGAAGTACCAGCGGCGAAAACTGCTCACGGCTCAACGGTTCGGGGGATACCGTCCAAACACTGGTTGCTTTCGCCCCAGCAAGACGACCAATAATTCTCGCCGCTGACCAGTTTCCAGCCTTCCTCCCCGTTTTCGACGCGCATGCGGAAAGTACTTGAATAACCATCACCGGCGAAAAGGGCGTTGGTGTTATAAATCTCGCGCACAATGACGGCGACGCTGTTCTCGCTGATCGCTTCGCTCGATTCAACGACCATGGAATAGTTATCGGAAACGGTGAACTGCCAGGGGGTTTGGCGCAGGCTGTCATAAAATTCGTTGATATCGGCCGGGTAGGCGAGGTCCGGCGAGAGCAGGCTGTAGGCGGTTTCATAATCGCCAAGCTGCAAGGCCAAAAGATAGTCATGGACGACGCTTTCCGGCGTGCCGCCGCCCTGGAACTGCGGATCAGGCCGCCGGCTGACGACGATGAAAGCGACGACAATGAGCAAAACAGCCCCGGCAGCTATGGCCAGGAGAAATTTATCGGAGTTAGTGCGATCAGACATTTTTTAATTGCGGATTTCAGATTTCGGATTGCGGATGTGGCAAGTGGCATGTTGCAAGTAGCAAGTGGCTGCAAAATGTGTCAGCTTGTTTCAGGACTTCACGCAATTCACAATTCACAATTCACCATTCACCGTTTATCTCACCCATCACCACTGCGCTACTAACGAAACAATCCTCTATCTCTATCTCTCCCCTCTATCTCTATCTCTTCTCTCTATCTACAAATTCGCCGCCTGCCACCTCTGAGCAATCTCACGATGGTAGGGGACATTTTCTAGAAAAGCCTGGCGCGTCGGTTCATCGGGGATGCGCCTAGAAGTGCGCAAAAATTCCTGGTAGGCGCGGTCGAGGATGAAATCAGCCTGCGGATGGTTGAGCGCTTCCAACGTTTCAATCATGTAGAGATAGTTCCGCAGGCTGTATTCAGTGGTATAGAATTCACCGTCGTTTTGCACATATTCCAGCACTTCTTCGACGGCTTCCTGCGCTAAATCTAGACGGCCGATCGTTTTATAAGCGAAGGCTAGGATCGCCAGGGATTCATATAGGTGGACTTCTTCAAGCTCGCGGCGGATGGAAATGGCATGTTTCAGGTGTTCGATGCCCGCGGCAGGATCGTCCAGGTGCAGCAGGGCGAGGCCGACGCCGGTAGAAGCCGATGCTTCCATGCGCCGGTGGCCGGTGTTCAGGGCGATAGCCAGAGATTTTTCGTAATTGGCCAGGGTTGATACATAATCATTCTGGTTCAGGCTGATCGTGCCTAGATTATTGAGGCAGAGGCATTCCACCAGGCGGTTGTCAATCTCGTGGGCGACATTCAGCGCCTGTTCGATCAGGCTGATCGCTCTGCTGTAATTACCCTGGTGGCTGGCATTGCTGCCCAGGTTGCTGAGCGCGTAGCTTTCGTGGTAGCGGAAGCCTGTTTTTCGGGATAAGTCCAACGCTTTTTCATAACAAATGCGGGCATTGGCGAAATCTCCCCTATCGGTTGAGAGGACGCCCAACCAGATCAGGGTGCTGCTTTGGGCATTGAGATCATCCAGTTCGATGAACTGGCCCAGGGCTTTTTCATAGTAGCGGTAGGCGTTCATATGATCGCCCATTGCCCGGGCGACGATGCCCAAACCACATAGAGCCAGACCGGCCAGGCGGCTCTCGCCGTCGGCCAGGGCGGTGTTTAGCGATAGCTGCAGCTGTTGGTCAGCCTGGTGAAATCTACCCAATCTTTCCAGGGCTAGACCCCAATCGAGATGGGCTCGGGAAAGGATCAACGATGGTCCTTCTTCAGAGACGAAATTAATGGCCTTCCTGGCGGCCTGGATCATCGCCTCGTAATCGGCCGTTGCCTCTTCTAAACTGGCGCGGCATAAGGCCGCCTTTGCCCTTTCGGTTGGTCCCAGGGATTGGGCGAGCTCTTCCAGAGCTTCCAGATCCGCTTTTTGTTCATCACGGTTGCCCATCGTATCAAACACTTCAACCCTATCCAGCAGCAGTTGAAAACGGTTCGCTTTGTCCGCGGGCGGTACCAGTTCCAGGGCGCGCGACAGGTAGCCCCTGGCTTCTTCGTTAGCGAAGCGCTCGACGGACATTCTGCCGGCCAGGTGCAGGTCGGCGACGGCTTCGACGCTGCGTCCCGCTTTGATCAGGTGATCTGCCGTCAGGCCAACTATACCCACCGATCGTTCACCGCTCTGTGCGCGCAGCCAATCGGCGGCCAGGCCATGATAGAGGCGGCGATTGCGCAGTAGGACACATTCATAGGATACTTCGCGCAGGATGGGGTGTTTGAAAATATATTCATCGCTGTGTCTGAAATTTGAGCGTTTGCTCTTGTAAACCAATTCGCGATCGCACAGCGCGGATAGTGCTTCCTGGATCGTCTCTCTGTCCAACGTCTCATGGGTACGCTCATTCAAGGTGATAAGCGTCTGATCCCAAAAAACACGGCCGATGACCGAAGCCTGCAAAATAACCGATCGCTGCACGGCCGTCAGCCGGTCGAGGCGCGCCTGAAGAATGCCCGTGATCGTCGGCGGGACGCGAATGCCGGCCAGCTTTTCGGTGGGAATGATCCAGCTCTCCTCTCCCTTAATGATTACGCCTTCGTCAATGAGCATCTTAATCAGCTCTTCCACATAGAAAGGATTGCCCTGGCTGTTCTCGACCACGAGATCGCGGACGGAGTCGGGAACATCCTCGGCGAGCTTGAGAATTTCGTAGACCAGGCTGCGGTTTTCGCGCGGTGAGAGCGGGGTCAGGTCCAGGCGCATCTGCATCGGTACGTCGGCGAACCAGGACGGCCGTCGAACGTAAAGCGACGGTCGTGTGGAGGCGAGGATAAAGAGCGGAAAATCAGCCAATCGCTGGGCGACCAAAAGCAAGGTGTCCAGGGAGCTGTCATCCGCCCATTGTAGATCTTCGACCAGCAGGAGGATGGGATCGTCGGCCGCGGCGTCCTGGATATAGTCGAGCAAGTAAGTCAGGGCGCGATCGCGCATTTGTTTCGGATCACTGAGCCCCGGGGCCAGGTGTGGGGCCGGGTCCAGGTGAAAGCCCAGCAAGTGACCGATAATATGGGCCCGTTTTTCAATTTCTTCCTCGGACATCTCCTTTTGACTGAGGACGATGGATTCGCGGTAGCCTTCTTGTAATTTTTGACGAACGGCTTTCGGTGGATCGTCTTCACGGATGCCGAAGCGGAAGGTGAAAATGTCGCGGAAGAGGCCGAAAGGCACCTGGCGATCTTCATTGCGTGCGCGCCCGCGCAGGAAGAAGATATCCATATCCAACAGGTCGGCATAGTTCTCGAACTCGTATAGGATGCGCGATTTACCCAGCCCGGCGTCTCCCGTGATCATGATGGCGCTGATTTGAGAGTTAGCGATGGCGCTCTTAAATTTATCCTTGAGGAGTTTGAATTCCCGCCAACGGCCGATCATGCGCGTTTCCACGCCCTCAACACCACGGCGGCGTAAGCGGAAGGAGTGCGCCTTGGCCCGGCTGACGATGTACACCCGCAGCGATTCTTGTTTCCCTCGGACCGTGATCGGCTCCATAGGCAGGACGTCAAAGACACCACGCACGTGCTGGTAGGTGTTGTGGGTAATGAGGACCGTGCTCACGGGGGCGACTTTTTCCAGGCGATCGGCCGTATTGATCGTATCGCCGATGGCTGAAAATTCGGCCGTAGCCCCGACCCGGCCTAAGATGACGGGACCGGTATTAATACCGATACGCATCGCCATATCATGCCGAACCTCCTGGCGAAATAATACCAGCTCCCCCTGCATGGCCAGCGCGGCGAAGATCGCCAGTTCAGGATCTTCTTCCCGCGCTGTTTCAACGCCCCACAAGGCCATCACCCCATCGCCGAAATGTTTGTCGATATAGCCGCCATGTTCGGTGATCACCCGGTCGATACGCTGCCAGAGGATGTTGAGCATATCGCTGACTTCTTCGGCGTCCATTTCGGAGGCCATGGCCGTGAAGCTGGATACGTCGGCAAAGAGGACGGTGACTTGTTTGCGCCGCTGTTCGCTGAACTGCGGTTTAGTCTCGGCCAGGCGGCGCTGTAAGGCGGCCACGGATGTATCAACAACCGTGTCCCCTAACACTTGGCGCTGGGCTTCGAGAGCCGTTATCGCGGCTTCCAGCCGTTGTAGTTCGTCTTGCTCAGGCATAGCGGAGCAGCATTCCTGGAAATCAGATTTGATTTTTATATATAATTACTATCGCAAACGGACCAACAAAGCTGTGAGTTGAAGGTTGCGGCAGTGGGCTAAGGTTGAACCATCTTCGACAGGGCACGGACCTGTTGTTCGGCGTGGTAACTGCTGCGCACAAAGGGGCCGCTTTCTACCCAGCGGAAACCGAGATCCAGGCCGATCTTCTTTAGTTCTTCGAACTCCTGCGGGTGATAATAGCGCTCAATGGGTAGATGCTGTTTGCTGGGCTGTAAGTACTGGCCGATGGTTAGAATATCTACTTTCAAACCGGCCAGATCACGCATGACATCCACAACCTCTTCGAATTCCTCGCCTAGGCCGACCATGATCCCGCTCTTGGTCAAAACTTCGTCATCCATCTTTTTGGCATTGCCCAATGTCGCCAGCGCCCATTCGTATTTATCCTGCGGCTGCACTTTGCGGAAAAGGCGGGCCGCTGTTTCGATATTGTGGTTGAGGATTTCCGGCCGCGCATCCATGACGATTTTCAGCGCTCCTTCACTGCCTTTGAAATCGGGAATCAGGACCTCGATCGAACAGCCGGGCTGCACTTCGCGGATACGCTCAATGCACTGGGCGAAGATCGGCGCGCCGCCGTCTTTGCGTTCGTCACGATTGACGGAAGTGATGACCACGTGTTTGAGGTCCATGGCTTTTACGGCATCGGCGACGCGCTGCGGTTCTTCCCAGTCGATAGGTAGAGGCCGGCCGGTCTTGATATCACAGAAGCCGCAGCTTCGCGTGCAAATGTCGCCCAGGATCAGAAAAGTCGCCGTTCTGGACCCCCAGCATTCGCCGATATTAGGGCAGTGCGCTTCTTCGCAAACAGTGTGCAGTTGTTTGCTGCGCATGACGCCGCGGACCCATTTGTAATCTTCCCCTTTGGGTGGGCGGACGCGCATCCATTCCGGACGGCGTTTGGGGCGTGGCGGTTCGGTGGTGACGGAATCAAGTTTAATAGTTGGCATAAAGGGTTCCTTCAGGTTGGAGTTCGTAATCAAAAACGGCCGTAAATGACTGGACGATCTGCGGCAGGACATCCTCAATGGTGATCTCCTGGCCCAAGGTGCGGCTCATGCTGGTCACGTCGTGATCCTGAATGCCGCAGGGAATGATACCCTCGAAATAGGCCAGATCGGTTTTCACGTTGAGGGCGAAGCCATGGCTGCTGATGCCCATGCGGTTCACGTAGACGCCAATGGCGGCGATCTTGTTTAATACCCCGTTTTCTTCAACCCAAACACCGCGAAAGCCTTCATAAGGACGCGCGTCAATAGCAAATGCTTTTAAGGCCTCGATTAGGACGGATTCAATACCGGCGACATAGCGCCGGGTACGGCCGATGCCTTTGCCGTAGCGGTGTTCGAGATTCAAGATCGGATAGCCGACCAGCTGCCCGGGACCGTGATAGGTCACGTCGCCGCCGCGATCGACATGATAGAGGGCGATGCCCTTCTCGGCGCGTTCCGCTTCCGAATAGATCAGGTTTTCTTCCCCGCCGTGGCGGCCCAGGGTGTAGGTTGGGGGA
>JBJYWZ010000110.1:19038-27662 GCA_046259725.1 Promineifilaceae bacterium (SeqCode) | reverse complement strand
GTGCGGTGCGTTCGACCTTGAAGGACGTTCCTGCGGGGAGCGCTTCCTCAAATTCGCGGGCGGCCAGATGTCCGGCGAATACGGCGCGCTCGATGATATTGGGCGCGTCGGCGTCGCCAATGACGCGCAGCGTCTTCAACCGCCCGCTTTCCGCGAAGGGTTTTAGCTCCCGGTAGACGCCGTCATTGGGCAGGCGATCGCTTATCAGGACAACGCCGCTGCAGGCAATTTCTGCTTTGCTGCCGGAAATGTCATGGGACAGATTGACGGACTGCGCCTGTATGCTCTCCAGGCGCTGTTGTGTTTTCAGCGTCACGCCGAGGTCCATGAGACGCGCCTGGATTTTTTGCTGCTCCAATGTATTTTCCGTCCAGGTGGAAACAAGCGGCGCCGGCGTGACCAGGATCACGGAATTCCCTTCCTGGACCAGTTTTTCGGCGATGACGCCGCCCAGGTAGTAATGGTCGTTGTCATAGACCACGATGCAGCCCGAAGGGAGCCGGCCAGCAAAGATGTCGTCGGGCGTGAATACGTGAGGCAGGTCGTGGCCGGGTATGGGGCGCCACTGGCCACGGCCGATTCCGTCGCGCCGCCAGGAAGCGCCGGTGGCCACAAAGAGATGCTCAATTCCCGTTTCCAGGACAGCGTCGGCCGTCATTTCGCTCTGGGGAAAAAGCGTGACATTGGGCATCGTGGTGATCTGACCCAGCCGCCACTCGATCACGCGCCGCCATTCAGCCAGGCCGGGGAGTTGGGACTCCTGCAACACACGGCCGCCCAGTTCACGCCGCTTTTCGGCGAGCACAACACGGTAGCCGCGCTGCCCCAGGGCGCGGGCGCATTCCAGGCCCGCCGGCCCTCCGCCGATGACCATCATTTCCTTGTCGCTGCGCTGCGGAGCGATGGTTTCCGGATGCCAGCCCCGCCGCCATTCTTCGCCCATGGTGGGGTTCTGCGTGCAGCGAATGGGGTAGATGCCCACGTCGGCGGCCGCGCAGATATTGCAGCCGATACATTCGCGAATGTCGTCGAAGCGGCCTTCTTTGATTTTATTGGGTAGAAAGGGATCGGCGATGGACGGCCGTGCCGCACCAATCAAGTCAACAATGCCGCGCCTGATGGCCGAGACCATCGACTGCGGTGAGGTGTAACGGCCGACGCCGACGACGGGTTTGCTGGTCAGCGACTTTACAAAACTGATGTACTGTTCCTGATAGCCCTCTTTTGCAAAGCGCGAGGTGGCAGAATCATTCGACCAATCGCTGATATTCACATCCCACAAGTCAGGCAGTTCGGCCAGCATGGCCACGATGTCGCGCCCTTCTCCCTGACTGGTGATCCCTTCGTCGCCCAGTAGTTCGTCGACGGCCAGGCGCACGGCGACCGCGCACGTGTCGCCGACGGCTTCTTTTGTCTCCTCGATTAATTCGCGGAAGAAGCGCAGGCGATTTTCCAGCGAACCGCCGTATTCATCCGTGCGGTCATTGTAGCGGCGCTGCATTAACTGCATGGCCAGCGTCATATCGTGCCCGGCATAACAGTAGACAATATCGAAGCCGGCTTTTCTGGCGCGCAGCGCCGCCTCACGATGCCAGCGGCGTACATTGCGAAAGTCCTCTTTGTCCATGCGACGCGACTGCGCCGGCTCGTATTTGCCAAACATAGACATCGAGCGCGGTCCAAGTGGGGGGATGCGCGAGTAGGCGTTGGTCGCATCAAGGCCTTTGTGCGTCAGTTCAATGCCCGCCAGCGCGCCGTGTTCGTGAACGGCGCCGGTCATCAGGCGTAGGGCGGGGATATCCGCGTCATCCCATAATCTTCCTTCTATATAGGGCGCGACATCGCTGCTGGGGTGAATCTCCACTTCTTCCGTACAGACAACGCCCCAGCCGCCTTCAGCCTTGACGCCGCGCATGGCGGCGTGGGCCTGCGGCATGCGATAGCCAAGGCCATTACAGTGCGGCACCTGGTAAAAGCGGTTCGGCGCGACAACGGGTCCAATCTGAATTGGTTCGAAGAGAATGGCGAACTGTTCGTCCACGGCCGTATCCTTCCTTGTCAAAACTGGCGCGACCACTCTTTGAGCCAGCGCTCGACGACGACCTTTGTTTGCGTATAGAACTCAACGCTGTGGCCGCTCTGGGCATGGAGGGTGCCGAAGAAGCTGTCCTTCCAGCCGCTGAAGGGGAAGAAGGCCATGGGCGCGGCGACGCCGATGTTGATGCCGATGTTGCCGGCCTGGGCTTCGTAACGGAAGCGGCGCGCGGCGCCGCCGTCGCTGGTGAAGAGGCAGGCCATGTTGCCGTAACGGCCGCTGTTGACCCACTGCAGCGCCTGGTCGAATGTCTCGGCTTGCATGAGGCCCATGACCGGACCGAATATTTCCGTGCCGGCCAGTTCGCTGTTTGGATGGACGTTTTCGAGGATGGTGGGGCGCAGGAAGGAGCCTTTTGCCAGCTCGGGATCGGCGGGTGAACGGCCGTCGAGCAGCAGCGACGCGCCTTCTCTGGTCCCTGACTCAATCAGGCTGCTGATGCGGTCGCAGCTGTGGCGCGAGATCACGGGGCCCATCTGCACGCCTTCATGCAGGCCATGGCCGACGACGCGATCGGCGGCGGCATCGGTCAGGGCGGGCGTGAAGATCTCGCGGGCCTGGCCGACGGTGATAACGAGCGAAGCGGCAAGGCAGCGCTGGCCGGCATTACCGAAGACGCTGTCGGTAATTATTCGTGTAGTCATATCGAGATCGGCATCCGGCAACACAACCAGCGGGTTCTTGGCGCCGCCCTGAGCCTGCACGCGCTTGCCGTTGGCCGCCGCCCTGGCGTAAACGTGACGGGCCACCGGCGTGGAGCCGACGAAGCTGACGGCGCGGATGGTGGGGTGGTCGAGGATCGCATTGACCGTGTCCGGCCCGCCGTTTACCAGATTGACCACGCCCGGCGGGAAGCCCGCTTCTTCGAGCAGTTCAAAAGCGCGGCGCATGGTCATCGGCGTGCGCTCTGACGGTTTGACGATGGCTGTGTTGCCGGTGGCCAGGGCATAGGGCAGGAACCAGAAGGGAATCATGCCCGGGAAATTGAAAGGAGCGATGATGGCCACGACGCCTACCGGTTGGCGGATCATAAACTCGTCGATGCCGCGGGCGATATCCTCGGAAAAGAGGCCCTGCATCATCGTGGGAATGCCGCAGGCGACCTCTACATTTTCGATGGCGCGGCGCATTTCACCCCGTGCTTCGCCAAGCGTCTTGCCGTTTTCGAAGACGATAGTGCGCGCCAGCTCATCGAAGTGCGTTTCCATTAAATCTTTTAGCCTGAAAAGGGGCTGGATGCGCTCCGCGGCTGGCGTGCGCCGCCAGGTTTCGAAGGCCGCCGCCGCTGCTGCTGCAGCCGCGTTCACCTCTGCCGCGGTCGACAGCGGCGCCTGCGCGAGAATTTCGGCCGTTGCCGGATCGAAGACCGCGCGTGTTTCCGTGGCCGCCGATTTTTGCCACTGACCGTTAATATAGTTGGGTAGCTGGTTGTTAGTGGGCATAATTATCTTCCTTAATCGTCGACCATCATGTTCATGTTGGGTGTCCGAACGTCCGGGCCTGTCACGCAGTGACAGGCGTCATTTGATAATTCTGGCAAAGAAGGAAACAACGACGGCTGTAAGCGCCAGCCAGATAACAATAATGACAAGAACCGCCGCCCGGGTCGCCGGCTCGTTCCGGGCCATCTCAGCCTGCGCCCTGGTGCGACACTCGGCCATCACCGGGGCAGGAATCAGTTTGATTGCCAGCAGTATGCCCAATGGAATCAAAACCAGATCATCAAGATAACCCAATACCGGGATAAAGTCAGGAATCAGATCGATGGGGCTGAGGGCGTAGCCGACCACAACTGCTGCCCACAAACGGGCATACCACGGCACACGCGGGTCTTTGTATGCCAGGAAAAGGGCATATGTTTCCGCTTTAAGCTGCCGCACCCGCTGGTGCCAATCACTCACCTGACACCTTGATCCTTACGGACTCTATCTCTTTTCACCGTCTGCCATAAGGATACCAGTACTCTTTCAATTTACCTTCGACGTCCCAGTGGACGTGCTTGACTTCATAGAACTCATCCAGCCCTTGCTGGCCCAACTCGCGGCCGCCGCCGGTCATCTTCATTCCGCCGAAGGGCCCGGCGAAGTTGTCGGTCAGGGGATCGTTGATCCAGATGGTGCCGGCCTTGACGTCTTCGTAGAAGCGTTTGACCAGCCGCGCGTCGCCGGTCATCAGCGAGGCGCCCAGCCCGTAGATGGTGTCGTTGGCCAGAGCGATGGCCTCATCGAAGGTCTTGTAGGGCATGATGGGCAGCACGGGCCCGAAGGTCTCGTCACGCATGATGGGCATGTCGTGATTGACGTTGACCAGAACGGCCGGTTCGAGGAAAAAACCTCGCTCCATTCCAGACGGCCGTTTGCCGCCCACCAGAAGACGCGCGCCGGCCCCTATCGCCCCGGCGATCTGGCCTTCCACCTTCTCACGGAAGCTGCTGCGAATCATGGGGCCGATATCGGTCTGCGGGTCAAGGCCATTGCCCAGGCGCAGCCTGCCCACAAAATCGGCCAGCTCCTCGCTGAATTGGCCGAAGTGGCTTTCGTGCACGTAGATGCGCTCACTGCTGGTGCAGACCTGGCCGGCGTTGATCAGGCCGGCGTAGGCCACGGCTGAAACGGCCGTTTCCATGCCGATCGCCTCGACAATGTCCGGCGCAAGGACAAAGGGGTCCTTTCCGCCCAGCTCCAGGTGCACTTTCTTCATTTTCGGCGCTGCCAGGGAGGCGATGCGCTGCCCCGTGGCCAGGGAGCCGGTGAAGGCGATCAGGGGCACATCGGGATGGAGGACGAGCGGCTCGCCCGCTTCGGGACCGTAGCCGGTGATCACGTTGACCACGCCGGGCGGGAAGTGATCGAAGGCCAGCTCCACCAGGCGCAGCGTGGAGAGGGGCGTGTATTCGGAGGGCTTGATGACAACGGTATTGCCAGCGGCCAGCGCCGGGGCCAGTTTCCAGGCCAGCAGCAGGAGCGGGTAATTCCAGGGCGTGATGCAGGCGGCAACGCCGTAGGGTTCCTTGATCACGAAGTTGATCTGGTCGGGGTCGCCGGGCGGGATAAAACGGCCGCGTTCGTGGCGCCCCAGTTCGGCGTAGTAGTGAAAGGAATCGTAGGTCCAGAAGATTTCCTCTTCATTCTCTACGAAGGGCTTGCCTTCCTCTTCGGTGAGCAGGCGCGCCAGCTCTTCTTCGTGCGCTTTCATTTTTGCGGCCGCTTCGTGCAGCAGGCCGGCCCGTTCCCAGGCGGGCGTGCGCTTCCATGCCGGAAAGGCGGCTTTGGCAGCGGCGACAGCGGCATTGGCATCTTCGGCCGTGCCCCTCGGCACCTCGGCCAGTACTTCTTCCGTCGCCGGGTTGATGACGGCGATCGATTCTGCAGCCTGGCCGCCGGTGAACTGGCCGTTGATGAACATTTGTGAGGGGTGTTTCATGGGTAGATGTTTCTCCAGGAAGATAGAGACGAGAGATTGAGTCTCTATCTCTAAACTCTAGCTTTTAGGGCTGCCGTGAAGATGGCTACGGCGTCGTCGATCTGATCGCTGTTTACGACGAGGGGCGGGATCCAGCGAATGACGTTGCCGTAGCTGCCGCAGGTAAGCAGGAGCAGGTTTTGTTCCAGACAGGTCTTCTGTACGGCCGAAGCGGCAGACGGATTGGCATTTCCCTGTCCATCAACAAATTCCACGCCGACCATCAGACCCTGGCCGCGAACGTCACCCACAATTGGATAGGCCTTCTGCACGGCGCGCAGTTTGCCCATCAGGTAGCCGCCCATTTCGGCGGCGTTGCCGGCCAGGTCCTCTTCAACAATGACGTCGATGGTGGCCTTCGCGGCGGCGAGCGCCGTCGCGCTGCCCCCACCGTAGGTGCCGCCGTGCGAGCCGGGCTGCCATTTTCCCATCAGGGTCGTTGACGCGCCGATGGCCGAAACAGGCATGCCGCTTGCCAGACCCTTGGCCATGATAAGGATGTCCGGCTCGATCCCGGCGTGCTGGAAGCTGAAGAGTCTGCCCGTACGGCCGAAGCCGGTCTGGATCTCGTCGACCACCAGCAGGATGCCGTACTTATCGGCAATGGCGCGCAGTTCCTGCAAGAAGACGGCGGGTGCGGGCACATAGCCCCCTTCTCCGAGGACGGGTTCGATGACAAAAGCAGCCGTTTCGTCCGGCGGCGTCTGTCCCTTGAGCAGCAGGTCAAGCTGCTTCAGGCAAAAAGCTGTCGTTTCTTCATCGTCCCAGCCGTAGAAGAAGCGGTAGGGATATGGGGCGACGAAGACGCCGGAGGGAAGGGGCTGGTAATTGTGGCGGTAGATGGTTTTGGAGGTGGTCATGGCCATGGCCTGGGCTGTACGGCCGTGAAAACTACCCTGGAAAACGACGATATTGCGCCGTCCCGCTGCGTGACGGGCCAGTTTCACGGCGGCTTCCACCGCTTCCGCCCCGCTGTTGGAGAAGAAGAAGGCGTCAATAGTCGGGGGCGTGACCCTGTTCAACGTATCCGCCAGGGCCAGGGCCGGGGGCGAAATGACGATGTTCATCTGCGCGAAGATAAGCCGCTCGGCCTGGTCCTGAATGGCCTGTACGACCCGCGGGTGGCAGTGCCCGGTATTGGTGACGCCGATGCCGGAGGTGAAGTCAATATAACGATTGCCCGCTTCGTCGTATAAATAGATCCCCTCCCCGCGCACGGGCTGGACATCTGTCAAATGCGTCCAAACAGGCGAAAGCAGGGATTTCGGATTTCGCCGCTTCGCTTCTACGGTTTCGGATTTCGGATTTTTGGTCAGATCTGTGGCTTGTGCTGTCATTGTATATATCCTCTCTTGGTCACCGGTCTTAAGTCCGGTACCGCTTACTCCTCTGGATTCCGGACAATATCTTGCATCCTGCAACCCACCACTTTACAACTCTGCATCATGATCTCCAATCTAAGAAGCGGTAGTACCAGGCTGCGAAGGGAAGGAACCAGGGTTCATTGCGATAGAAGAACATGGTCTGGTGCGGGATTTCGGCGAAGGGGCTGCTGGCCAGCTCGCCGGTCAGCAGTTTGCCCATTTCTGCGCCCAGGTAGGTGGCCAGGGAGAGGCCGTGGCCGCCGTAGCCGAAGACGTAGTGCACACCTTGCGCACGGCCGATGTGCGGCAGGAGGTCGAAGGTAATACCCAGCTTGCCGGTCCAGCTGTGCGTAATTGGGATCTCTACCAGTTCAGGGAATGCATCGACCATCTGGCGGCGCAAGATTCGCGCGCTTTCCTTTAGATCGAGATCGGTGTTGAGGTTGTTGCGGCCGCCCCATAACATTCGGCCGTCCGGTGTGAGGCGGAAATAGCTCAGGAGCCATTTGGAGTCGTAGAACATCCGCCCGCGGGGGCTGAGCTTCTCTTGCAGTTCGGGCGACAATGGCTCGGTGACAATCGGGTAGCTGCCTACCGGGAAGAGCTTCGGCTTACAGGCGGGAACCAGTCTGTCGGTGTAGCCGTTGGTGGCCAGGACGACTTCCGCGGCAAAGAGCGGACCCCTGGCGGTGTTCAGCCGGAAGGCGCCGTTCTGCTTTTCTAAAGCGGTGACACCCGCATGTTCACACAGATGTATGCCGCGCCGGGCCGCCGCACGCGCCAGCCCGAAAACGTATTTCGCGGGGTGAAGGCCCGCGCCCAGTTCGCCGACCAAGCCTCCGTAATAAGCGGCCGTGCCGATCTCGGAGCGGATTTCATTTGGTGACACCAGCCGCAGGTCTGTGTAGCCCAGCTGATCGGCGAACCAGGCCTTCTTTTTCTTCATGTTTTCGAAGTGAGAAGGCTTGGCGGCCAGCGCCATGTAGCCATCAATTTGCCAATGACAGTCGATCTGTTCTTCTCTAACCAGTCTATCGATCAGGTAAATGGCGTCGATGCTGGCCTGCCACAAGGTACGGCCGATTTCCGGGCCATATTTATCGATGACCTGCGGCATGCCTTGTTTGAGACCGGGCATGGTCATGCCCCCATTGCGCGAGCTGGCTCCCCAGCCCATGGTTTCGCGTTCCAATACGGCCACGGAAGCGCCGCTTTTGGCCAGGACAAGGGCCGCACTGAGGCCGGTATAGCCGCTGCCAATGATGGCAACATCAACACGCTCGGGAAGCTCTTCGGCCAGCGGCAGATCGGAAGGACGAGGGAAGTCGTCGGTCCAGAAGGGTGTTGTTTTCATGATTGCATAGAGTTTGCCTACCGCAAGCGGTAGACGAGATAGAGGGGATTTTTCTCTATCTCTCGTCTCTATTTTTCGACCAACCAGGATAGGCCAAGTTGGTCGAGTTTTTCGGCCGTTGGCGTGCCGGTTTGCACATCCCAGCCGGCAAGTTCGTAGTAGGTGTCTTTTGCTGTTTCCAACTCCTGCGGCGAGAAGCTGAAACCGTCGGAATGGCCGCCTTTTAATGCTTTGGCCAGTTTCTTGGGCAGTTTGTCATCCTCGCGCGTGAATCCCTCGCGGGCGTTGAAGACACGCAGCATATTCAGCCGGCGCTCGCCTACCAGCAGCAGCTCGTCTATCGTCACAT
>JBJYWZ010000110.1:3875-18938 GCA_046259725.1 Promineifilaceae bacterium (SeqCode) | reverse complement strand
GGGGTCAGGCTGTATTTTTCCTGCGGTTCGGTCAGGCCAAGCAGGGCGAGACGCTCTTTGTACCATTCAAAATCCCCTTCATAAGCGCCGTCATGTTCCGATGATTGGTGATCGGCGCCGAAGGGGTTGACGGCGTAAATGAGGCCCAGGCTGCGTTTGACCTGGGGCATGTGGGCCGGCATTTCTTGTTTCTTGGTGGTCACAACCAGAGCTTCTGTGCCGCGCCCGATGAGCTCGGCGGCCTGGGCAGAGCCGCAGGCCAGCACGTCGCCAAAGCCTTCGCGTCTGGCGATCATTTCGGTGAGTTCGACCATGGCCCCGGCGTTGCCGAAACCCAGTTCCAGCCCGCCCGTATCTTCGGCCGTGATAAGTCCCTGCTCAAAACAATCAAACGCCCAGGCGATTGTGGCGCCGCAGGAAATGGTATCCATGCCGTACTGGTTGCAGAGCTGGTTGGCATAGGCGATGGCGTTCAGGTCCTCCACGCCGCAGTAGCTGCCAAAGGTAGAGAGCGTTTCATATTCCGGACCGCCGTAGAAGTGATCGACGGGCATGTCGCCGTCCTGGATGTCGACGACGCGCTTGCAGCGCACGGTGCAGGCGTAGCAGGTATCGCGTCCCAGGCGGTCCTGTTTGCCTTCGGGCGCGCCGCGCAGAATGGTGTCGTACATCTCTTCGCCGCTGATGGCTTCGGCATCGGGGAAATAGCCACTGCTCCAATTGTAGGTGGGCAAGCCGCCGGCCTTGTTCTGAGGCATGACTACTTCGGCGGTGCCGTATTTACCGAGCCCAAAGACGTCGGAGTCGGAAAAGTTTTTTGCGCCCCAGCGCGCCAGCTTTTTCAAGGCCGCCGGATCGGCGATGTTGGGCTTCTCTTTGCCGCGCACCACGATGGCTTTGAGCATTTTGGAGCCCATCACGGCTCCCATACCGGTACGGCCGTTGGCGCGATTGCTCATGCTGATCATGGCCGCAAAGCGCACACCGTTTTCTCCGGCGGGGCCGCACTGCAGGACCTCGATCCGCTCATCCTCTAATTCCTGCTGCAAGGTTTTCTCGACCTCGCCCGTGAGCCTGCCCCACAGGTGGCCGGCGTCGCGCAGCTCGGCCTGACCGTCATGCACCCATAGGTAAACGGGATGCTCAGAGGCGCCATAGATGATGATGGCGTCGAACCCGGCAAATTTGAGCTCGGCGGGCCAGAAGCCGCCGGACTGCGAATCGCCGATAGCGCCGGTGAGGGGGGATTTGGCGACGGCCGTGACGCGGCTTTGTCCGGACACGGCGGCGCCGGTGACAACGCCAACTGCCAGAGCCAATGTATTGTCCGGCCCCAGGGGATCGGCATGCGGCGGCGTATGTTTGAGCACGTAATGCATACCCATCGCGCTGCCGCCCATATAGAAGCGGTAAAATTCCTCCGGCGGTTCTTCGATCTGCAGCTCACCGCTGGTCAGGTTGACGTGCAGTACGCTTCCTTGCCAACCATGCGATTTGGGATTTGGGATTTGGGATTTAGGATTTGGGGCGTCGTCATCCGAAATCCGCAATCCGAAATCCGCAATTTCCGTGCCGCCTGCTGAGGGTCTGAAGACGTCTACTTCATCGCCGTCTTTTAGGGGCGTTTGCCAATCCTCGACCATGTCCTCATTGACGGAGACATGGAAATGGCCGCTGATATCGAAGCTGGCCAGGACGTCGGCTACAGTTGTACCTTCGGGGACCTTGAGAACAGCCTGGCCATGATCGTCAGGTGATAGTTTTTCACGCAGCACGCCAAAGAGACGTACCTGGATTTCGAGGTTGTCTTCGGGCATAGGTTACTCCTTCGGAGAGATATAGACTTTCTCCTAACATACTATCTCTATCTCTTTCTACTATCTTACAATCCTCTCGTTACAGTTATACGGGTCTGGATATTACGTTCCTCCAATTCTTTGAGGAACGGTTGGGGATCGAAAGCCAGTTCCGGGGGATAGACTCCCGCGGGGACGCGGCCAAGCGCCTGCCATACGGCCGATCGCGCCGGCAGCACGCCGGTCGGCAGCGCTCCTTTCAATGCCAGCATGCCCATACGAATAATGACGGGTTGACCTTCTTCCGTTCCCTTTACCTCGGATACGATCTCCTTGGCCCAATCTCCCGGCTTGTTCGGCGGGGCGGTCAGGAACTCGAGGGACGTAGGTACAAAATCACCCATCATGGCGATCATAAAATCACGCGGTAAAATTTCAGCTCCCTTAACCTGGACCGGTTCGGGACTGTCAAAGCCAAAATCGGCCAGAACGCGTACCTTTTCGACTGTCTCTTTGGCCATGCCCCAATAATTGATCTTAAAGAAGCATTCTTGCACGCCTTTGTCCTTGAAGCTGACAGGCAGCGTGGCCACTTCAGAGTGCAGTGACAGATGCATGGGCAGCGTGCCCAGAGGGGGAGTAAAGGGGTAATCTTCCATTTCGCTCATCGGCAGGCAGGCGATGAACTCGCCGTCGCGGTAAACCATGGGCGATAGAGTCAGCTCGTCAATGATCGTGGGCACGGCGTAGGTAAATTTCATGCTGTCCGCCGGCGGCGGTTTAACGCCGTCGTAGATGCGGATATACTCGATGCTGTCCAGGCGATCGGCCGCATATCGGGCCAGGATATTGGGCGCGCCGGGCGCGGAGCCCATGCCCAGCACGGCGCTGATGCCAGCTTCCTTGAACTGATCGTGCAGTTTGAGCTGTTCGCGCGTGCCGTGGAACAGCCCGCCCATATCGACGTAATGCGTCAACGCCTCAAGGCAGGCGTTCATGACTTTCAGGTTTGTATAATAAACGGTGGCGTTGACACAGGCATCGGCATCACGCAGAAGTTCAACCAGCGCTTCGTGATCGTTCAGGTCAACTTCGCGGATGCTCAGTTTTGGAGTGTCCAGATGTGAAGCGACGGCGCCGGACATTTCTATGTCGCGGTCGGCCAGCACTACCTCATCGACGCGCTCATTGATGACCAGGTCCTCTACGGCGAGCACACCCATTTTGCCCGCCCCACCAAGTACGACGATTTTCATAGCATACTTCCTTGGCCAGTGGCCAGTTGTCAGTTACCAGTAATCAGTAACCAGTTATCTGTCACTGGTCACTGGTCACTGTGTTCACTGGACACTCGCTACTCCTTCTCTGAGGGCATATTTTACGCCGTCTTCGAAGGCCTGCAGGGTCTCGGCGGCGTCTTCCATCGTGTGATCGGAACAGAGGAAGTAAGGCTCGAAACCATCGGCTTCGGGCAGAATGCCGTGCTCGATCATGTGTCCGTGAATCGCTTCCAGCATGTCCCAATCGCCCATAGTCAGCAGGTCGCGCCAATCTCTGGGCTTTGTTTCGCTCAGAAAGACGCCGAACATCGAAGGAACGCCGTTTATGAAGTGCGGAATACCGTAGCGGTTTAATATCTCGTCGATGCCCTGCATGAGCGTGGTTCCTACTTTTTCAATCTGCGGGAAGACCTGACCGCTCTGCATGTATTCCAACACGGCGTCGGCCGCGGCAGTGGAAACAACGTTGCCGGTGTAGGTGCCGCCCTGGAACACTTTACCAGGGCCCAGGGTCATCATGATGTCGCGATGACCGCCAATCGCGGCTACGGGATAGCCATTGCCGAGCGCCTTGGCATAGGTCGAAATGTCGGGAATGACGCCGAAATATTCGCGGGCCCCACCGGCGGCGATGCGAAAACCGGTCTTCACTTCGTCGAAAATGAGGACGATGCCATATTGATCGCACTGCTCGCGCAGGAATTGCAGGTATCCGGGTTGGGGCAGGAGGCCATTGCCGTTGCCGAGAATGGGCTCAACGATGATGGCAGCGATTTCTTCGCCGCGTTCCTGCAAGATGCTGCCCAACACCTCGACATCGTTCCAGGGAACGAGCTGTACGAGATCGCGCATCACTTCGGGGATACCGATGCTCATCTTGTGGGCGCGAGGATGATCCCTTTCGCCGACTTCTTCCAGAGCGCCGCTGGCGGTGGACCAGAGGACATAATCGTGCGCACCGTGATAGCAGCCTTCAAACTTGATGACGACATCGCGCCCGGTATAGCCGCGCGCCAGGCGTAGAGCATGCATGGTGACTTCGGAACCGGTATTGCCGATACGCACCATGTCCACACCGGGACACATATCGATGATACGCTGGGCAACGCTGACCTCGTATTTCTGCGTGGCGGCGAAGCTAACGCCGTGTTCGATGGCCTCCTTGACACGACCGTTGACGAAGGGATCGACATGACCCAGGATGATCGGCCCCCAGCCAAGCCGGTAATCAATATAGCGTTTGCCGTCAAAATCATAGAGGTAAGCGTCGCGGGCATCGGCTACGACGAGCGTGTTCTCTTCACCCGCAAAACGGAAATTGGAACTCACGCCATACGGTATGACTTCCATCGCCCGTTCGAAAAATTCGCGTGATTTTTCACCTTGTAAAGGCATGGTTTGCTCCTTCAATTCTCTAAAGTTTTATCGTCTCTCATCCGGCTGCCGAATTGGGGTTAACGACGGGTTTTTGCAATTTACGAATTTCGCAATATACTTCTACCGAGTTTGTGATTTTCGTAGTATATCACAGGGTGCAAAGCAAACCAATCGTGGATAAATTGGATCAGGAGATTATCAACTTTTTACGCCAGGACGGCCGAACGCCTTTCACGCGCATCGCCGAGGAGCTGGGCGTCACGGAAGGGACGGTGCGCAACCGGGTGGCCAAGCTTCAGGAAGATAGAACGATCCAGATCATCGGCATGACCGATCCGCACCGCATGGGTTACGAGGCGCCGGCCATGATCTGCGTTAATATCCAGCCACCGTATCTGGAAGAGGTCGCGGCAGCGATTGCCAAGCTGCCTGAAGTCAGCTACCTGGTTCTGGTCTCCGGTGAATTCGATCTCCTCGTGGAAGTTCAGTGCCGCGATCGCGAGCACCTGGTTGCGTTTCTGCATGAACATTTGCAGACAATCACGGGCGTCCAGCGTACGCAGACGTTTATGATTTTGCACACTTATAAGATGGCTCGCGGTGCTGAGCCGGTGTTTACGACGGCGGGCGCGTCAGTGACCAGTGAACAGCGTGACCAGTGAACAGTGGGGAGTTGGGAAGATAGTGGCTGATTGGTGAAATGACGGATCCATTTGAGGTTGAACTACGGGGCGTGTCGAAGCTGTTTGGGGATGTGACGGCCGTCGATAATATCAACATCGAGATCGCTGATGGGGAGTTCTTTTCACTTTTGGGGCCGAGCGGCTGCGGTAAGACGACCACGCTGCGCATGATCGCCGGCTTTGAACAGCCTACGGTAGGGGAGATTTATTTGACCGGCCGTCCCGTGGCCGGCATCCCCGCACATAAACGGCCGGTGAATACGGTTTTCCAAAGTTACGCCCTCTTTCCGCACATGAGCGTCGCCAAAAACATCGCCTTTGGCCTGGAAATGAAGAAAGTGCCTAAGGACGAGATAAACCGGCGCGTGGGTGAGGCGCTGGACCTGGTGCAGTTGAGGGGCATGGAGGAGCGCAAACCAAAGCAGCTCTCCGGTGGGCAGCAGCAGCGGGTCGCCCTGGCCCGTGCCCTGGTCAATCATCCGGAAGTGCTCCTGCTTGACGAACCACTGGGAGCGCTGGACCTCAAACTGCGCAAGGAGATGCAGTTCGAGTTGAAGCAGATCCAGCAGCAGTTGGGCATCACGTTTATTTACGTGACCCACGATCAGGAAGAGGCGCTGACGATGTCCGACCGGATTGCCGTGATGGATGCCGGCGAAGTGCAGCAAATCGGCACGCCGCGCGAGATTTATGAGCATCCCACCAATCGCTTTGTGGCGGACTTCATCGGCGAAACGAACTTTGTAGCAGCGACGGTGAGCGCTCGGCCAGGCCGCGTGGATGAGTTTGTAAGCCTGGACATCGGCGGGATCGAGGTGCTCGGCGTGAAGCCCGCTGCGATCCCATTGTCCAGCGGGCAGGCCGTTACGCTGGCGATCCGCCCGGAGAAAGTGAACCTCTTTCCAATTGGTGAAGTTGAGCCGAAACAGGCGCTCGATCTGGAGGAGGCGGCCGAACTTTTCGGCGGATTGCCGCCGGAGGGTAAGATCGATATGGGCGAATACCTGGCGCTGGAAAAGAATAATGTGGTGGTTAACGGCCGAATCAAGCAAACCATTTATATCGGCACGGACACTCGCTACGAGGTGATGCTGGGCGAGGCGGCGGAACTGGTCGTACGGGTGCAAAACTACGGCTCGCGCTACGACATACCTTTACAAGACGGCGACGAGGTCTATGTCCATTGGGCGGCTGAGAACGCCCAGATTTTAACTGAATAGCGAAACGAAATAAGCAATGGCTGCAGCAGGCGTAACCCAGGAGAAACAGCTAGAAACGGGCATCGAGATGCGCGAGCGCCTGGCCGCCTATCTGGCGCTGCTCAATGCCGCGATTTGGGCCGTTCTCCTGCTGCGCTGGATCACGTTTGGCTCGTTCGACTGGCAGCCGCTTGCCGGGGAGCTGGCATTGGCGGAGCTGCCCTCCATTACGGCTTATCTCGTCTACGGCGGGCTGCTGGTAGTCGATGTTTTGACGGGCATCGGCCTGCTGCGCGGCACAAAGTGGAGCCTGCCCCTGGGCATCGCGCGCAATACGGCCGTCATCGTCGCTGCGGCCGTCTTCTACTATTTCTTCCGTGACTTTTATGGCGCGGTCATTATCATGGCCCTGGCGGGCATGATGCTGGTGCTGGAGAGTTCGGCGCGCAGTCATGGCGCGTCGGGCTGGGCGCTGGCTTATCCGGCCGCTTTCTGGCTGCTTGTTTTCTTCTTCATTCCCATTCTCATCGTCTTCATCGTCAGCCTGGGCGAGCGCTCGCGCCTGGGAACTGTCACCTACCCGCCTTTTGATATCACCAACCTGGGCGTCTATTTTGATGACTACGTGCGTTTCTTCAGCCCGGTCAGCGGTGAATACATCTACCTGCGCATTTTCTGGCGCTCGGTCTGGCTGGCGACCCTGAACACGGTTATCTGTCTATTATTCGGCTATCCCTTCGCCTATTGGATCGCGCGCCAGCCGAAGCAGTACCGCGGCATTTATATTTTCCTGGTCATGATTCCCTTCTGGACAAACTTCCTGGTGCGCACCTACGCCTGGATGCTCATCCTGCGTGATTCGGGCATCATCAACAATGTGTGGACGGGCAGCATTCATGATATCGCCGTGCAGCTTGCGAACTCGAGCGCATTTTTCGAAGGATTGGCGCAGGCGACGGCCGTCAAACTGCCGCTGCTGTTCAATACACCGGCGGTGCTGATGGGCCTATTCTATGGATATTTACCCTTCATGGTACTGCCGCTGTACAGCAACCTGGAACAGCTCGACTGGTCGCTGCTGGAGGCGGCGGCCGATCTGGGTGCGGGCATGTGGCAGCGGACGACGCGCGTGCTGCTGCCGCTGACGATGCCGGGCATTGTGGCCGGGAGTGTGATCGTTTTCATTCCGTCACTCGGCGCCTACGTGACGCCCGATTTGCTCGGCGGAGGCAAGGTGGCTCTGCTGGGCAATCTCTTGCAGCAGCAGTTCATGACGGTGCGTGACTGGCCGTTCGGCTCGGCCATTGGTTTCATCATGATGGCCATCATGCTGGGGGCGATTGTGATTTACTTCCGCACCCTCGGCGATGACGGGAAAAGGGCCCTGTGACGGCGCCGATTTCCTCGGGTACGGCCGTTGCCGGCCAGCGGCAGGCCTCACGCTCCAGGCTGCTCGATCGCTACTATTTGCGCACGCAGTTCAACAAGCACGCGCTAACGATTCTGGCGATCGGTATTTTTATCTTCCTGTACGTGCCGATCCTTATCCTGATTGTCTACTCATTCAATGAAAACAGGGTGGTCGGCGTCTGGTCCGGCTTCAGCACGCAGTGGTACAGGGCGCTGTACCAGGATGAAGCGGTTATCGACGCCTTGATGGTCAGTCTTTGGGTGGCCGTCTGGTCGACGCTGATCAGCACTATCCTGGGCACCCTGGTGGCCCTGGCCCTGGAGCGGCATCGATTCCGCGGCCGGCTGGCCCTCGATGCCGGACTTTATTTGCCGGTGATCATCCCTGACATCGTCATGGCTCTCTCCACGCTGTTGTTTTTTGTTCTTTTTTCGGTGGCATTGAGCCGCTACACGATTTTAATTGCCCATGTGGCTTTCAATATTTCTTTTGTCGCCATTGTCGTGCGCGCCAGGTTGGCAGATATGGATGCAAACCTGGAGGAGGCGGCGGCTGACTTAGGCGCGGACGAATGGCATACTTTCCGCCGCGTCACGCTGCCGCTGTTGATGCCCGGGATCGTGGCCGGGGCGCTGCTGGCCTTCACGCTGTCGCTCGATGATTTTGTGATCACGTTTTTCGTTTCCGGTCCGGGTTCGACAACACTGCCTGTACGTGTCTATTCGATGATTAAATTCGGCGTCACTCCCGAAGTCAATGCCGTTTCCACGCTGATGTTTGTCGGCTCAACATTATTGGTTGTAATTTCGCTGCTCTTGCAGCGGAGGTGAAGCGCTATCAGCAATCAGCCATCAGCTGTCAGTTCCCTGACAGCCGTTTGCTGACAGCTGACGGCCAAGATTAGGAGAAGGATAATGAAGCGAATTGTTATTGGTCTATTAATTGTTTTGTTGATGCTGGCGCTTGCCTCCTGCGGCGGCGGCCCGGCTGGCGGTCCGGTGTCCGAGGCCCCGGCAGACACAGCGGAGGAAGAATCCGCTTCCGAAAGTGAACCGGCTGAAGCGGCAGAGGGTGCGGACGCCGGAAACGAAGCGGCCTCTGATAGCGAAGCGTCTGGGACTGAGGAAGGGCCGCAGTTGGCGGAGCAATTGGCCGTCTATAACTGGTCCGAGTATATCGATGAAGATATCCTCGACGCATACGAAGAGGAATACGGCGTGGAGATCATTTACGACACGTTTTCATCAAATGAGGACCTGCTGGCCAAGCTGCAGGCCGGGGCCACCGGTTATGACGTTATTTTCCCTTCAGACTACATGGTCTCGCAGATGATCGAGCTGGGTCTATTGGCCGAAATTGACGCGGAAAGCCTGCCCAACTTCGCCAATATCGGCGCCGAGTTCAAGGACGCGCCGTTTGATCCGGGCAACGCGCACTGCGTGCCTTACCAGTGGGGCACCACGGGTATCGCCTACCGCGCCGGCTACGAGTTTTTTGAGGAAAACGAGCCGACTAGTTGGGCTTACCTCTTCGATCCCGCGCTGCTGGAGCAGTATGCTGGCGACGGGATCAATGTGCTCAATGACCAGCGCGAGCTGATAGCCGCGGCGTTGTTCTACCTGGGCTACTCGCCAAACAGCACGGATCGCGCGCAGTTGGAGGAAGCGCGGGATGTGATCCTGGCGGCCAAGCCTTTTTATAAGACGTTCAACAGCGAGGATTACGACGACGCCCTGCTGGTAGCCGATGAAGTAGTCTTGTCGCAGGCGTGGAGCGGGGACGCCTTCGCTGCTTATGACGCAACTTATGACGAAGAAACCGAGGACGGCAACTGGTATTACGCCATTCCCGAAGAAGGCGCAGTCAAATGGCTGGACAATATCTGTATCCCCGCCGCAAGCCAACGCATTGATACGGCGCTGCATTTCATGAATTACCTGATGGACGCGGAGAACGCCGCCGCGGTAACCAATTTCACTTTTTACGCCAGTCCTAACGAGGCGGCCAAGGAATTTATAGATCCCGAAATCCTGGAAGATCCGGGGGTCTACCCATCCGATGATGTCCTGGCGAAACTGCAGTGGCTGGAAGAAGTAGGCGATGCAGTTTTCGACTATGACGAGATGTGGACGGCGATTAAGGGGCAGTAGTGTAGGGTGGCAGGTGGCAAGGCTGCAGGATAGAGTTTGGAGATAGATATGGAGATGGAGAGATCTGTCTCTATCTCTTTTTGATAGGTCGTTTTCATGCTACCCAGGTGATAATGCATTTAGTGTGACAGGCTGACGGCCGATGATCGCTGCACGCCTGCAAAAGATTTTTAACCTCCATCCTGGAGAAGAGCGAATGGCGGCCTTTGTTTTGGGCTACGCCATTCTGCTTTTCTCAGCCAATGTGCTGGCCATGACAGCCAGCATGGGGCTTTTCTTCGGCGCCTATGACGCCGCAACGTTGCCCTATACCTATGTGCTGCTGATGTTTGTCGGCCCGTTGACGTCGCTTATTTATATGCGCATCAACGGCCGTTTACCGCTTTCACAGTCGCTGCTGATTATTCACATCGCTCTACTGCTCTCGCTGATCGTGCTGCCGCTGGTATTGACCTACTCACAGGCGCCCTTACTGCGCTTCGTCCTACCGGTTTATTTTGAGATAAACGTGATTCTGACTTATACCTCATTCTGGAACCTGCTCGGCCGTATCTACAACCTGCGCCAGGGCAAGCGCCTTTTTCCTTTCCTGAGTTCCGGTGAGCACCTGGCGACCATCGGCGCCGGCTTTATCGCCACCTTTTTGGTTGTGCGTATTGGCTCCGCAAACCTTTACTGGATTGGCGCGTTATGTATGGCCGGAGCCGCTGCTCTCCTCGTGACGATCACCTCAGCTAATCCGCAGTTGGCCGACGACGACAAGATGGCGAGCAGCGCGGGCGACGGCGGAACAGCGAGGAACGGCACAGCCGAAGCCGCTTCACCCTCAGATCTGAGGACGCTGTTCAAAGAGCCTTATGTGCGGCTTTTCTTTATTCTGGTCAGCCTGTACACAATCAGCGTTGTTCTGGTGGAGAATCTTTCGTTTATCGAGGCGGAAGTTCGCTTTCCAACGGGGTCCGGCATGGCTGCTTATGTGGGTCTGTTCATGGGTATCTACGGCGTGCTTGGCCTGCTGGTGCAGTGGGTGATCGCCGGCCGGGCGCTGGATCGCTTTGGCATATCGGACACGATGCTCGCTCTTCCGGGCGGGCTGCTGATCTTCATATTCCTGTTCGCTCTTGTGGGCACGTTCGATGCCGCGGCCGCCGTGCTCTTCTGGCTGGCAGCGGGTGCGAATATGTTTGCCTATACCGTGGACGCTCCCTATATGGCAGCCAAGAATGTTATGCTGCAGCCGCTGCCGGCATACCTGCGCACCCAGACCCAGACAGCAGCAACGGGCATCGCTTATCCACTGGCGACGGGGCTGTCAGGGCTGCTGCTGCTCTTTCTGACCAATGTCCTGGGTTTCCAGTCCGTACAAATCTCTTACGCCATCCTGGTTATTCTCGCTTTGTGGGCGTTCGTTGTTTATCGATTGGGCCGGGTCTATGTGCAGCACCTGCGGCAGGCGCTGCTGGCTCACGATGGGCTCCGTTCAGGCATTGGCGGGCCCGGCATCCTGCTTGCTACCGATCGCACCACGATTTCAGTGCTGGAAGAAGCCTTGCGGGCTACAGGGACACCGAATCCTTCCGCCGCGCTGTATGCTCTGAAGAGGCTGGCGGAAGTCGCACCGGAGACGCTGTCCGGCCACCTTCCTGAGCTGCTGACTTATCCTCAAAACGACGTGCGCACGGCTGTGCTTGACTATATGACCGGCGTTTCCTGGAACAAGGCGCCGCCGGCAGCTGCGCGATCAGCCATTGATGATCTGCTGGCTGGCGATGGTCCTCCTGAAGTGCGAGCAGCCGCCTTGAGGGCGTGGTATGCCGTGAGTTTTCCTTCCGCAGGCTCTCCTTCGGCAGGCTCAGGGTCGGCAAGCTCAGGACAAGCCAGTGAGAACACCACGGCCGAACGGCTGGCGGTGTATGCCCGCGATCCGCAGATGGCCGTGCGGCGGTCGGCGCTGGCCATTATGCTCAGCCATCAGGAAACCGCGCTGCTTCCGGCTCCGGCTATGCGCCGGCAGGCTCCTTCGGCAGGCTCAGGGCAGGCTTGGGAGATGCTCGATGGCCTGGTTCATTCAGCAAATGCGGCCGATCGTATTTTGGCGGCTGGCGTGATCGGGGAGATAGAGAAGAGAGGCAGAGATAGAGATACAGCTAATTATGTAGTTGTTGAGGAACTTCTTGCGTTATTGGGGGATGGGGACGGGCGTGTGGTGCGGGCTGCGTTAGCGGGTTCTGCGCACACTTGCTCGCCGGAGGTCTGGGCAGCCATGATCCCCGCCCTGGCAGGGCAGAGCACCTGCTCCGAGGCCGTTAATGCTCTGAGCGCCGGCGGAGAGGATGTGCTGCCGCTTTTGCAGGCGGCATGCCAGGTGGTGGATCAGGACCCGCGGATCGTCGCCGGCATCGCCAAGGTTTGCGGCCGTGTTGGCGGTGCGGATGCTGTTGACATCTTGAAATCCCTGGCAGCACACCCGGACGCAACTGTTCGCCGCCAGACACTGCTTGGCCTCAGTCGCTGCGCTTACGAGGCGGAGGCGGAGGAGCGAGCGGCGGTTAAGGAGCAGTTCAATTTGTCGGCCGCAGCGCTGGCGCAAATCAGTGCGGCGCAGGCCGATATCGGCGATGCGGCGCAGGTGCGCCTGACGGCCGATGCGCTGGAGCAGAGGCGGGAGACAGAGACAGACAACCTCTTGCTGCTCCTATCTTTTCTGGATGAGCCGCAAACGGTGCTCGGCGCCAGAGAAGCGCTGCGGCTGGGTGACGGTGAAGAGGAGACGCGCGCCTATGCCATTGAGATGCTGGATATCCTGCTTGAGCACGACCTGAAGAGCGCGCTCTTTCCATTCATCCAGCAGTTGGCAGCGCAGGAGCGTGTGGACGCATTTCAGAAACAGTTTCCGCAGACGCTGCTCGGCCGGCGGCAGCGCCTGGACGCACTCGTGACCGGTGAGGATGACCGATGGACACGGATTTGCGCAATTTATGGGCTTAGTCTTGTGCATGATGTGGTGGATGAAGCGGCGGGGGAGGCGGCGGCCAAAGCGGCGAGCGCCGTCCTGGAAACGGCCGTGCGCTTCAGCCATGATCCCGTGCTCGTGGAAACGGCGCTGGCCAGCCTGGAAAGCCTGGGCGTTTGCCCGGAGAGCATCGACGATCCCGCGCTTGGCGAGGGTATGGAACAGTGGCGGGCACGCGACCCGCAGGGGATGACGCTGCTGCAGAAAGTGGATGCTCTGAAGCAGGCTGGCATGTTGGCTGATTTGCCTGGTGAAACATTAGAGGCTGTAGCCAGCCTGCTAAATGTTGTCACTACCAAAGCGGGGGAGACGATCATCCAGATGGGCGACCCGGGTGATTGTATGTACGTTGTCGTCGACGGCCGCCTGCGCGTCCATGCCGGCGGGCGTGACCTTGACACAGTGGGAGTGGGGGACGTCATCGGGGAGATGGCCCTGCTTGATGGCGAACCACGCAGCGCCTCGGTGACGGCTGTGACGGGCTGCCGCCTCTTACAGTTGGATCAGGATCCATTTTATGATTTGATGGCCCTTGATCCGCGGGTGGCCCGTGGAATTCTGCATTTGCTGTCAGCGCGGCTGCGCGAGCGCACGGCCGATACGGCGCTGCAGGCGGGGAGTGAGGTGGCGCAGCCGGTGCAGCCCATCATGCGCGGTCACGGCGGCCGCGTGCATTATGCGCCTTACGCGCAGGGCGTGCCTGGCCAGGGAGAATTGCCGGTGCTGGAGAGGTTTCTGTTTCTCAGGGGTATTGACTTCTTCAGCGGCATCGATGATGATCTGCTTGAGCAGGTCACTCTGCTTCTGGAGGAGGTAGACCTTGCCCGCGGCGAGCAGTTATTTGCGCAGGGCGATGCTGGCCACAGCCTTTATATCGTTGCCGCGGGACAGGTGCGCATCCACATCGAGGGGCGCACACTGGCTTACGCGGAGGAGGGTGAGGTGATTGGTGAAATGGTCCTGTTGGAGTCAGGGCCGCGATCAGCCACGGTGACAGGGAGCGTGGACAGTTTGCTCCTCCGCCTTGACCAACGGCCGTTCTTTGAGTTATTGGAAGTCGAGCCTGAGCTTGCCCGTGGTATGATCAGGACACTGTCGGGCCGCCTGCGGAGACGGCTGTTGGAGTTAGCCAATGACGTTTCGGAGGCCGTTTCGCTGGCGGAGACCGGCAGTCGAGCGGCAGTTGATACCGTCTGATAAAGGGGAATTTTGTGAGCAACGATGCAGACCTTGTTTTTCTTGGCGTTGACGCTTATACCGGCGAGAGAAGGGACGCCGGGTTCCGGTCGCCTGCTCGAGCCGTGGCGGTGAAGGGTAACAGGATCGTCTATGTTGGTGATGAGGGCGGCGTCGACGCGTGGCGCGGGCCGGGAACGCGGGTCGTTGACGGCCGTGGCGCTTCCCTGCTGCCCGGTTTTATCGACAGTCACTTCCACCTGATGCACGGCGCCCTGGCTCTGGGAGATATTCAGCTCAGCGAGGTGCGAACGCTGGCGGATCTGGAAACGGCCGTGCGCACATTCGCCCAGGAAAACCAAGACCAGGCCTGGCTGCGAGGCCAGGGCCTGCGCTACGGTATCCCATCGCCTGATGAACCGCTGACGCGCCATCACCTGGACGCTATTGAAGCGGAACGCCCGCTGGTGCTCATCGCCTATGACGTGCATACTGCCTGGGCCAATACGGCGGCGCTGGAAGCGGCAGGCATGCTGCACGACAGGCACGATCCGGCGGCCGGTACTATGATTGGCGACGATGGGCTGCCGGCCGGCGAGCTGCGCGAGGAAAGCGCTTACGGCACGTTGTTGGCTTGCATACCCGAGATCGACGATGCGCGGCGCCGCCGGCTGGCTAGAGAGGCGCTGGCCTGGCTGGCCTCCCTGGGCATCACCAGCGTACACAATATGGACGGCAACTATGGACAGGCGGCATTCTACGCTGCCCTGGAAGACCTGGATCAAATGTCGCTGCGCGTCTATGTGCCCTATACGGTTCGCCCGCAGACGCCGCTGGAGGCGCTGGCCGGAGAAGCGGTCGTGATGCGTGACCGGTTTCAGAGCGGGATGGTGCGCGCCGGCGCGGTGAAGTTTTTTATGGATGGGGTATATGAGAGCTACACGGCCGTTTCTCTCAACGGCTACCCCGACCAGCCAA
>JBJYWZ010000110.1:0-3775 GCA_046259725.1 Promineifilaceae bacterium (SeqCode) | reverse complement strand
TTCGCGCAGCTGGGCGTGATTGCTTCCATGCAGCCGCTGCACGCGCCGCTGCACGAGAATGACGGCGACGTGTGGATCAGGCGGGTGCGCGAAGAGGACTGGGACCGCGCCTTCGCCTGGCGCACGATGCGCGAGGCCGGAGCGACGATGGTTTTCGGCTCCGACTGGCCCGTGGCGCTGCCCGATCCTATTCTGGGGATTGCGTCAGTGGTGAACAGACGCCCGTGGAAAGCGGGGCATGATTCCCACAACCAGACGGTGGCCGAGGCGATTGACAGCTATACACGGGACGCCGCTTACGCCGAGTTCCAGGAAGATCAAAAAGGGCGTATAAAAACCGGTATGCTGGCAGATTTGGTGCTGCTAACCGATAATATCTTCGCCGTGCCGCCGCAAGAAATCGCGGATGTGCGCGTGGCAATGACGGTGATGGACGGCCGAGTTGTGTATGAGAGATAGTAGGCGCGCTTCGCGAAGCGCCCCTACCGGAGGTGTGATGAAGATCTGGCGCGTGAATGTTAGGGAGCAGTTAACCACCCAGGAAGAGGTTCCGCAAGATTGGCAAATGCTCGGTGGGCGCGGCCTGCTGGCGCGGATTCTGGTTGATGAAGTGGATGCGACGTGCGAACCGCTGGGGCCTGGCAATAAACTCATCTTCGCGCCCGGCCTGCTGGTGGGCCATATGCTCTCAAGCTGCGACCGCATCTCGGTGGGCGGCAAAAGCCCGCTGACCGGAGGCATCAAGGAGAGCAATGCCGGCGGCAGCACCGGGCTGGCCATGGCCCAACTGGGCATGAAGGCGTTGATCATTGAAGACCAACCACTTTCGAAAGAAAATCCGCAATCCGCAATCCGAAATCCCACATCCTCCGGCTGGTGGGTCCTGCACCTGAGCCGCTGGGGGGCGCGCTGGGAACGGGCGGATGACCTGTCAGGGAAGGGGGTGTTTGAAACGGCCGAAGCGCTGCTTGATCAATACGGCGATAAGGTGGCTATCTCGCTCATCGGGCCGGGCGGGGAGATGCTGATGGCCGGTGCGGGCATCCAGAATCTGGATAAGGACAATACTCCTTCGCGCATCAATGCCCGCGGCGGCCTGGGCGCAGTGATGGGCAGCAAGGGGCTGAAAGCGATCATTTTCGACAAAGAGGGCTGCGAAAAGCCGCCGCTGGCCGACGCCAAAGCGTTCCGTGCCGCGCAAAAGCAGTACAATAAGGAGCTGATGGCCCAGCCGCAAACGCACTCCTATGCCGACTACGGCACCGCGGCCATGACCCACATGTGCAACGCGTTCGGCGCACTGCCCACGCGCAACTTTTCGCAGGGGCAGTTCGAGCAGGCGGAGAAGATCAGCGGCGAATATATGCGCGAGCTGCTTCTGGCGCGCGGCGGAGCCAGCGAAACGACGCACGCCTGCATGGCCGGCTGCACGATTCGCTGTTCCAATATATTTGGCGGAGAGGATGGCCAGGAGATCGTGTCCCCGCTTGAGTACGAGACGATCGGCCTCATGGGCGCCAACCTGGGTATTGATTCGCTGGACGCCATCGCCAGGATGAATTGGCAGGTGAATGACCTGGGTCTTGACACGATCGAGATCGGCGCGGCGCTGGGTGTGGCCGCCGAGGCGGGCCTGATGGCCTGGGGGGATGGAGAAGGGGGGTTAGCCCTGATCGACGAAATCCGCCGGGGGAGCGCCCTGGGGCGCGTGTTGGGCAATGGTGCGGCAACGACGGGTAAGGTCTACGGCGTGGAACGGGTGCCGGCGGTGAAGGGGCAGGCGATATCGGCTTACGATCCGCGGGCTATCAAAGGGACGGGGGTGACTTACGCCACGTCGCCGCAGGGGGCGGACCATACCTGCGGCCTGACCATCCGCGCCAAGATCGATCACCTGGATCCCACGATTCAGCAAGCGGTGTCACGCAACGCGCAGTTAAACATGGCGGGATATGATACCCTGGGCGCCTGTATATTCGCCGGGTTCGGCTTTGCAGCCACGCCTGGCACGATTCGCGATCTGTTAAACGCGCGCTATGGCTGGGAGGTGAGCGATTCGATCTTGCAGGAGCTTGGACGGCAGACGATCTGTCTGGAACGGGAGTTTAATCGCAGGGCGGGATTTACGGCCGCTGACGACCGCCTGCCGGAATGGATGACACGCGAGCCCCTGGCCCCCACCGGCGCCGTGTTCGACGTGGCGGATGAGGTTCTGGATACGATATTCGATAACCTGGCTGGTTAATCTGCTCGAGCCTTTCGGATCCAGCACGCCCTCGACCGCTTTGTTGCAGACGCTCAGCTAGAGTTCCCAACGCCTTCACACCGGCACTTCTCATCATCTCACACCTCAGACCTATCCTGTTCCATGTTGTCAGTGAAATTTGGCCTTCGTTCAAGTTTTTTCTGAGCCTGTGTTCTTTCCTGTCCCAGTAATGGTAGAATCCCTTTAAGGAGAGAATATGAAAACAACAATGTTTCCAGAGCACCCCGATGCGAAATCACCGGCGGGTGCAGACATTCGCTATCTTATGGACGGCGAAACGGGCAGCATGATCCATAGTACAGTCCCTCCGCATCAAGTAAACAAGGCGACTGTTCACGCAACTGTCAGCGAATTCTGGTACATTCTGGAGGGGCACGGTGAGATCTGGAGAGATAATGGTGTCGAGAGCAGTGTCACTGTTCTCGGTCCAGGAACCTCAATCGATATCCCGGTCGGAACAAAGTTTCAATACCGAAACGTAGCAGACGCAGATTTGAAGTTCATCTGCATTACCATGCCGCCCTGGCCGGGAGACTCAGAAGCCACCACCATCAAAGGGAAATGGCAGCCAACGATTTGACGTTGTAAGATATTCGCATTGATGATCTTATGCTGTGGTGAAGCGTTAATTGATTTTATGCCGCTCGCGGATGTGGTCGGCTATAAACCGTGCCCGGGCGGATCGGTCTATAATATCGCCGTTGGCCTGGGCCGGTTGGAGACGCCGGCTGGATTTTTTTGCAAGGTGTCGACTGACTTTTTCGGCGATCAGCTTCTGGCGTATCTTGATGAGAATGGCGTGGACACGTCGCTCTGCCCGCGCAGCGACGACCCGACAACACTGGCTTTCATCAGCCTGCCGCGCGCTGGAGAAGAGCCGCGCTTTATTTTCTACGCTAACGATTCGGCCGATCGCCTGCTGACGGCCGAAGAGATACCTGTGCTGCCGGACGGGGTGAAGGCACTGCACTTTGGCTCGATCTCCCTGGTGCTGGAGCCGGGGGCGACGGCGCTGGAAACGCTGATGCATCGCGAAAGCGGCCGCCGCCTGATCTCGCTCGATCCCAATGTGCGGCCTGGCCTGATCGCCGACAGGGAGGCTTACCGCCGGCGCTTTGAAGGATGGGTCAGCCTGGTCGACATCGTCAAGCTCAGCCGCGCCGACTTCGACTTTATTTACCCGGGACAGAAGCCGGAGGAAGTCATCGCCGGCTGGTTCATGCAGGGCATCAGCCTGTGCATCGTCACGCTGGGCGCGGAGGGGTCCGCGGGTTATACGGCCGCCGGCACCACAGCCTTTGTTCCCGCGGCACGCGTCGACGTGGTCGACACTATCGGCGCGGGCGACGCCTTCCTGGCCGCTGCGTTGACTTACCTTGACCAGAACGGCATCCTCGAGCAGCGTGAGTTGTTACGGGCACTGCCGACGGCCGAACTCACGGAGTGCCTGGCCTACGCCGGGCGCGCGGCAGCCATTAACTGCTCGCGCCAGGGGGCAGATCCGCCGTA
>JBJYWZ010000109.1:0-2538 GCA_046259725.1 Promineifilaceae bacterium (SeqCode) | reverse complement strand
TGCTTCCGGGCGACATTTTGCGCCAGGCCAACGGCACCGATCTCACCGGTCTGACAGTCATGGAAGCGGCGCAGATTGTGCGCGGTCCGCAGGGAACAGATGTCACTCTCCTGGTTGAGCGCAACGGTGAAACTTTTGAAGTTGTCGTCACGCGAGATGTGGTCAAGATCGACAGTGTCTATGGCGAAATGCTTGATGATAATATCGCCTATGTCCGGCTAAGCCAGTTCGGATTGCAGTCAGCACAGGAGATGGCTGATTCACTCGAAGAATTGATGGCCCAGGAGCCGATAGGCCTGATCCTGGATCTGCGGCGAAATCCCGGCGGCAGCCTGGATACCGTTGTCGATATCGCAGACGAGTTCCTGCCCGACGGCCTGGTTTTGATCCAGGAGTTCAGCGGCGAATCGCAAATCAAGTATGACACCAAAGATGGTGGACTGGCCGAGGAAATCCCCATGGTGGTGTTGGTAGACGAGGGCAGCGCGAGCGCGGCGGAGGTTCTTGCCGGCGCTATCCAGGACCGCGATCGCGGCGTGTTGATTGGCCATACGTCGTTCGGCAAGGGAACCATACAAAATTGGCAGCAGCTCAGCAACGGCGGCGGGCTGCGCCTGACTATCGCGCGCTGGCTGACGCCCGATGGCAATTGGGTCAACCATGAGGGGCTGACGCCTGATTACCGGGTCGATCTACCCGTTTTCGCGCCCGGCCAGGAGTTCGGGGATATGCAGCTGAACGCGGCAGTCAAATATCTGCTGGGAGAACCTGTTCTAGAGAGCCCGCCCGCGGCGGAAGAGTCCTAAAGATTGAGGGATTGCTGGCGGAGCACCTGGCTTTCGGGTGCTCCTTTGACCTTTTGAACCTGATCGAGAATTGACACGGCGCCGCTGACGGCCGTCTTGCGGTCTGTCCCCAGCATCGCCGCCAGTTCATTAATGCGGCCGGTGCGATCCAGGGGTTCGATGTGCGTGGTTGTACGCCCGTCAGCGACCTGTTTACTGACATGCAGATGGGCGTCCCCGTAGCCTGCGAGCTGCGGGAGGTGGGTGACGATAATGACCTGGTGCTCGCCCTCAACCGCCAATCCCCATAATTTTCGGCCGACAATATCCCCCACCCGCCCGCCGATACCCTGGTCAATCTCGTCGAAAATCAACGTCGGCGTGGCGTCAACCGCTGCCAGCGCCGATTTGAGAGCCAGCATCAGCCGCGCCGTTTCACCGCCGCTGGCCACACGGGCCATCGGCTTGAGCGGTTCACCGGGATTGGCGCTGATGATAAACTCTGCGCGATCCAGGCCGGAGCGGTCGAAGGCGTAGCGACCATCAATGCCATACGCGCCATCTTCCGAAGGTTCACGCTCGAAACTGACCGCGAAGCGCGCTCCTTCCATGTACAACTCCGCCAGATGTTTTTCGACAGCCGTGGAAAGCGCCTGAGCGGATTCCTGCCGTGCAGCCGACAACGCCTCGCCCAGCTCGCCAACCTGGTGCAGCAGGCGCTCTTGTTCACGCTCCAAACCGGCTATGCGCTCCTCACTATTGGATATTTGATCCAGTTCCGCAGCGGCGCGTTCGCGGGTGGCCAGAATGTCGGCGATGGTGCTGCCATATTTGCGCTTAAGATCAATGATCAATTCAATGCGCTCTTCAACTTCATCCAGGCGCTGCGGATTATGCTCCAGGCGATCCTGATAATGCTGCACCCGTGAGGAGATTTCGGAGAGTTGGAATGATAGACCCTGCAGCTCGTACAGCAGCTCAAGCTGTGCATCGTCAACCTCTGCAAGCTTGCCCAAAGCGCGTTCGGCCTGGCCAATCAGGTCCACTGCAGCCGAGGCGTCGTCGCCGGCGCCCATCAGACTGGCGGTGATCTCCGATGTCAGGCGCTGCAGCAGTTCCGCGTTGGCGAGGCGCGTGCGTTCCTCGCGCAGCTCTTCCTCTTCATCAACGCGCAGGGAAGCGGCATCGATCTCTTCAATCTGGTAGCCCAGCATATCGACCCGTTGGGCAATCAGCCGTTGATCGCGGCGCAGGTCACGCAGTTCATTTTGCACGGCGCGCAGCTGATCGACGACTGCGCCAAATTCGCGGCGACGGCCGTCCAGGCCGGCATAAGAATCCAGGAGAGGCAGGTGCGCCTGCGGCCTGAGCAGCGAGAGATGTTCCCCCTGCCCGTGAATATCGACCAGCGGTTCGGCGATACGGCGCAAGAGCGCCAGAGAGACCGTACGGCCGTTCACGCGGGCGATGCTACGACCGTTATCCCGAATCTCACGGCCCAGCGACAAGATGTCCGGATAGTCGCTTTCCAGCCCTTCTTCCACGAGCAGGGGATTGATCTCTTCCTGCAGCGCCGGCGTGAGGGCGAATTCCGCCTCCAGTTGAGCCTGGCTGCTGCCTGCACGCACCATCGTGCTGTCCGAACGGCCGCCCAGAACCAGGGTCACCGCATCGAGAATAATGGATTTGCCCGCACCCGTTTCGCCGGTGAGCACAACAAATCCCGGCTCAATCTTGAGACTCAGATCGTCAA
>JBJYWZ010000108.1:0-2268 GCA_046259725.1 Promineifilaceae bacterium (SeqCode) | reverse complement strand
TTCGACCTTTTAGACCGCTTCGATCAACCAGCGCTGCGTGTCGTTGCTCTGCGCCGTGCGCGTGACGACCGAGAAGTCCTGATCGGAAACCTCGTGCGCGTCCATAAAACGGCCGTTGCTCAGCTGCTGGATGGTGAAGGTGTTTGACCCCTCAAAGCGCAGCACCCAGCGCTGCGTATCATTATTCTGTACCGTGCGCGTTACGACCGAAAAATCGCGATCCGAAACTTCATGGGCGTCCAGGTAGCGACCGCCGCTCAGCTGCTGGATGGTGCACAGCGTGCCCACGGGCAGCAGCACCCAGCGCTGGGTATCGTTGTCCTGCTCCGTGCGCGTCACCAGTGAAAAGTCTTCAGTCGAAATTTCGTGGGCGTCAACGTAGCGGCCGTTGACCTTCTGCTGGATGGTGTAGGTGTTGTCGCCCAGCGGCTTGACGATCCAGCGCTGCGAATCGTTGTTCTGAGCCGTGCGTGTGACCACGTCGAAATCATTGCCCGTCTCATAGGCATCCAGATAACGGCCGTTGCTCAACTGCTGGATGGTATAGGTGGAGAGCATGCCGTGCACTTCGCGCAGGACCCAGCGCTGTGTGTCATTGTTTTGCGCCGTGCGTGTGACCACGTTGAAATCATTGCTTTCTGATTCATGCGCGTCCACAAAACGGCCGTTGCTTTTTTGCTGCATCGTGAACACGGTGCCGACCGGCGTGATGGTCCAGCGCTGCGTATCGTTGTTCTGCGCCGTGCGTGTTACGACGTTGAAATCATTGCCGGTCGACTCGTAGGCGTCCAGAAAACGGCCGCTGCTTTTCTGGCGGATCGTAAACAGGCCATACAACGACGGTGGGGCCAGTAAACTGCGCAGCGTGGGCGACGCATCCAACAGGCTGTCCACGCGCACGCCGAAGTTTGATCCCGCTCCCGAGGTGGTGCACCCTCCATTCGTGTGTACGCCCACAATCTGGGCGCTGGGCGACTGCCAGATAGCCGAGCCTGAATTACCGCCCAGCGTATCAATATCATTGTAGCGGATGGCGTTGCCCGAAAGCGAGGTCAGCGGACCGGCTTCGATGCGTTTGGGAACGCCCGCCGGATGGCCGATGATGCACAGCATATCGTTGACGTGCGCATCCTGCCCGGCCACGGCCCCGATTCCAAAGCTGCTGCCAGGGCTTCCCGCCAGGCGCACAATGGCGAAGTCCAGCCCGTCGAGCCGGTATTCGATCAATTCCTCCACCGCGAACTGGACCTCCGGCCGCAGGTTGCCGTCCGGGTCAACCTGGTAATTGAAGTTGACGTGCATATTGCCGGCTATCTCCTGCGGCGAGATGACGTTGTTCGTGCCATTGACACGCGGCCGTGACCAGCCGCCTCCGCTCTGGTCAAAGCAGTGCCCCGCGCTGAGAAACAGGTTGTGGCTGATCATGGTTCCCGTGCACCAGCGTACGCCGGAAACATTGCCGGGATTATCGTAGATGGCGCCGAGGTTGCTGTTCCACTGCAGCTGGCCGACGCGGCTCTGCAGGCCGGCGACAAAGCCCGTGGAGACGCCCAGCGTGCCGTCATACTGTTCGACGGGCTGCGAGTCGTCAGTGCTGCCACACTGGGTTTCCAGAATCGCTTCGTAGAGCAGTTCGGGTGCGGCTGCTTCTCCGAGGGATTCCAGGGCGCGATCCATTTCGTTGGGTAGCGGGGGAAATAGTCCAGAATCTTCTTGTTCTTGCGGGTCGTTCATGTTCAGTTCTCCTTGAGTTTTTGCCGCGGCCACGCTAATGGCACAGCCGCTCAGCAAATGAGGGCCCGGGTCAACGTGAACCAGGGTATGGATCGAGACTGGTGTGCACAGGCAAAAGCACACCTCTCTGATACTGTACATACCCCTGCCAGGCGCTGTCAACCAGCGGCCGCGATATTTTAAGTATATTGTAATTTGTTAGGGTTAATCGCCTCAGGCTGTGTGGTCCGTGTGAACGGCCGTATAATCAGCGGGTCAGCAGACTAAGCGGCTTGCTTATTAATCGTACAGGGAGTACAGGATGAAGACTTTTGGATTGAATTATGACATCAAACCGGAATACGTTGAGGCTTTTACGGATTACTCGATTAACGTGATTAATCTGATGCAGGATTGGGACGGGCATATCGAGACGCGGCTGTTCATCGACGCGCAGAAGCCTAATTCGATGATGATCTATTCTAATTGGGAAACGGCCGACCAGTTCAAACAGTTCATGAAATCCGATGCCTTTAAAGGCGCGCTCGGCGCGAC
>JBJYWZ010000107.1:0-1894 GCA_046259725.1 Promineifilaceae bacterium (SeqCode) | reverse complement strand
ATGCTCGAACTTGCTACCATCAATCCAAGTTATGTCATAGGTCCACTGCTGGACGAGGTTAAACCGGCTTCGGTCGAAATTGTTGGCAAACTGCTGCGGCGCGAAGTGCCTGGCTGCGTACATCTGGGGTTTTCTCTGGTTGACGTACGCGATGTGGCAAGTGCCCATCTGTCCGCAATGACTGAGCCGCAGGCAGCCGGTAAACGCTTCATTTGCGATGCTGAGTTTTACTGGTCGCAAGAAATCGCTCATGTTCTCGAGGAACATTTTGGCCAGCGCGGTTATCGTATTCCGACGCGTATGCTGCCGAACTTCGCCATGTATCTCGTTGCCATCTTCGATAAAAGCATCCGGCGCATTCTTCCCGATCTGGGTCTGCGGGTCACGGTATCGTCCGAGCAGCTCAGGAACACGCTGAACTGGCAACCGCGACCTGTGGAGGAGGCGATTGTGGATACGGCTGAAAGTCTCATCGAATTCGGTAGATGACAGTTTGGATCGATCAAAAGACGGGCCAGTCGACAACTCTGCAGTTTTATGAAATCATAGAATATGGTCCTGGGCCATTGGTTCGTTAGGGCACCACTATCACGGAAAAGGAGCGTTTTTATGGTTGCTATTGTCTTGGCGTCAATCCTTGCCCTGGCGTTAGGCATCGCCTTCTGTTTCCTGGGAATTCGCACGTTTCTGGTTTTTCTGCCGGTATGGGCCTTCTTCGCCGGGTTCTGGCTGGGTGCGCTTGTAACTAATTTTACGCTGCAGCAGGGATTTCTGGGCACCACCAACGGAATTCTGGCCGGATTTGTTCTGGGAACGATTTTTGCGGTTATCGCCTATCTCAAGTTCCCACTTGGCATCGCGCTCGTGGCCGGCGCGTTTGCAGCGGCCGTTACAAACGGCATCCTGCAAGTAATTGGCCTTCAGCCCGGTATGGCCATTGCCGTGGCCGTCATGGCCGCCGCAGTCATAGTGGTCTGGGCGCTCTTTCGATATCAGTGGGACCGAATACTGGTCATGGCCATAACCGCGTTAGGCGGCGCCAGCCTGCTTCTTCTGGCGCCCATGCTCTTGTTGGAGCGCGTAACATTGTCTCAGCTGCAAGCATCAGGCAGCGCTATCGCGCCGATTATCGCCGATTCCTGGTGGTGGCTCGTGGCCTGGCTGGCGTTGGCCGCGGCAGGATACGCTGTGCAATGGCGTACCAGCCATGATTTTATGTTTACTACCCATGATTTGGTCAGTGGGTGGAGCTAGTTGCACTGAGTCAATCATATTAGGCAAGTGGAGGGAAATTATCCATGTCCTTTGGTGCAGATCCCAGCTATCTCCTATGCGTCTTTGTCCCGGCTCTGCTACTCTCGCTGGGAGTCCAGTTCTATCTTCGGAACACATTTGGAACCTGGTCAAGAGTTCCCAATGGGGCCAATGTAACCGGTAAGCAAACGACTGACGTTTTGTTCCAGCGGACTTCGCTATCGCCAACTCGCGTCGAACCGACTCGCGGTTCGCTGACCGACCATTTTGATCCTCGCGATAACATCGTGCGCCTGTCAGAACCAGTCTACGGCCAGAGTACGATATCGGCGCTCGCGGTTTCGGCGCATGAATTGGGTCATGTGCAGCAGTACCAGACCGGATCGAGTTTGATCAAGGCTCGCGGCTTTCTTCTGCCGGCCATTCAATACAGCCCGACGCTCTCCTATCTCTCTATTCTGATGGGTGTGATCTTCAACATTTCGGGCCTCGTATGGCTGGGCGTATTTTTCTTTGCCTTACTGGTTCTCTTTTCATTCCTGACCCTGCCCGTTGAACTGGATGCAAGCAGGCGCGCGATCCGCATGCTGGAAGAGTCCGGGCTGCTGGTCACGGCTGAAGATAAGACAGGCGCCCAGGC
>JBJYWZ010000106.1:0-3285 GCA_046259725.1 Promineifilaceae bacterium (SeqCode) | reverse complement strand
GCAGCAATCCGCAGCTCAGAACCTTTGCCGCCGGTCTATGGACGGCCGAAGATGCTGATCTCTATGTGGACAAAGAAGGCGGTTATCCGGTTGCCTTTCGCGGCAGCTACAGCGGTGATTTTCAGCCGCTTAAGTTTGCCGGACTATTCGAAGTAAATATCGAGCTGACGGCCGTGAATGCCAATACGCCCGTAGAACTCCCGCCATCATGCAGCGATCCGATCCATATATGAGCAGGTTCCGGCTCCAGGCTCGAGGCGCAGTTAGAACCAGAGCGGCAGATAGTGCGTAACGAACGTCGGGATCAGGTAAATGAAGGTGAGGATTATGACCGCCCAGAGCAGCCCGTAACCGGCTCTAGTCCGCGGGTGAATCACTTCCAACATGCCCGCTGTTAAGAGGGCTATCAGCGGGTAGGTATGCAGGAGATAGGTGGCTTTGATCGTATCGCCGTTGCCGGGATTAGGCACCATGATCACAAATAGAAAGTAGCCTGCAAAAGATACTGTCGTTATTAGCCACAGCAAGGCAGAAGAGATTGTACCAATATCTCGTCCCTCGCCGGTCAGCCAGCGCCAGAAGGCCAAAAAGCCGTAACCAAGCCCCGCTATCATGAGCGCCGTTACACCCAGGGCGATCAGGTTTACCCGCCCCAGGTAGGCGGCCATCTGCGCGCGATTTGTCTCCAGCCAGGGAGGATTAAGCTCTACGGCATCTTCCAGCACGTACCCCGCGAGCACATGATTGGTACGTAAATCCCGGCCCGTGACCAGGAAATATGCTTCGTAATCACCCCAGAACTCGGCGTAAAATTGGGGCCACAACTGGTTGGGGAATGACGGCCGTACCGGATCGCTGAACAGTTTGCCATTTCCAAGACCGCTGTAAAACGACGACGGATGATTGGATAATGATACGCTTTCCTCCAGAGGCCGGTTAAAGGCGGATACATTGGCAAACCGCAGCTGCAAGCTGAGATAAAACCACCCGCCAATCACCAGGGCAGCGGCGGAAGCGAGAAGAAGCGCTCGAATCGCCTGCCGCCGCGTCTGCCGGTTTGCCGTGAGCGCCGCGCCTGGCCGCCGCCATATGACGGCCGCGAACACGGTCACGGCGATCCATACTAGAAACCCCCACTGCCTGGACAGGATAATCAGGCCAAGCCAGACACCCAGGCGCAGCGCTCGTTTCGTCAGCCGCCTCCCCGATTCCTTATTCACGATCAGGCTGAGGAATTCGTAGGCGATCACGGCCGTAAAAAACGTCACCCACGGTTCGCCGCGAATGAAGGTGAAGCTTTTGTAGTAGACGGGCATCAGCGCCAATATGGAGAGTGCCGTTATCGTATACCGCTCGTTCTCGGGACGGATCAGGCGCGCCAGGCGAATCACAACATACACCGTACCCATAGAGAGCAGTACATTGCTCAGTTGGGCCAATTTCGCTGTAACGGGCCACGAAAGACCCGCGGCATAAGCCAAAGCAGGCAGCGCATAGGGCAGCGGGGGAGAAAAGAACTGGTCAGAATTGGTTGGCGAAGGCAGATGGCCGCCGGCCATGATCCTGATATTTGCCAGATGACTCCCACCGTCATAGGCGGCCGCCGGGGGATGGACGATCGCGTTGAACAGCACAAAGCCATTGATCGTCAGGAGCAGCAAAAACGGCGCCAGCTTCAACACAGCGCGCTGCAGCCGCCGCGGCACGCGTGGCGCTGTCCAGACAGCCTTTTCACGCCGAAAAATATCTGATGACCCGGACACGATATTGCCAGAAACCTCTCTATTGCAAACCTGTACGACTTCCTGCTTATGCCTCCGCGGCCTGTGGCCGGTAACACATTGCTAATCTTATCGTAAGACCTACGTAAGGTCATGCTGATAACGTATGTATCCTTGACGAGGCCTCATGAGTCACAGCACAACACCATATATGAAATTGTTGCGCCGGCTTCCGGCCGGCTGAAAGCCGGCGCTGCATTTCGAAGGAGACTATGATGAAGCGTTCCCTTTCAGCACTGTTTTTTGCTTTTCTTGCCGCCGTTCTTCTTATTTCGGGAGGCGCGCTGGCCTGGAGTGGCAGCGGCGGTTCGCACGGTAAGATCGTTGTGGCCAACCGCGCCAGCGGCTCCATTTCCGTCATTGATGTTGAGACAGATTCGATAATAGATAACGTCGCACTGCCCGGTCCGAACCCGGCCGAGCCGATGTACGTCGTCTACTCTAAATTCGGCGATCGCGTTTTCGTCGGCGACAGGGCCAATGACCAGGTCGTGGTTTTTGACGCCGCTGATTTCAGCGTCGTGGACACCGTGCCCGCCGGCGAGGGTGTTTTCCACATGTGGGCCGACAGCCGTGGGCGTCAGTTATGGGTCAGCAATGATGTGGATAATACGGCAACCGTGATCGACACGGGCACTCTGGACGTGATCGCCACCGTACCCATGCCCGTTGATCTGGTTGCTGATGGTGGCAAACCGCATGACGTCATCCTCGATAGAGCCGGGCGATTTGCCTATGTGACTATGCTCGGTTTTGCGGGTCCCAACGACTATGTCGTCCAATTCAGCACCAGGACCTTTGACGAGGTGGGCCGCGCCGAAGTAGGCAAGGATCCCCATTTGTCGCTGGCTAACCGCGGGCGCAGCCTCTATATCCCCGCGCAAAACAGTGACATCGTCAGCGTATTCAATCGCTTCACCCTTGATCCAATTACGGAGATTGCAGTGCCTGGCGCACACGGCGCCGGCATGCGCACAGACGGCCGTATTTTCTACACCACCAATCTCCCCGGCGGCGGCGTAGACGGACTCTTCGCCATTGACACCAGGACCAACCAGGTATTGGACTCGGTCGACACGCCCTACCCCGTGCCGCACAATATCGCCCTCACGCCCAGCGGTGACAAGCTCTACGTCACCCATTCGGGCGGTGCGTCAGACAAGGTATCGATCTATACTGCCTCTAAATCAGAGCCGGTTCCGGTACTGCTGGGCGAAGTAACCGTCGAGCTGAACCCCTTCGGTCTGGCCTATGTTCCCTGATTAAGATAGAGCAATTCTATCTCTCTGTGGGATAGATGCATCAGTATGTCAGTAGTTCAGCAGCTGAACTACTGACATACTGACAAACTCCTAATACTCAATCTCTTCGCCAACGATCTCAATCAGCGTCTGCATCTTCACCGCATCGGGCAGCTCCCCTTCGACCTTGAGCGCGCCGGACATAAAGGCGGCCTGGGCATCCAAATCACCGGCAAAAACCAGCGCAGCGTTGGCAGCGTCCA
>JBJYWZ010000105.1:0-6833 GCA_046259725.1 Promineifilaceae bacterium (SeqCode) | reverse complement strand
GCCCGGCGATCGCCTTGCCTATCCAGATGACAATGCGCCAGCCAAAAATGGCGATCAAGGCGAAAATCAGGATGGAAACAAGAAAATCAGCCCATTGCTGCGGCGTCCAGTTTAATAAAGACTTAAAAGCATCGGACAGAGTCATGTCTGATGATTGATTCCGCAGTGGGCCAGAGGTGGTTATTGAATCCGGCGCTGCTGCAGCTTCCGGCGTTGCAGTAACTTCTTGTCCATCAGAAGCCTCCGGCGCAGCATCAGCGTCCGGCACGGCCGTAACTTCTGCTGTTGCGGCAGCTTCCGGTGCTACTTCTGATTGGGCGTCTGCCGGCCGGGTGAAGCCGGCGAATACAAAGATCAACAAGAAAGCGGCGCTGATGAGAAGAAGACTGCTCAGCCGGCGCCCTATCCTCGATTTCATGACGATCTCCTACCGTGAGCCGGGGGCGAAGGCGATGTTACTGCTTCGCATCCGCGACCTGATATTGCTGCAATAATTCCTTTTCTTTATCGTGCCTGGGATAGAAGAAGAAAACGAGTGCCGCACCGATCAATACGGCAATGATCCCGGCAATGTAGGCTTTGTCGTCACCGGCCAGAAACGCGGTCTTGGCCGCGGCCGTGATCTGATCGGCGTACTGCGGATACTGCTGCGCGATGTTTTCGGCGCTGGCATATAACAGCATCAACTGGCTCCGGACGCTGCTGGAGATTTCGGAGGCGTTCGGCGCAGCAGCAACGGCCGTGCTCATCGAGCTTGCAAAACCGGCGGCGAGCAGCGCCCCAAAGATCGACTGCATCAGGGCTCCGCCCAGGTCGCGCTGCAAGTCCGTTGTGCCTGAGGCCATGCCTACTTTGGTTATGGGCACAGAGGCGGCGAGCGAATTTGAGGAAGGCGTGCCCCCTAGACCAACGCCGGCGCCGAGAAAGACATAGGCAATGCCAATTAACCAGTAAGAGATGCCCTCGTTCCAAAATATGAACATGAGTACGAAGGCGATCAATACGGCGGCAAAACTCAAGAGTAGAGTAAAACGAGAACCCTGCTCGTGCACTAATTTTGCCGAACGCGGCGCTACCAGGATCATCAGGGCGGCCGCCGGCAGGATCGCTGCCCCGGCGGCCACGGTCGAATAATCAAGCACATTTTGCATGAACTGCTGCCCGAGGAACATCGCACCCATCAGCGAACCGAAGACGATGATGCCCCCGACCGCCGCCACCCAGAAAGTCGGCCGTGCCGCAACCTTCAAGTCATAGAGTGGGTTCTGCGCCCGGCGCTGGCGGATAATGAAGAGTACCAGGGTTACGAGCGTGACGGCGGCCAGGCTCATCACCAGCTTGCCCATATTAGCCACCGGCGCGAAATTGATAGTCAGGATGAGCGCCCCGACAAAGACCATTGACAGGAGTCCACCAATATGGTCAACGGCTTCTGTCGACTCATTCACGTGCGCGGGGATGAACTTGAAGGCCATGAAGAGAGCAACCAAGGCAACAGGAATGACGACCAGGAAAACCGCGTTCCAGGGCATGAATAATAATAATGCCCCGGAGATGAGTGGACCGCAGGCGTTGATAGCGCCGCTTATAGCGGCCCATAAAGCGATTGACTTCGTTCGCGCCGGTCCCGACCCCCACAATGCGGCGATCAAGGCTAGACAGGTCGGGAAAGCCATGCCGGCGGCGATGCCGCCAAAGAGACGGCCGGCAATCAATATCTGGATTGTTGGTGCAAACCCACAGATAAGCGCGGCGGGTATGGCCAGCGTCACACCAAGCAGTGCGATCTGCTTACGGCCGTAACGGTCGCCCAGGGCCCCGAGCCATAGCACAGAGCAAGCCAGACCCAGCGAGTAGCCTACCGCCACCAGATTGAGCTGTGTTTGTGAAGCATTGAAGAAAGTGCCGATGGCCGGCAGCGCCACATTGGCCATGGCCAGGGGAAGATTGGCCACGGCGGCGACGACGATGAGGGTGGTCAGGATAATCCCGGCTTTCTCAGGCGCGCCTGACGAGTCTGTCCCTTTGCCCTTATTATCATCAGATGATTTTTGGACGGATTGTTGCTTAGTCATAATTGCCCTCCAATGGTTGGATGCGTAGATTGTTTGTTAAAGTGAGTAGTTACTCCTATCCGGTGGTTCCTCCCAGGAAGGGCTCCAACCAGGCTGCATCTTCTCTTTGAGGGATTCGCGCTTGGGCATACCCTTGAGCAGCCAATCGGGGACGCGTCCCGGCATTGGTTCCTCCCACAAAAACCACAAAGCAGCTACGCGGAAGCCGAAACCTATCGTAAACGCTGTGAGCGATGCTGCCACAAAGCCCATGGATAAGCCGGGCAGCCCAACCGTTCCCGCCCGCAAGAAGCCAAAGCTAACGGATACCAAGATAGCTGTACCGACAAACCACTCCCCCTGAACGAACTGCTTGGCCGGAACCCCCGAGCCGACGTCGATCAGGAAGCGTCCGGCAGTTGGGCCGATAATACCGATGATTACAGCTCCCAGGAAAGGCCAGCCGGCGCCAAGCGCTTTTTCAACGCCGACCACGGCATACCAGGGCAAAGAAAAGGAGGTCACGAATTGGAAGAAAGTCTCGCGGAAATCCTGGCCTTTCGACCAGGCCAGACGCAGCCCGATGAGCCAGGCAATGACAACAAGAATAATGTACCAGGGGTTCGTCAGCGAGGACGGCGTATCGTTTAACAAGACGTCACGAGTAACCCCGCCGCCGAGACCGCCTAAGGCTGCAAAGACCAGGATACCAACCGTCGTAACGTAGCGCCCTTTATAATGATCCGGGCGCTGCACCAGCAATGCGCCATTGAGGGCGTTGGTGAATGCCGCCAGAAGATCGAAATAGAGAAAACTGCCGGGCTGTAAGTAGGAAAAAAGGTTTGTAATAATGTCCATTGTTCCCTCAATAAAATGTCCACTGAATATTTGATCAAAAATGCATACGCCGCGAAAGGCACCAAGTCAGCCGGTGGTGCATGGTCGAGCCTCACCTGACTCCTGAAACGTTAATATCTTTAAAGTCTCCTGATTCATGAGACTGGGAGTAAGTGGCGACCGCCTCTTCCAGACTCTTAAATATCCGCTCATCGCCTAATCTCTTGCCCAAAGGAGAATGTCTGACCATGTACAACGCTTCAGGGTTGAGCGCTGCCAACCACAACTCAATGCCCGCACTCCGCAGCTGCTCTTCAAATTCCTTTAGCGACTTGATGGCTGTGTACTCGATATCGGGAATCGCGTCGCAATCCAGGATCACGACCTGCGCTTGTGGCGAGACTTGATGAATTAATGACCAGAGTTGGTCAATCGCTCGTGATATGTTGGCGAAGAAAAGGCGACCTTCAGTGCGGGCGACCAATAATCCAGGTATGGTTTCATCTTGAAGGTGATCCTCCAGCGGCCGAAATACACCACTATTCGGATTGCGGCCCAGCTCATAGACAGGAGGATGGTCTACCTGCACGAGCAGTGTGAGCAGGGAGATCAAGATAGCGAACAGAATACCTTGCAATATGCCCAATACGACGACCCCGGCAAAGGCCAGCAGAGCCCACATAAGCTCGGTACGCCTGATTTGAGCCATGTCACGGAATTCGCCGACCTGGACCAATCCGGCAGCCGCCACTAAGACCAGCGCGCCCAGTGTCGCTTCCGGCATGAGGCTAATTACTGGCGCCAGGAACAGAAGGACTAGAGCGACAACGGCAACGGTGACCAGTTCTGCAACCTGCGTTTTGGCTCCAGCTTTTACATTAACAGCCGTTTGCGATGTGCCGCCCCCCGCTGGATAAGCCTGAAATAAACCACCAGCGACGTTGGCCATACCCAGGGCAAAGAGTTCATGGTTGGCATCCACGGCTGGTTCCCCCTGCGCCCGAAAAGCCCGGGCTGCGGCTATGGACTCCGTGAAAGACATCAGGGCAATACCCATAGCCGGCAGCCATAGACTGCGCGCCAGGGACAAATCGGGTAGCGCGAAGGAAGGGAGTCCGGTTGGAATGTTTCCAATCAGCGTGATGCCCCAGGCGCCGAGATTAACCAGGGCCGACAGCGCTATCCCTATGGCAACGGCGACAAGGGCCGCGGGAATGCGTGGAACCAGCCGGGGCAGTAGAATCAGGATCGCCAGCGTGACGGCCGCCAGCGCCACGGTGGGCCAGTTTATTTGCTCAAGGTTGGTCGCGATGAATCCCAGCGTCTCAAAGACTGATGAACCGCTGGGAATGGATAAGCCCAACACTTTACCCAACTGGCTAACAAAAATTACCACGCCAATTCCAGCTTTAAAGCCGGTTAATACAGGACGGGAGATGAAGTCGGCCAGAAAGCCAAGCCGCAGCAGCGAGGCCAAAACCAAGAATAGCCCCACGAAGAAGGCCAGGGTTGCCGCCGGCGTAACATAGTCGTTGGGACTACTCGTTGTTCCTACCGCTGCGATGAGGGCCGTACCGGTCAAGATGGAAAGAGCAGAGGTTGAGCTGACGCTTAAACGGCGCGAACTGCCCAGCAGGGCATAGACGAGCATAGGCGCCAGCGCTACGTACAAGCCCACCTGCACCGGCAGTCCGGCAATCGTGGCGTAGGCCATCGCCTGCGGGGTGACCACGGCCGCTGCAGTCAGGCCAGCCACCAGGTCAAGGCGCAGCCAGTTCGCCTGGTAGGCGGGCAGCCAACTCAAGACCGACAAATGCCTCTTTAGGCCGGCCGGTGCGTTACTTGTGGTTGTGTTCAAATCCTTCACTTACCGGATTAATTGCTTAGGTCTGATCGATCGCCTAGATGGTGCCGGCTTCTGCCGGTACCATCTCCCACATCTTGAACAAAGTGGATGTTTTTTAGTACATACCTCGCCTGCGCATACGTCTGCGTTCGCGCCTGCGGCCGCGCCGGCGTCCCCGGCGATGCACACCGGCGATAGACACCGGCGTCAAGGGACGGCCGATCATGTCGATAAAGAGCGAGCTTGCCCCACCGCTGGCCGGCATCTCGCCATCCAGGATTTCAACCTGGTAGCTAAAGGAATTACCCTCTAATACCGGGTCTTGCAGCACGACAACAACGTCGTTGACCTCGTGATCTAAGAATGTAGACAATACGGCGTTTGGCGGGTCATCGGCAAAGCTGTCGTCTCCTTCGCCCCAGGAATCCAGGAATTCCTCCGTCGGGACGTGACCCGTGACCCGCTGCGGCCGGTCGGCAAACATCAACGTGGTCGGGGCAATTCCGTTCAGGATCAGACGGCCGTTTTCATAAGCCATTCCCTTCGCTGACAGGACGAACAAAGCCTCGATCTCATCGGCCGCTGCAACCTGCTCCATTGCTTCGTCTTCTGATATTTGATTCTCTTGCGTCATTTAATTCTCCAAAATATTCTAGCTCGTTAGGATTTACATACGGCAGTCCAATCTATCTGCCCACACTATTTCACTGCTCTTCTGCGGCGAAGACGGTGCTCCAATCCTGTTGCATACTGACGGCTATCCAACCGCGTTCCTGTGCCATTTTGAGGGCATCTTCGGCGCCGGCGGTGTAGTCAAACTCCCTGGCGTCATCATCGTGGTTAACCAGCATACACAGAGAGGGATGTGTGCTGCCCTCGGTGTACTGCAGCATCTGGATGTCGCCGTTGGAATTGCCGGCACAAAAGATAGGGCGGCGGCCGATACGGCTCCAGATGCGCGGCGGTTTCACCGGTCCGTCGTCCAGCACATTGAGCTGCGGCTTCGTCAGCACGTCGCCGCCTTTTTTATCACTGGCGCGGAATTCCAACGACACACTGCTGCCGATGACGCGATCCGGCGGGATGCCATATATTTCGGCCGTCACCGGGCGCATGAAATCACGCCCGCCGCCGGAGGCGATGTAATTGGTAAACCCGTTGGCTTCCAGGAAATGAAGCAGTTCGATCATCGGCGCGTAACCGCAGCGGATGTACAAACGCTTCAGCGCGGGATTTTCGTCCACCATCTCCACCCATCGCTGCAAGATGAAATCGAGCTGGATATACATCGGTTTTTCGCACCACAGGGTGCCGTCATTGTCAAAGACGGCGATGCGCTCTTGCGGCGGGACGTAGCCCGGATTACTGCTGTCACAAACTTTGGCAACAAAGTCCAGAACTGCTTGCCTGGCTGCTGTATCATTCCAGGATGGTAAATTAGTTCCCATTTGCTGATAACCTCAATATGGTGTCAGGGTTATTTTGAAGGATAACGTGTTGTTTCCTTTCCCAAGGTTGAGCGGCGAGTCCTAACCTGACAAAGCATGGTACCGGTTTAACCGGTACCATGCAGTTAGAATGATGGTTAGAATCCAACGGGATCGTGGCTTAATCGACTGCCATCGCTGCTGCCATCTCCCTTTCGAGGTCTCGGTATTGTTCCTTCTCCACCGACACCTCCACGTACTGGATGGTGCCTCCGGTGAACTTGCCCTGAGTTTCCGGCGTGTACTCCGCTGCCACGGCATCCGCACTGTCGCGGCCGATGCACAGGCCGTCACCGCACAGCGTGAACTTGCCGGTCTGGGTGCGCATGGGTCCTGTGGCAACCACCTTATCATTGATATACAGGTTGGTCGTACCGTGCGACTCACCGTACTCGCCGGCTTTCTCGCGGATAAACTCCATGCCCAGGGTGTACTTACCCGGCTTGAGCTCCTCATCGGAGACGAACTTCTGTTCCGGCGGGATGCCCAGGAAGTTGTACACGTAGTACAGCCTCTTGTCGTAGATAAACAGCGAATGGCCGCCGAAGCGCGAACCGTGGGCGAAGAGCACGCCGGAGCAGCCGTCGTCGACTTCCACATCGGCCAGGA
>JBJYWZ010000104.1:0-29774 GCA_046259725.1 Promineifilaceae bacterium (SeqCode) | reverse complement strand
AACAGACGCCCGTCTATTTCGCCAGCGCCCTGACCAATTTCGGCGTGCAGCTTTTTCTGGACGACTTTGTGCGCTACGCGCCCGCGCCGGAGGCCTACCCCAGCGACGAAGGGCCGGTCGACCCGCTGGAAGATGAATTCTCCGGCTTTGTCTTTAAGATCCAGGCCAACATGAATCCCAAACACCGTGACAGCGTGGCCTTCGTACGCGTATGCAGCGGCCGTTTTGAGCGCAATATGCCCGTCAACCACATGCGCACAGGCAAGACCATTCGCCTGCCGCGCCCCTACAAGTTTTTCGCCGAGGAACGCGAGGTCGTCGAAGACGCTTATCCCGGCGATATCATCGGCCTGCCCAATAAGCGCGATTTCCAGATCGGGGACACGATCAGCGCAGGACGGCCGTTCAATTTCCGGGCCATCCCCCGTTTCGCGCCCGAACATTTCGCGCGCCTGATCAACCTGGATATCAGCAAGCAGAAACAGTTCCTAAAAGGGCTGCGGCAGCTGGAGACGGAAGGCGCGATGCAGGTGCTGCACGAAACGGACGCCCAAAAGCGCGAGCCTATCGTGGCCGTGGTCGGCGTCCTGCAGTTCGAAGTGATGCAGGCGCGCCTGGAGAGCGAATACAATGTCGAGACGCGGCTGAACAACCTGCCGCACAGCCTGTGCCGCATCGTGGAAGGGCCACCGGAACTTATCGACATGCTGCCCTGGCAGTACAGCATGATTCGCACGCAGGACCAGTACGGAAATCTTGTGGCCCTGATGAACTCGGAACACGATCTCAATTATTACGACAGCAAGTATCCTGAATTGACCTTCCGCGAAATCCGGTGATAATCATGTTGGAAAGCTTTTTGCCGCGATCAGTCGCGGCAGAAAAAGGTTTCCTGCAAAAGTATCATTGGAGTTGGCCGGCGTTACGGCCGCTGTTTGGACAGGCATGGAAATTAACGGCGTCGATTATTCCGCGTTCCAGTTCGCCCACCCGATTGAAGAAGAGTTCGCCCGCATTCTCGATTACTACGGCATCCCCTGGGAGTACGAACCGCAGGCATTCGCCCTGGAGTGGAATGAGGACGGCAATGTTAAAGTGGCTTTCGCTCCTGACTTCTACCTTCCGGAGCAGGACCTCTTCGTGGAGCTGACCACCCTGCGTCCCAAGCTGATTACCAAGAAAAATCGCAAAATCCGGCGCATGAATGAGCTGTACCCGGAGATTAACGTGCAGCTGTGGAAGCGCAGCGACCTGCGCAATTTGATGCTGCGCTTCGGCATGGACGAACACGCCGAGAACATCATGGGAACCGAAGCGCAGCCTAACGGCACTGATGGCTGATTTGCATTACCCGCCACCCGAAGCCTACGGCGTCCTCTCCGAAGGCGTCAGCCAGATTTTGTTCAGCGCGGAGGAAATTCAGGCTCGCGTCCTGGAATTGGGTGCGGCAATATCGCGCGACTATAACGGTACCAGGCCGCTGCTCATCGGCGTGTTGAAGGGCGTGTTTCCCTTCATGGCCGACCTGATTCGCGCCATCACCGTGCCCGTCGAAGTGGACTTTATGGCCATCGCCAGCTACAGCAGCAGCACCAGGGAACAGGGCTTTGTGCGCCTGCAGAAGGACCTGGAAGAACCGCTGAACGGCCGTCATGTACTCTTCGTAGAAGACGTCATCGACACCGGACTGACACTGAGCTACCTGCTGCGCAATCTAAAGGCGCGCGGCCCCGCTTCCCTGCACGTGTGTACGCTGTTTGAAAAACCACAGCGCAGGCTGGTCAACATCCCCATTCATTACAAAGGATTTGATCTTCCCGACAAATTCGTGGTGGGCTACGGCCTGGACTATCGCGAGCTGTATCGCAACCTGCCCTATGTGGGACTATTGAAGCCGGAAGTATTTACACCGGGGAATTCTTAGCGCGGGCTTTATCTTGCCTGTCAACGCGGGCATTCAACCTGCAAGAAACAAAAAATGGGACAACTGCGGCCGTTGTCCCAAAAAAAAACGAGGAGCCCCAAGTAACCTTTTAGCCTGTCTTCTTGCTTCCAGCTTACCTGTTGTCTTTTGGTGTTAGCTATTATTACCTACACCAGCAACAGATACTCTTTCCACTCTTTCGCCGCTTTCCCTTTCTACCAACTTCATCGTTTTGTTCCATTTCTGGATGCAAAACAGTGGGTTTCCAGTTCTTGTTTTGAAAGCGTTTCCGTTTCCACGTCTTTGCGGTTTCCCGCATTTACCGCTTCCACTTCCACCTTTTCGGACAGCTTGCCAATTTCTCGGAGCTTCCTCTCCGCCATGAGTTCCGCTTTCGCTTCCCTCACTTTGGTACACATTATAATAGCAAAAAACCCGCCGCAGATCAAGCCCGGACGGGGAATTGGACCTTAAAATATTGCCTGAGTCCGCGGCTAATATTCGTTTCGCTGAACGAATTTCTGGCTGGCCTTACAAGGGGTAGATACGGACCTTGCGCTGGTCGCCTTCGCCGGTGCTTTCAGTGCGAACACGTGGGTCTTCGCGCAGCGTCATGTGGATGATGCGCCGCTCGTATGCGGGCATCGGCTCCAGGGTCACCGGGCGGCCGCGGTCTATCGCTTTTTTGCCCATACGTTCCGCCAGGCGAGCCAGTGCCTGCTCGCGACGGGCGCGGTAGCCCTCGACATCGATGACAAAATTAACGCGCTGCTTCAATCTATGCCCGGCCATCAGGCGCGACAGATGCTGCAAGGCATCCAGCGTCTCGCCGCGCGCGCCGATAAGCAGGCCAAGATCGCTGCCCGTGATATTCAAAATGGTCACGCGCCGGCCGGTAACATCATCCGTATCCGACTGTGATACGTCAAGCGAAGCGTCTACATCCATCTGCTGCAGGAGCGATTCGACGACTTCCACGGCAACGGCCGTTACATCGGCATCATCCTTCTCGTTTTCGCTTTGCGCAGGCCTGGGTGCTTCCTGTGTTTTCTTTACCTCGCTGACCGTTTCGCGTTCCGGCTCTTTCGCCGGCTTCGGGGCAGGCACTGGTTTCGGGACCTCGCGCCTTGGCGGCTGCAGCGCTTCAGTTGCGGGCTCAGGCCGGGATCGCGGGTGCAGTCGCACAACGGCGTCCCGCCCACCCATGCCAAACAGGCCGCGGCGGCCTTCATCGACTACTTCAATTTCAACCGCTTCTTCTTTCAGGCCCAGTTTGGCCAATCCGGCTTCAACCGCCTCTTCAACAGAGGGGGCTCGTTCTTCAATTGTTTGCTGTTTTTGTGCCATGGTATCAACTTGTTGGAAAATCTTTGGAGTCTATCCTCTACAAACACCTTGGAAATTGCATCGTTCATTCACGCAGCGATTAATAATTAGAATGCCCGGGGATTTCAATATCCGGGCCGCAGGATTACTTCTTCGAACGGCGCCTGCGTTTGGATTGAGTTTTCTTGCTCGAAGGAGCGGACGAATTTCCACTGCTCGCCGGCTGCAAATCAGCCTCCACAGACTCGGCGACGGCAATGTCGGCGCTGCTGGGCGGTGGTTCCGAAATCACCACATTCTTTTTCTGCTTCTTCCCCAATGCCGCTTCCTCTTTCTCTTTAGCGGTTATAAAGCGCATGTAGTAGCCCTGCGCGATGCCGATCACGTTGGACAAAATAAAGTAGATCGACAGGCCAGACGGGAAGGAGAGCGAGAAAAAGCCGAACATCAGGGGCATCGTGGTCTGCATGGAACGGGACATCGCCTGCGCCGGATCGTTCTGTTCTTTGCCATCCTTCTTCGGCTGGGTCTGCGGCGTCAACAATTTCTGCTGCAGCCACATCGTGCCAAATACGAGAATCGGCAGGATATACCAGGGATCGGGCTGCCCGAGATTCAGCCATAGGAAGAAATTGCTCACTGGCAGCAGCGGCGTCAGATTCACAAAATCATACGTGCGCTGGGTCAGCTCAAACATCGCCTGCGGCGTCGACCCCAGGGTGACCATGATCGCGCGGTACAGGCCAAACAGGATGGGCATCTGGATCAACAGTGGGAGGCAGCCGGTCAGGCTGTCCATCGGATTGTAACCAATCTTCTGAAACTCCTCCTGCATACGCTGCGGGTTGTCCTTGTACTTCTTCTGGATGGCCTGGATCTGCGGCTGCATCTCCTGCGTCTTCTGCATGGATCGCTGCTGGCGCAAATTGAGCGGCAGGGTGATCAAACGGATGAGGATCGTAAATACGGCGATGGCCAACACATAATTGTTGAACAACAGATCGTATAAGACCAACAGCGCGTTGATCATTGGATTGACAATAAAGGTATCAAACATAGTTTTCTTCTCGTCTCGTACCGGCAGTGACAGGCATGCCAGCTATCACACGTTCGGCCAATTCAACGAATTTGTATCTTACCCTTCCGCAGGCGGGGATATCGTCCACAAAGGCGCGCCCGTCTGTAAATCATAAGCGTTCAAAAGCGACGTGTCATTTTGCAGAGCTACGACAACCGCGTCACCGACGGAGACGGGGGCCGTAAAGAGCGGGGTAGTGGTTAATACGCGCCAGACTTGAGAGCCGTCGCTGGTATCGAACGCCGTTAATGCCCCGCCGGTTACGTCTTCAGACGCCTCCCCTTCAGAGGCCACGAACACGATGCCGTCCACAACCAGGGGGGCCGTTTGAATAGCGCCGGCGGCCTTCGCCTGCCAGCGTGGTTCGCCGGATAAGGCGTCAACCGCGTAAACATTGCCGTCAATATCGGCGTAATAAACGGCGCCGTCAGCATAGGTGGGCGCGCCCCAGACCCAGTTTTCGGCCTGAGCGGACCAGACAATGTCTCCGTTGTTGATGTCAACGCCATGAACCTGGCTGCCAAATTCGCCGACGTAAAGCAGGTCGTCATTGAGCACCGGCCGGGAAGCGATAGCGCCTTCAAACTCAGTTTGCCACAATTCCTGGCCTGACTGGGCATCCAGAGCGTGCAGCGCGCGGTCCAACGACGTCACATAGAGCACGCCGTCTCGATACGCGGGCTGGCCCCAGATGCTGTGGCCCGCTTCGAAGGGCTCGGGCCAGATCGGGTCGCCGCTGGTGGCGTCGAGCGCCAAAACCAGGTTATCGGCCGTACCGACGTAGACCACGTCGCCCACCTGCAGCGGCGGAGCGACTATCTTGTCAAAGGCGACGTCGGAAGCAGTCCATAATTCCGGCGGCGTCGATCCGTTATCGATATTCTCCCGGGCATAGACACTGACCGTTACTTTGGGGTTCAACATGCCCCCGGCGGCGCCGTAATCACCAAAAACGACGCGATCGCCCATAACAGAAGGCGCGGCGTAAAACAGCAAATTAGGTTTTGCCTCGTCCGCACCCGGATACTGCCAGGCCAGCGTTTGCGTCTCCGCGTTGTATGCGGTTACCGTCGGGCCATTCGCCAGGTAGAGCTTTTCGCCGTCCGTGGAAAGACCGGGCCAGTTGGAGCTGGCGACGCGGCTGCCACAAGAGGTGAGCAGCAGGCCGGTCAACAAAAGAAAAAGAAAAATCGGCCGTTTGATCAGCCGTCTAATTGTGGTCAAAAATGTAGCCTCCACTAGGGGACAGGATCATATCCGCCAGGATTCAGAGGGTTGCAGCGGGCAACACGCTTGGCCGCCATCCATCCCCCTTTCAAAAAGCCATATTTCTCAATTGCTTCATAGCCGTAATGGGAACACGATGGTGTAAAGCGGCAGCTTGGCGGCAGTACCTTGGAAAAAGTAAGCTGGTAAAAACGAATGAGTCCCATCGCCACGTATTTTGGGGTGTTCTTGATGAGCTGAATAGTCGATTGCATGAGATGCCCCTTTGTGGGAGTTGGCCGAACCTGATTAAGGCTCCACCAACTTTGCCCGCCTCAGCAGGGAATAAACGGCCGATTGTACCGCCTTGAAGTCCGCCCTGGGTGTGCCTTCGCGAACGATAAATAAGCAATCCCAACCCGGTTCGATTTGCTCGAGATAGCCTCTCACCGCCTCGCGCAGAAGACGCTTGCCGCGGTTGCGAGCAACAGCTGATCCCGCCTGCCGGCTGGCCGTAAAGGCAAAGCGAACAGGAGGCGCTGAGTTCATCTCAGCCACCCCGGGCGACGCTGAACGCGGCTCGGCCTGTACGACAAGCAATATCGCCAGTGGGTGTCTCCAGGCTTTTCCCAGGCGCCTGACTCGTAACACGTCTGAACGACGCTTCAGGCGATGGCACTTTGGCAGCATCGGCAGTCATCGCGGCGACCGCCTATTTGCCTCCCCCAAAACGTTTCACCGAACGATAGGCCGTTGCCGAACTGCCGTTCCAGTTCACGCTCTTGACATGGTTATTCATCTTTGGCGCCAGAGTCTGGCGACCTTTTGAGCGGCGGTTCTTCAAAACCTTGCGCCCGCCCTTAGTCTTCATTCTGCTGCGAAAACCATGCACACGCGCACGGCGTCTGATTTTTGGCTGGTAAGTTCTTTTTGGCATCGGTAACTCTCCTAAAAAAACCAGGGCATTCCGCCCTGGAGAATCCTCGTGTTCATTCCGGTCCCGGCCGCTTGATGGCCGGGATAGTCGTCGCACTTTACTCTTAATACGGCAGGCAAGTGCCAGCGTTGCACATACCTTAGTGCGACATAATAGTATACACTAGGCCAGGAGCGACGGTCAAATGGCGAGCGCTTCCTGACTGCCTGGCGGGTAATCGCTCATTTTCATCTAAACGAAGTGCGGCCACCGGCAGCGCGGCGGGCTTTCAAGCCGCTCCGCCTATCCGGTGCGCACGATCTGCGCGCCCAGCGACTGCAGCTTGGCGTCAATATTTTCGTAACCGCGGTCAATCTGCTGGATATTGTGGATGACAGACGTGCCTTCGGCGCACAGTGCGGCCAGAACCAGGGCCATACCGGCGCGAATATCGGGGCTGGGCACGCCGTGCGGGCTGGCATAGAGGTTGCTGGCCCCCTGCACAAGGACGCGGTGCGGGTCACAGAGTACGATGCGCGCGCCCATGAAAACCAGGTTGTCTACAAAGAAGAAGCGGCTTTCATACATCCAGTCATGCAGCAGGATGGAACCTTCTGACTGCGTGGCCAGCACCACGGCGATGCTCATCAGATCAGGTGGGAAACCGGGCCAGGGCATGGGCTTGATCTGCGGCACGCGCCCGCCGACAGCCGATTCTATGCACAGCTCCTGCCCGGAGGGGATGATGATGTCGTTCCCCTCGTCCAGCCAGCGCACGCCCATTTTCTCATAGACGATGCGTACCATGCCTAAATTCTGCGGATCGGCGTTCTTAATACGCACTTCGCCGCCGGTAACGGCCGTTGCCCCAATGAAGCTGCCTACTTCCATGAAGTCCGCGCCAATCGTGTATTCACCGCCGGACAGGGAATCGACGCCTGTAATCAACAGGCGATTGGTACCGACCCCTTCTATGCTGGCGCCCAGACTATTCAAGAAATGGCACAGGTCACGCACATGCGGTTCCGAGGCGGCATTATCGATGATCGTATCGCCCTGCGCCAGGACCGCGGCCATAACCGCGTTTTCCGTCGCCGTAACGCTCGCTTCGGCGAGCAGTAGATAGCCGGCGCCTTCGAGCTCATCGACCGACATATCAAATTTTCCCACGCGGCTGGTATCCACTTCCACGCCCAACGAGCGCAGCGCCTGCACGTGGGTGTCCAACGGCCGTCCGCCAATGACGTCGCCGCCCGGCAGCGGCAGCGTCACCCTGCCCATGCGGCCCAACATCGGACCGGCAAAAACAACCGAGGCCCGTGTCCGGCCCGCCAATATCGGGTCAAGCTCCGTCTTCACGATGTTCTGCGCATGCACGCGAAAACTGCCGCGGGCCAGCGCCGTCACATCAGCGCCCAGATCCTTCAGCAGGTCAATCGTATTGCGCACATCCTGTATGTCGGGAATGTTATGCAAAACGACCGGCTGGTCGGTCAGCAAGCAGGCCGGCAGCAGCTTCAAAGCCGCGTTCTTATTGCCACTTGCCGTGATGGTTCCTTTGAGGGGGACCCCGCCCGTGATCTCAAATTGCTCCATGGGAAACTCCTGACTCGGATTTTAGCACCCGCCTGAAGGGCGGCAAGTCTCGTCAATCGTCAGCGAGGACAGCGCGTAACTGCGGCTCAATCGCGCGCAGGGCATTACCGCGGTGGCTGAGCGTGTGCTTGGTTTGCGGCGGGAGCTCGGCCATGGTGCGTCCCGTTTGCGGCACGTAAAAAACAGGGTCGTAGCCGAAGCCGCCGTCGCCGGCCGGGCCCTCGGCAATCGTTCCCTCGATCCTGCCCTCGGCCGTTGCCAGGATAGTTCCGCCGGCATCGGACAGGGCGATGATGCAGACAAAGCGCGCAGTGCGCTCCTCGGAGGGGACTCCCCGCAAATTACTCAAAAGATACTCATAGCGCTCCCGGCTGCTCAATTCAGGCCCGCCATAACGGGCCGTAGTCACGCCCGGCGCGCCGTCGAGCGCGTCCACAACCAGGCCGGAATCATCAGCCAGCGTCAGGCAGCCCGCCTCCCTGGCGTAGCCGGCTGCTTTCAGCAGCGCATTCTCCAAGAATGTCGCCCCACTCTCTTCGACCTCCTGCGTTAATCCAATATCGTCGAGACTCTGCCAGTTGATATCCAGATCGGACAGCATCTCGGCGTATTCCTTAACCTTTCCCTGATTGTGCGTGGCAACAAGCAATGTCTTTGTCATAATCTCTCCGGCGGGCAAGCTAACTCGCTTCCATTATGCTATACTCAAATCAACGAATTTTACAAGAAGGACGGGTGTAACATGAATAAATCACGTCCATCCCGATTACGTTTTAACTTTGGCTTTCTCCTCGAAGCGCCAAACGGCACTTCTCGTGACGTTGAGCTGAATTATCCCAAAATTCGCATTTCAGAGGACATGACATTGGAGCCGCTCAGCGGGTCCTTTACAGCTACGCGAATCTCGGAAGGTATCTACCTGAGCGGCCACTTGCACAGCCATATTCCCGTACAATGCGTGCGCTGCCTGGAAGATACGAATGTGCCGCTCACCATGGAGATTGACGAACTCTTTTACTATCCGCCCGCAGCGGCGCCGCCGGAGAGCTATGTCGTCGGCGAAAATGGATTTATCGACTTATCTCCTCTGGTACGCGAGCTGGCGGTGCTGGACATGCCAATTCAGCCGCTCTGCAGGCCGGACTGCCAGGGGTTATGCATGATCTGCGGCCAGAACCTTAACGAAGGGGACTGCGGCTGCGAGGATGAAGATATCGATCCGCGAATGGACGCCCTGCGCCACCTGCTGGACGAGGCGTAATATCCGCGAATCACCTGGAGCTTTATGTTCTACGACCGAGCCAAAATATACATTCGCAGCGGCGATGGGGGCGACGGCATGATCAGCTTTCGCCGCGAAAAACACGTTCCCCTGGGCGGCCCTGATGGCGGCGACGGTGGGCGCGGCGGCGATGTCTCCTTCGTGACCAACGAAAATCTGAACAGCCTGATCCAGTTTCACCGCAGCAACCATTATCGCGCCGGAAACGCCGTACACGGCAACACGAAGCGTAAGACGGGCGCCAACGGTGAGTCGCTGGTCCTGGAAGTGCCTGTTGGCACGATCATCCGCAATGCGGAAACGGAAGAGGTGCTGGCCGATCTGGCCGGACCTGGCCAGGAAGCGCTGATTTTAAGCGGCGGCCAGGGAGGACGCGGCAATATTCGCTTCGCTTCCAGCGTCAACCGCGCGCCGCGCGTCGCCGAACGGGGCGAGCCCGGCCAGGAATTGTGGGTCACACTGGAATTGAAATTGGTGGCCGACGTGGGCATCGTCGGCGTACCCAACGCCGGCAAGTCGACGCTGCTCTCGGCAATCAGCGGCGCACGGCCGAAAATCGCTGATTATCCGTTCACAACCTTACAGCCTTACCTGGGCGTGGTCACCGTCGACGAGTACGACACGATGGTCGTCGCCGACATTCCCGGTTTAATCGAAGGCGCGGCACAGGGGGTCGGCCTGGGGCACGATTTTTTGCGGCACGTTGAAAGAACGCGCGTTTTGATTCATTTGTTGGACGGTGCGGCGAGCGACCCTCTAATAGATTGGGCCACCATCAATCAGGAGCTGGCCCTTTACGATGCCCCGCTGGAAGAGAAGCCGCAGCTTGTAGTCCTCAACAAGATTGACCTGCCGGACGGTGAAGCCTGGGAACCCCTGATCGCGGAGCGCATGGCTAAGGAAGGGTATCCCTTCTGCGCGATTTCGGCCGTTACCGGTCAGGGCGTGCGCGAGATGCTTTTTCGTGTCCGGGCCATGCTTGACGAAGCGCCCTCCCCTCTTTCAGTGCCTGCCGAAGAACCCGTCATTCGCCCATCGGATGACCACGCCTTTACCATCGAACGAGAAAACGGCGGCTGGCGTATTCGCGGTAAGGCCATCGAACGCGTGGCCTCAATGACCTACTTCGAGTTTGACGAGACGCTGGTGCGCTTTCAGAAAATCCTGGAAAGCATGGGCATCACCGCGGCCATGGAAGAGGAAGGCGTCCAGGTCGGCGACACCGTCTATATCGGCGATCAGGAACTCGAATGGGGCGAGTAGCCAGGCCGCTCTCTATTAAACTTCACTGAGAATGGTCCTTCTTGAAGGTCTCTTTTTTCGCGTTACCATAGAATCGATGGCATCCTTACGGCCGTACCAGCCATGTCCGTGGTTCGCGGCTGTTGCGCCGTGCATCGTTGAAATGTTATGACGCAGTATGATGCCATTCCGTTGGCCGACGTTCTAAAAAGCCATATCCGCGGGGAGCGGATCGCCCAGATGACGGTCGCCAGTCACAGCATGTCGCCGCTGTTGAACCGCGGCGACATCATCGGACTGCAGCAAATTGACCCGGCCGCTGTCAGGCCTGGCCAGATCATCACATTCCGCGATCCCAATGACCCCGACGGGCTGTTGACCCACCGCGTGGCGGCCGTCTACCAGGAAGACCAGGATACGCCAGTTGTGCTCACACGCGGCGACCGCATGCTGGTTTTTGACCGGCCGTTAAAAGCGGATGATCTCGTCGGCCACGTCATGTGGCGCGTCAGGGACGGCCGAAAGCTGCTGCTCGAAGAAGGGTCAGGCGCCTGGTTGAGCCACAGGCTGGGGACGATTTCCAAAATCGAACGCCGGCTGATCAGCGGCGAGCCATTTGAGGCGCTGCGGCTCACGCCCGAAGGCCTTGCAGACGCAAACGCTCGCATCATCAGCAGGCGGGCAAGCAGCTACGCAAGATCGGTGCGCGCCATCGGACGCAGCGGCAGCCGCGTTCTGGCGGCAATAATCAAGTAGCGCGGGTGATAATTAATGGGTTTAAATCGCAACCTGATTCTTATAGTTCTGGCAATTTTGACATTTTGCTTCCTGGGCGCCTCTTACACGCTCTGGTTCAATCCTACCGGGCTGCCCATTGTCGGCGCGGGAAGCCTGTTGGGGGAAGAATCCACGGCCCCCGAAGTGACCAGTGAAACGGATACCGTCAAGCTGACAATCGGCGAAAGCGGCATTGCCGCGGTGTCGGCCGGCCAACTCCGCAAAGCCGGCCTCTCTTTCTCCAATCTCTCCAGTAATGATTTGATCCTTATGCGCGACGGCCAGCCGATACCATTTCTGGTTAAACAGGACGACGAGGATGAACCAATGATCTATTTCTACGCGGTCGCCGACGGCAATCCTCACGAACCGCCGGCCGTTTATGAGCTGCGCCAGGGAGCCGGTATCTCCATGCCTGAACGGGAAGCGCAGCCCTTTAACGCAGGCGAATCCAATGCAAACCTCAAATTGGTCTGGGAGGATGACCGCCTGTTTGTAGAAAACGGGATTCCGGGGGATCCCTGGCTGGGGCCAATCTTGTTGGCCCCCGATCGCTGGACGCTGCATCTGAACACGATACAACCGGATGGCGGCCCGGCAAATCTGGTCGTGCGACTGTTCACCAATGTCGAAACCCAGGATAACGAACGGCACCATATTGAAATCCTGGTCAACAGCCAGGTGGTGGCCGAACACGCCTGGGAGGGCGCCGGCGAGGAGACGATCCGCGTCCCGCTGCAAGAAGGGATTTTGTTGGCCGGCGACCAGAACAGCGTCTCAGTCGTGGTCTATGACGACACGGCTCCGCAAGACGAGGCCATTTATATAGACTCCCTGGAGTTGAGCTACACGGGTCCGATAAATATTACCAACCAGGCGGTAAGGTTCACGAGCACGGCGCCTAATGTTCGCGTTGACGGCGCGGGCGACGGTGTTCTCATTTTTGACATCACGGATCCGGCATCACCCGTGGCGCTGACAAGTCTGCGTCCGGATGGCGAGTCGACCCACTTCTCACCCGGGTCGCGGGAGTCTGATCTGATCGCCCTCAATGCCGAAAAGGCGATTAAACCGGGTCTGGAAACAGCTGTTGATTGGGAAAGATCGCTGCGCGATCCGCGGCGCGGCGCCGACTATATTGCCATTGTCGCCGACGTGCCCGGGTTTGCCGAAGCGATCAAGCCTTTGATTGCCCATCGCAAGGAACAGGGATTCCGCGTGGAGGCGGTACCGAGCGAGCAGATCTATGATGAATTCGGTTTCGGGCAGCGTGATCCGCAGGCAATTAAGGATTTTATCGCCTACGCGCTTAAGGAGTGGCAGCCGCCGGCGCCGCAGTATGTTCTCCTCGCCGGCGACGCGACTTACGATCTGAAGAACCAGATGGTTGGTAAGAACCGCAATCGCCTGCCCACGCAAATGCTTTTCTCGCTCCAAGGGGGTTACGTGGCCAGCGACGGCTGGTTCTCGCGCGACGAGGATAACACAGCCCGGGTGGCGATCGGCCGTTTTCCGGCCCAGAACGCGCCGCAGCTCCGGGCGATGATCAACAAAACCATCGACTACGAAACCGACATCCTGCAGGATGCGGCCGAGTGGACTTCCAAGGCGCTGCTCGTGGCCGACACAGGTTCGGAGTATGAGGAAGAAGCGGCCGATCTGGCCGAGTATCTGGAAGAAGACGGCTATTCCGTTTACCAGGTAAACCTGGATGGGGATGAGAACGCGCGTTACAAGATCATCAGCGCGATGGACGAAGGGGTGGGCATCGTCCACTATGCGGGGAGCGGCAGCGCAAGCGCCTGGAGCGATCAGGCTGTTCTTCAGAACAGCGATATCCAGGTCCTGCAGAATGGAGCAAACCTGCCCATTTTCAACACATTTACCTGCCGCAACGGCTCCTTTGCCAATCCACGAACTGATTCCCTGGCCGAAAGCTTGCTGCGCGACAGCCAGTCCGGCATCGTCGCCTCAGTGGCACCTTCCGGCGACATCGCCGAAGAATACGAGAAGGAAATCACGGCCGATTTCTTCGAACTGTTTGTCGATCAGGACATAGTCAGGCTGGGCGACACCTTGCTGAACATGTACAATGCGGCCGCCGGAACGCCGCTGCTGCAAGAGGCGATGGCACCGGTCAACATATTGGGCGATCCCGCTCTGCTTATCGGAAAACCAGATAATAATTGAGGCTGGAACAGACTTGATGAACACACCTATCGCATTACAGCTCTATTCAGTTCGCGAAGAATTGAATAGCGATTTTGATAATACCCTGGCCAGAATTTGTGACATGGGCTACACGGCCGTTGAAAGTGGAGAATTCGCCGGCGATGCGCGCGTGCAGGCTGAAAAATTCGAAAAATTCGGCCTGGAAGTCGTCGCCGCGCACGTGCGGCCCCCGGTTAATGAAAACAGGGACCACGCGCTGGACTTCATGGAAACAGTTGGCTGCAGGCGCCTGGTTGTGCCCTGGCTGGATCCGCAGGTCTACTACCAGTCCGAGTCCGGCGTCCGGCAGGCGATCGACCTGCTCAATGAAGCGGCCGGTAATGCCGCGCAGCGCGGGATGCCGCTCTACTACCATAATCATGACTTTGAATTTGGCACGCTAAACGGCCGTCTTATCTTCGACATCATGCGCGAGCGGTTGGACGATAGTGTCCTGTTTGAGGTCGACACGTACTGGGTGCAGACGGCCGGCCAGGACGCCGCCGCACTGGTGCGCGATCTCGGCGCGCGTGCGCCGCTGCTGCACATCAAAGACGGCCCGCTTGATCGCGCGCAGCCGATGGTGGCCCTTGGCGACGGCAAGATGGATTTCAAGAAGGTGATACCGGCCGGCGAACCATATACCGAGTGGTTGATCGTCGAACTGGATCGCTGTGCCGGCGACATGATGGAAGCGGTCGCGCGCAGCCACACCTACCTCTCAAACCTGGCACTCTGAACCAATCGCTGAGAACCCCGCGCGCCGGGCACGGAGCCTTTTACGGTTATCTAAATTTATTTGCTTAAGGCAGCGGGGTTCAATGACATTGCATCTTGGTTCGGTCCGGTCCGGAGAGCGGCCGCATCATTACCTGGGTAAGTCAACAAGTTTTGTCAATAATATCGACTCAGGCCTGCGCCGAACCGGCAAGCCGCATCTTGGCCTCGGCGATCCAGGCCGCCGAGTCATCCCAATCAGACAGCCCGGCAAAGTGCGCCACGCGCGCCGGCGTTTGCCGCGCAAGATCGCCGATTGTGTGCACGCCTGATTGATGCAGCCGCTGGGCATATTCAGGAGCCAGCCCATCGATTAAACCGATGTCCAGCTTATCCGTCGCCGTGGTATCGTCAGCCGAGAGCGGCTGCAGTTTTCTGCCGAGCTGCTTCTCCAGCGCGGAGTTGGTGATCTTCGATTCTCGCAGCTCCGACGCGGCAAATATGAGGTTGCGGCGCATGCGTTCATTTTGCGTGAACTGCTCAATGACCTGTTTCGTCTGCGCCGCCATGCGCTGCTGGTGGATTTCAGCCTGCTCCAGCCTTCCCTCGTAACGCAGGTTTTCAGCCTGCAGTTCATCGACGCGTTGTTCAAGACGTACCACGCTTTGCTGAGTGTCCTCAAGTTCCTGGCTGGTGAGGTCGGTGATCTCGTGCTGGCTGCGGACGGCTTCGGTGAGCGCCTGATTATCTCGCTTGAGCTGGTTGCGCTCGCCCATTACCGCTTCGAATTTCTCCATCATGCGCTGCAAGGTGGTGCGCAGCGCCGTAATCTGGCGCTCGTAACGCAAACGCAGCGCCTTCTTTTCTTTTTCGGTGCGACGGCCGAAATAGATTCCGAATAACAGGAATGCCGGAACAACGCCCAGGAGGAACCCGGCCAACATCACAAACAATGCTACCAGGTTCAGATTTTCCAGGCCCAAATGCCCTCTCCTACCAATACTGTCAAGCGGCTTATCCCGCTAATCTCTCTTTTGCCGCCTCTATCCAGCCCCCGGCCACATCCGGCGAGCGCACGGCCGTTATTTCCATCACCTCTTCCGGGCTCATAGCCGCCAGGCCGGCGAAACTGGATATGCCTGCTTCCTCCAGCCGCCGCTTATAAGTGGGGCCGATGCCCTCGATCTGCTGCAAATCATCAACCGCGGCCGCCTGCTCCTGCACAGGAGCCGCGGTCGAATTCACGCTGCTTTCACTCTCTTCGGGGGTTTCTCGCTGCGCCGCTTGCTTGCGCAGCGCCGCTTCCAGGTCACGCACTCTGGCGTCTGAAGCTGCCAGGCGATCCAGTAGTTGAAGCGCGCCATCCTCGGCGGATGTGCTCTTTTGATAATACCAATACATACTGCCGATCAGGCCGCCAATTAGAAGACCGACAAGAAATTTCGGAAGCTTCATCTACCGTTACCTTTATGTGCTGTCCGGCTGCGCGGTCGTCCCGGCGCAGACCGGAGGCCAATGCGCAGACATTTTAATAAGTTATGTCACGCTGTGCAAGCTTGCCGTGCTCTTTTGTAGCGCAACGTCAGGCTGCCACATGCTCACCAAGCAATCAATCCCTGCACCTGCAGCCAAAAGGATGCACCACAAATCTGATCTTGCGGGTTGAATGGCTGCTACCGGATTAAATTAACAAGGTTCATAAATCGCTCACTGCGAACGCAAATGATTTGCAGTCACTTCTACCGGTTAGTAAGGAAGCCGATTCCCGCAATCACGAAGCCAAGAAGGAAAAGGCCCACCGATAACCACAGCGGGCCGCCGGCGGCCACGACAATAGCCCCGGCAATGATCACAAAGCTGCCGAATATGGTTGAGCGCAGGACGGCGATGGGATTCTCACGCTGGCTTTTCATGTACTGCTCAGCATAGCGGATTGTTTCGTTGAGGACATAGGGGCTGCGGTAGAGCAGATCGATCAATTCCGGCAGAACGACCAGGCCGTCGCGGAATATCTGTCTCAAATCGACACGGCCGTACAGCAGCTTCTGCACGTGCCCGCGTGCCGCTTCAGTGATGTTGATCCCCGGAGTCAGGACGTTGCCCATGCCCTCCAGGGTGATCAACGACTTGATCATGAGGATGATCTCGCCCGGATATTGGATGTTATACCTGGCCGCGGTGGTTACGGATTCCAGGATGAGCTGTCCCAGCGAGAACTCATCGAAATTTGGTGTGCGCAGCCAGCGGCGGTTCAGATCTTCGACCGCGCGGCGGAAGCCGTCAGGATCGCTTTTCGGCCCGGCAATGGTCATGGAGACGAGGTAGCGGGCAGAGCTTGGCGCATCGCCAACCACCAGAAAGTAGAGATAGTAGAGCATGCGCCGCTGCATATCGCTGTCAAAACGGCCGACCATGCCCAGGTCGATAAATCCGATACTGCCGTCGTCGAAAACAACCAGATTACCCGGATGCAGGTCGGCGTGGAAAAATCCGTCGCGAAAGATCATCTCGATCGTCGCCCCAATACCCAGATCGATCGATTTATCCACCTGCCCTTTGGTGAGCACTCTAAACAGACGCGCATCCGGCTTATGCCCGCGAAAGAACTCCATGCACAGGACATCATGATTACTGTATGCGCGATAGATCTTGGGGAAATGCACTTCCGGCTCATCGGCGAAGTTGGCGGCAAATATTTCGGCGTTGTTGGCCTCGTTGCGCAGGTCCACTTCCAGCAGCGTGTAGCGGCTGAATTCGCTGATCAGGCGGCGCGGCTGGAAGCGCGCGGCGAAAATCTGGGCGATGCGGCCGGCAAGGCGCATCAGGCGCAGGTCGTTGACAACCATCTGGCGCACATTGGGCTTGAGCATCTTCAAAACCACTTCTTCGCCCGTAAGCAGCACGGCGCGGTGCGTCTGCGCCAGCGATGCCGAACCCAGCGGCACCGTGTCCAACTCCAGAAGGAATTGATCGATGGGCATCAAGAGCGTCTCTTCCAGCCGCTCGACGTAGCGCTCAAAAGTCAACGCGGGCAGGCGGTCAAGCAGGTTTTGCAGTTCGTCGGTGACCGCCTTCGGCAGCAGGTCTTCACGTAGGCTCAGAATCTGGCCAAGCTTGATGTAGGTCGGCCCCAGCATCTCCAGGCGGCGGCGGAACTGCACCGCGAATGGCTGCCGAATCAGGTTGCGGTCAATGAAAGGCCAGCTCACCGCCAGAATAAACTTGAGAAAAAGCAGCGTCAGCGACCAGTTCTTGCCGATCGCTTTCTCGCGGCGGATGTAGGAATAGGCCGCGCCTAACAGCAGGCCGTTACCGTGTCTGATCAGCGCCAGATAGCGCCGGATGATGTTTTCCGAGCGGTTCTCAATTAAGACTTCGTAGCCGCCGGCGGCCGTAGCTGGTGTCATTCGTCTGGGCTAAACCCCTACTTTCTGTTAAGTTGGCAAAACTTTTACGTAGCCGCGGCTTTGCTCCGGCCAGCTCAGCACAAGCCTTGCCGCGCCAGCGCGCAAAGGATTGCGCGTCTACCAACCTCTTATTCCATTGAATAATACGCTATGACTGCGCAAAATGCTTATTGTACACCGGCGGAGATTGGCTGAAGCTCGCGCCGTATCTGCCCGGCCATATTCTCTGCATAGGCGAAAATAGCCCCGTTGTCGTAGGCTATCTTGCGCGCCAGCAAAACGCAGCGCCCCATCTGCGCGCGCGAAATCTTCAGCGCGTGGTCCGGCGTAAACAGTTTTTCCAGGCGCCGCGCCGCCAGGAGGATCGTTTCAAAGGCCGGCAGCATCATCAAAAGACCCGCTTTGCGGTAGCCAACGGCCGTTTGCGGCAGCGCCAGGACGTAGTTAACCGAAGCCTCCAGTTCGCGCACGACATTCAGCAGCACTTTCTTCTTCCACGGAGCGGGCACGCCAGCGAGCTGCAGCGCCGCGAAATCGATTTCCTGCTGCCACTCCCCGGGCAGATAACTGACGCGGCGCTGTAAATCAACAGCGAAATCCTTGACGATATTGGTTTTCTGCAAGGCGCGGCCGCAGGCGTCGCTGCCGTCGGTCATGATACGCGCCGTACCCTCTTCAATGTCATAGAAAGTAACGGCCAATTCCGTGATCATCCGGCCGACCGTTCCGGCCACGTAGAAGCAGTAAAGATCATAGTCGGATTCCAGCACCGGCAGGCGAACATCGCCGTGATTAAAGAAGAAATCAGAGGTGAAGGGATTGCCGCTGCGTTCCATTCCAAGGGCCATTTCACCTGCCCAACGCCTGATCGGGGCGCGGAACTCTTCCGGTATTGCAGCATATATCTGCCACAACATCAATCCTTTCTCGCTGCTCATCATCTCTTGCTCAGCACCGCTCAACCCTCCCCAGTTCAGGCCGTCCCAACGATCCAGGATGGCCGCGGCCCGCCCAGGCTCCGCCAGCAGTTGGCCAAACTCCGCAAAACGCTCTTGCTGCCAGGGAAAAGGCTGGTTCGAATCCTCGATATTATCCACAACCCGGCAGATAAGGTAGGCTTCCGCCAGGAAATCGTCGAGTGGTGAATCCACCTCCGGGGCGACGAGGCTAAAAGATCGCGATACGCCCTTCATGTAGTGGGAAAGATAGGACTTCTGATCGGCTGAAAGAATATCGCTCAACTCTGTACCCCCTGGGTACCTGTTATGTGTCGTCAAAAATGCGGCTGGCGCAGGTAGCTAGCGTGACAGGAACCCGCGGCGCGTTTATGGGCGACGGCTGAGTTTAAGTGATCGGATTAAGTCTGTCAACGACAAATAAGAGTCGGGATGCGGCAGCGCGTCAGAACGTCGTCCACGGTACTGCCAAGCACCAGGTGCTGCGCCGGCCGGTAGCCAAAACCGCCCATGATCAGCAGGTTGCTATCTTTCAACTCCGCGGTTTTGATGATGGCCTCGGTAATCGGCTTTTCCAGGAGAATGTAGTCCACGTTACGCAGCTGGTTGCCGATCAGATAACGCCTGGCGCGGTCGAGCATCTCCGCGCTCGTATACCTGGTGATCACGGTGACGACTGTCAGGCTGATGTGCCAGCGGCCGGCGAGATAGGCGGCGACATAAAGGGCTTCATCCGCCTTGGGGCTGCCGTCATAAGCGAGCAGCCCGCGATTCAACTGCGCCTGGTCCTGCCCGGCCATCACCAGGATCGGGCGCGGGCAGCGCTGGATCATACGGCCGACTGCCGGGCTCAGCTTGCCGGAAGGCCCTTCGTCAGTGGCAAAGGTCAGGTTGGTTGTAATCAGGTCCACCCAGGGCGCCCGAGCGAGCAGAATCTTACCTTCGACGCCCACCTCGACGGCGAACTGGCCTTCCACGCCGGCAGCCAGGCAGCGGTGCTGGAATTCGGCGCGCATCTCGCGGGTCTCGGCACAGTCCAGTTCCTTTCGTGTCGCAACGGCGTGCACACCCTTCACGATGGCTTCCTCGCGCCTGGCAACGACCAGCGTATTGTCCAGGAGGCGCCAGTCCGCCTCCGTACCCTGCAAAGAAACCAGAATGTCATTGAAGAGGCTGTCGCCCGTCGCGGCGATGGATCGCTGCATTCTCCAGGCGCCTGTTTCCGGTTCCTCATCATGTTCCGCGGCCAGCGTGCTGCGCAGGCGATCCCCCAGCCGGGAGAAGAAGGGAGTATGCGATGTCGAGACGGAGGTCACCAGTTCCGGAACAGCCGACTGCTGCTTTATCTCCCAACCCAGCGCCTCTTCCAGCTCCTCACGGCGCTCGGAGAGCAGGACATACATATCAGCTTCCGTGCGATCCTGAAAATCGCGCAGGATGCCCTGCCGGCGAATAATCTTAAGCACCGGAAGGTAAACTTCATCATACCAGCGCTCGGCCGCCTGCGGCAGGGACAATGACTGGCCCTCAGCCTCAAGGCGCTGCCTGTACCCTTCGATCTGCGCCAGAAGGTCATCATACTGCGCGCTGAAGGTCAGGTGCAAGTCTGAGTCTGGCCGGGAGATGTCCAGCTTTGATTTCTCCAGGAAGTCGATGTAGTTGGCGCGCGATATGACCGTCTCCGGATCGTCGCCGGCCTCAATCGTCAGCCGCGTCTCGATTTCCGTAACATAGGCCGTAATCGTCTTGTTGCCAAGCTGGCGGGCTACCGACACGCGGTGGTTGCCGTCCTTGACAAAATAAACATCGCCAATCTGGTAAACCTCGATCGGCGGCCAGCCGCGCATATCGAGAACGGCCGCTTTGACCTGCGCCCAGCGTTCGGCATTGCTGTCACGTTTGGGAAGAAAGTCACGTGTAAAGTCGGCCGCACGGCCGACGCTGCCGACGATGGCTTTGAGCGGTATCTCCTGCAGGCCGCGTTCCACGGTATCGGTGATATTCAACTTGCTGCTCACATCACGGTAAGCAAGCAGCTGGTCGGATCGCCCCGAAAAGCGGTTCAGGAGCTGGCGCAGCGCCGCTTCCTGGCGCGCCCGGCGAAAGTCTTGTAGGGCTCGGTCGAAGCTTCTAGCGGACACGACCCGTATTATACACGAGCGTATTCCGTTGTTATAATTGGCCTCACTTTGGATAGTATCGAACGCAGCTCATTGAGCTTTGAGGTCTTCCAGGGAATATGATACGGCCGTGGAAGTGTTCCAAAGACCTCACGCTCTAAAACACGACCAACCTCAGAGGTTCAGAGACCTATTCGTCGAGAAGCGAATCCGCGAAGGCTTCCGAGGTTATTGAGAGATAAATGGCATGGCAAATCGTATTGAAATCGGCATTATCGGCGGCAGCGGCCTCTACAGCATGGAAGGGCTGACAAGCATAGAAGAAAAATATGTGACGACGCCCTTCGGCAATCCTTCGGACGCGCTCATTATCGGCACATTGGGCGAAGAACGGGTGGCCTTTCTCCCGCGCCACGGCCGCGGCCACAAACTCACTCCCACGGAGGTGCCCTACCGCGCCAATATTTACGCTCTGAAGACGCTTGGCGTTAAGTACGTGGTCGCAGTAAGCGCCTGCGGTTCGCTGCGTGAGGATTACGCTCCCGGTCACGTTGTCATTCCCGACCAGCTCTTTGACTTCACCAAGAATCGCCAAAGCTCCTTTTTTGGCAATGGCATGGTTGCTCACCTGACAGCGGCCCATCCTTTCTCGGCCGAATTGAGCGAGGCTCTGGTCGAGGCCGTCAGGGACGCGGGAGGAACGGTGCACGACAGCGGCACGTTCATCACCATCGAAGGGCCGCGTTTCAGCACCAGAGCGGAATCCGACCTGTACCGCAACTGGGGCATGAGCATCATAGGCATGACCACCAGTCCCGAGGCTTTTCTGGCCGCGGAGGCGGAAATGGCCTACACCGTGATGGCTCACGTGACGGACTATGATGTGTGGCACGAAACGGAACACCCGGTAACGGTGGATCTGGTAATGCGTGTTCTGAGCGGCAATACTACTCTGGCTCAGGAAGCGCTGAAGAACCTGATCGCCTCCAAGCCGTCCTGGGCCGGGCCGATGGCCGCGCACGACGGACTGAAAAACGCCGTGATCACAACGACGGGCTACATTCCGCAGTCAACGCGCGAAATTATGTCCGAGATCACAGGACGATACCTGAATAACTAATACTCAATAATCAGTTGCCAATTACCAATGAGAATTGGCAATTGGTAATTGGCTGTTGGCTATTGATAATTCTCCATGTATTTTCGACTGCGAGAAGATCGTCACGAGGTAAACGGCCGTCGCGAAGGGCTGCTGCTGCTCGTGACAGCGGCCTTTGTCTTCACCAATGCCGTGACGTTGAGCCTGGCTACGGAAGGACGTCTCGCCTGGCCCCACCTCTGGGGACCGCTGGTCTGGGCCGTTGTGGTCGCCGCGGCGCACATTCTGCTCTTCCTTTTCAAGCCCGACCATGACCCAACCTACCTGCCCCTGTTCGCCCTGCTGAGCGGCTGGGGATTGATACTCGTCGACCGCCTGGCCCCTAATTTTCTCTGGCGCCAGGTGTTGTGGGTGGCCCTGGGGACCGCGGCCATGCTGCTGCTGGCTATCGCGCCGCGTAATTTGCGATTTCTGCACCGCTACCGTTACCTGTGGTTGGTCGTCGGCCTGCTTCTGCTCGCCTCCACGCTGCTCTTCGGTGTCAATCCGTCCGGCGCGGGCGCGGCGCTATGGCTTCCCTTTCCCGTGCCCTTTGCCGGCCGTGTCTACTTCCAGCCGTCGGAACTGTTGAAGCTGCTGCTGGTGATATTCCTGGCCAGCTACTTCGCAGATCGCGACGCCGCGCTGCGCTGGGGACGGGCGCGCCACGGCCTGCGCGGCGCGCTGCCTTACCTGGCCCCGCTGCTGCTTATGTGGGGCTTCTGCATGATCCTCCTGGTGTGGCAGCGCGATCTGGGAGCGGCCGCTCTCTATTTCCTGGTTTTCCTATCGCTGCTTTACCTGGCCACCAGTGACGGCCGTTACGTCCTCCTCGGGCTGGGCCTGCTGCTGCTGGCCGCTGTCGTTGCCTATTTTCTCTTTGACGTCGTGGCCCTGCGCGTGGACGCCTGGTGGAATCCCTGGCCGGAATCGTTCGGGCGCGCCTTCCAGATCGTGCAGTCTCTCTACGCCGTCGCCGCAGGCGGCGTTTTCGGCCAGGGCGCGGGCCAGGGTTTCCCGATATTCATCCCCGTCGTCCATTCCGATTTTGTCTTCGCCGCGGTGGCCGAAGAGTGGGGCCTGATCGGCAGCATGGGGCTCGTGGCCGTGTTCATGCTGCTGGCTTACCGCGGGCTGTATTCGTCGATGAGGAGTCTACGGCCGTTTCGCACCTACCTGGCTGCGGGCATCACGCTCCTCTTCTCCATCCAGGCCCTGCTCATTATGGGCGGCGTGACCAAGATTCTGCCGCTGACCGGGGTGACGCTGCCTTTCATCAGCTACGGCGGCAGTTCGCTCCTGATCAGCAGCATTATGCTTGGCCTGCTGATCTACCTCTCTTCTGACTGAGCCTTGCCGGACAGCTTTTTTAGTGCAACGCACATGAACGAAATCCCGCCCATTACGCCCGAACGTGAGGCCATTCTCAACCTGGCAAAGGTGCTGCTGGGCGCGTTTTTGCTGGTGGGCGCTTCGCTTCTGTTCTGGGGCGTCATTCGCTCAAGCGCGCTGCTCGCCAGGGATGACAACCCGCGCCGGCTGGAGGCGGAAGCGCGCATTCAGCGCGGATCGATTCTCGACAGCCAGGAACGGATACTCGCCGCCAGCGAGGAAAGTGGACAAAGACGGGTGCGGGTCTATCCCCTTTCGGGGGGCGGACATCTTGTCGGCTATTACAGCGTCCTGCACGGCACCAGCGGCGCGGAGGCGGGGTTTGATGAAATTCTGCGCGGCGACAGCCCCAGTTTTTGGGCCGAGTATGTGCGCAGCACACTGCACGAACCGCAGGTCGGCCGTGATGTGAAATTGGCGCTTGATTACGCGGCTCAGGAGACGGCCGTCGAAGCCCTTTCCGGCAGCCGCGGCGGCGCACTGCTGCTGGAAATCCCCCGCGACGGCTCAAACCATGCTCTGATCAGGGCTTCGGCCAGCCTGCCCGGTTTTGACGCCAATGAGCTGGACGCCGTGTTTGAAGAACTGGGCGAGTCGGCCGATGCGCCGCTCCTGAACCGCATAACACAGGGCCAGTACCAGCCGGGCCTGCTTTTGCAGCCCCTGATCCTGGCCTCAAGCATCGATCAGGCCGTTATTTCGCTGAATGATGCCGTTCAGGACCCCGACCGGCCTGTAACCGTCAACGGCTCGGAGCTGCGCTGCGCGGCCCCTCCCCCCGAACCCGCCACCTGGGCCGACGTTCTCGTTTATCGCTGTCCTGCACCGATGCAGGACCTGGCCGATCGTATCGGGACGGCCGGGCTTGATCTCACGTTTTCCAATTTTGGATTGGACCGCGACCCCGTCCTGGAAATCGACACGCAGACACCAGGCGACCAGCCGCTGCAAAACCCCCACCTCGCCGCCATCGGCCAGGAGAATCTCTCCGTCACGCCGCTGCAAGTTGGCCTGGCCATGGCCGCGCTGGCCGGAAACGGCATTCTGCCGCAGGCACAGATCGGCGAAGCCATCGCCGCTGAAGGGGGAGAATGGGAGTCCTGGACGCTTGAGGGAGGGGTTAGCCGCGCGGTCGAAGCGGCTGCGGCGCGCTCGGTGCGCCGGACGCTGCCGCAGCAAAATGGCATCTACGAATTCGCCCCCGTGGTCCTCTCCGGTCCGCAGGGCAGCACCAATGCCTGGTACGTGGGCATCCAATCCGGGCAGGACGCCGACTACGTGGCCGTGGTAGTTCTGGAGAACGAGAATTCGCAGGAAGCCGCGCGGGCGGCCGGAAGGGCGCTGCTGCAAGAATAAAAAAGGGCCAATCTTTCGATCAGCCCATTCACTTTACTTCTATTCTTCTTCGTCGAAACCCATGTCGCCGCCAACATCCGCGGCGTCGGCATTGGCCATGGCCGAGGCCAACAGCATCAGCTGCTCAATGCGCGGCAGCATCTGCACCGGGTTGGGGTGCAGGCCTTCCTGTACAAGCGCGCTTTCATAAAGCTGCTCGATGGCCGTATCCACCAGATCGGAGTCAGGCCGGCTCTGCAAAAGCTGGGCCAGGTTGGCAATCAACGGGTGATTGCGGTTGATCTCCAGGATTTTCTTCGGCACCTCATAGTTCTCGTCAAAGAAGCGCTGCAGCCGCTGGTATTCGCGATCCGGCGCGTCATGCGGCGATACAAGGCGCACCGGGCTGTTCTTCAGAACTTTGGATTCGCGCACTTCCACGACGCGATCGCCCAATGTCTTCACACAGCGCCCGACGAACAGGTTGAAGGCCTTTTCATCCAGCAGCGGGGCGCTCTCCTCAGCCTGGGCCTCTTCTTCCAGCTCCGGCAGTTCCAGCGCCGCATCGTCGATATTGCGCAGCTTTTTCTCTTTGTACTCGGTCAGCATCGGCGCCAGATAAGCGTCCAATGGATCGACCCAATAGAGCACTTCCAGGTCCCGCGCCTTAAAGGGATCGAGGTGCGGGCTGCGAGCGATTGTTCGTTCATCGTCGCCCAGGACATAGTAAATCTCTTCCTGGCCCTCTGCCATGCGCTCGATGTATTCATCGAGCGAAGTAAGCTTGCCCTCGCTTTTGGATGAGAGATAACGCAGCAGCGGCTGGATTTCCTCGCCGGCCGAGGGATCGGTAGCCATGCCCTCTTTCAGCGTTCGGCCGTATTCCTTCCAGAACCGTGCGTACTTTTCAGGTTCCGACTCCGCCATCGTGCCCAACTCGCGCAGCACGCGTTTGCGCAGCGTACGGCCAAGCTGGCGCATGATGCGCGTCGACTGCACCGTCTCGCGGCTGACGTTCAGGGGAATATCTTCCGAATCGACCACGCCATCGACGAAGTTCAACCACTCCGGCAGCAGGTCGTTGTTGTACTCTTCAATCAGTACATTGTGCGAATAGAGCATCAGGCCAGGCTCTTTGCGCAACGCCAGGATGCCCGGCTCCCGTTTGGCGGGCACAAACAGCAGCGAGCGCAAATGCACGGGCGCGTCGGACGAGAATTGGATGTCCAGCAGCGGCTCTTCAAAGTCCATCGTCATCTGCTGGTAAAACTGCTTCTTGTCTTCGTCGCTGACCTCCGAGGGCGGCTGGCGCCACAGCGATGACTGCTGGTTGGCCTGCTCTTCGCCAACGTAAATGGGATAGCGCACAAAGTCGGAATATTTCTTGACGATCTGCTTCAGCTTCCACTCGCTGGCAAACTCTTCCGCGTCCTTCTTCAACGTGAGATGCACTTCCGTGCCGCGATCCTCTTTATCGGCGTCTTCAATGGTGAAGTTATCGCTTCCGTCTGAGGTCCAGGAAACGGCCGTTGCCTGCGGATCGTAGCTGCGCGAAATGACTTCAATCTCGTCAGCCACCATAAAAGCGGAGTAGAAACCGACGCCAAACTGGCCGATCACGTCAGTGGCGTCAAAATCCTCATCATCCATGTGCTTCAAAAACTCACGCGCGCCGGACTGGGCGATCGTGCCCAGGTTCTGCACAATTTCGTCACGCGTCATGCCGATACCGCTGTCCTTAACGATGATCTTCTTCGGCTCGCCCTCCGCAACTTCCGGCACCTCGATGTGGATCGCCAGTTCGGCATCGGGATCGAGCACGTCGCGGTTGGTCAGGCTTTCAAAATGCATGCGCGTCAGCGCATCCGAAGCATTGGAGATCAGCTCGCGCAGAAAGATATCCCGCTCCTTATATAGTGAATGAGCCAGGATATCGAGAAGCTGCTTGATTTCCGCCTTAAATTGATAGGCTTCGGGAGCCACCTGTTGTTCACTCATATTCAGTTCTTCCTCTTTTCTGGTATTTCCTACAATCTACTGCTGCGCTTCTGAAGGCGTTCAAACAAATTCATGCCCACTATCGGCAACAACCAACTATGGTACGACATAAACATTAGATAGACGTAAACGGAAGAAGAAATTTCCTTTATTTTTCTCTTCGTCTTGTTGTGGCCGGTCTCGTGACCGTGCCGCTTACGGGGGCCAGCCTGAACCAATAACAAAATTAGCCCAATCGTGTTTCCTACTGCCCTCCGGCAGCGAGACCAACCAATGTGGCCACGGCGGCCGTACTGCTGCACGCGACAAGCAGGAACAGCACCAGCAGCGGCAGCAGGGTAATCAACACAGCCTTGCCGCCGCTGAACTCCTGGCTGATCTGCACGGCGCGAATATAAACGGCGAGACCCCAGATAAGCGCTACCAGTTCCAGCACAGGACCCAGGAAAGGAATGAAGCCGAGAATCCGCAGCAGGTTGGGAATCGCAAAAAGCGCCGTCAGGCCGAAGAAGGGATTGAGCACAGCGGGCCCTCCGGCCAGTTTGGCCAACAGCAAGACCAGCGCCCCATAGGCAAGCCAGGGAAAGATGGGGCGCAGCGACGCCGAAACCCACGCGCCCAATGCCTGCAGGAAATCGGCAATTGGTTTCGGCAGCAGCGTCGGCAGCGCTTCAATCTCCACCCCGATATTCATGCTCAAAACAAAGTTCTGCCTGAACATCTCCATAAACATCTCGTCTGATTCAGCCGGTTGGAACTGTTCGAAGAGCGATATGAACTCATCCTGGACCAGGGCCGCTTCCTCAGGCGTCAAACCCTGGATTTTGGCGATCAAAGTCTGGCCAAATACGGGGAACATCGCGAAAAAGAAACAGGCGAGGAAGATCAGAAAACCTCGTTTCATCACATTCTGCGAGCCAAGAAAGTCACGGTAGGTCTGTTCATCTAATGTCACGACTCCGCGGATAAAGTTTATCGTCGTTTCCATCTCAGAACCCTCCCTGAAAACCGGCCGCCATCGCCGCGACGCCGGCAGCCACACCCGCTCCAATCAGGAAAAACAGCAGCAGGAAAAGGACCACTATCGTCAGCAGCGTGACCCAGAACGCCCGTCCCCAGGAAAGATCGTGGGTGACGCGAATTGCCAGATAGCGCGCGAGCAGTGTCCAGATGCTGATGCCTGCCAGGGCGACAAAAGGAAAAACTGTGAACAGGCCCAGAAGCTGCGGAGCGGCGGCAAGCGACGTGACGCCCAGGGTCTGGCCCAGACGGCCGTTGCCACCAAAAATTCTGGCAATCACATGAGCCACAAGCCCGAAAACAATCCATGAGAAAATCAGGCTCAGGGGCGTGAAGATGAAAGCGGCCAGACCTGAGGCGGGCGTGGGATTGAAAATGCCCATGAACTGCCAGATCGAGTCCCATATCTGCATCCACGTTGCCTCGGCCTGCGGGTTCATCGCCACCATCTCCCACCAGCTCATCTGCTGCAGGTTCCTGAGGACTGTTTCTTGAATCGCCGCCAGGTCGGGGCTGCCAGCCCAGGTTAAGATGGATCCAATAAAGGTTGCCAGGGCCAGTACGAGACCCAGAACAATCAGGATGACCAGCCCTTTACGAACTGGTTTTTCCTGCTTGCGCATGGCGGCATACGGTTCGGGCTTTAAGAAGAGCGCCTCCCATAATAAGCCCAGAGTTTCTGTAAGACTCTGCACGATAACCCTCCTTTGGCCTGCATAGACCAGGTTATACGGCCGATAACTCGACCAACCTATTGGACCGACGATCCATTCACAGTATATCAGAATCAAGCGCAAATTTGACAGGGAAAGCCCTAACGGCCGAACATCGCGCCCAGCACATCCACAAGATTGGGACGGCCGATTTCCTGAAGCTCGTAGCGCACGCGCTGGCTCGGCTTGACCAGGTCGATGGTGCGCGCCAGGTCGATGGGCGTGGCCACGAGCACCAGGTCCGCGGGCGTGTTCTCGATTGTCTGCCGCAGTTCAGCCATCTGCGCCGCGCCGTAGCCCATGGCCGGCAAGACCGGCCCCGTGGTTGGATACTTTTCGTACGTAGCCACGATCGAGCCGACCGCGTACGGCCGTGGATCGACGATCTCCGCGGCTCCGAAGTAATCGGCAGCTACAACGCCAGCGCCGTAGGCCATTTCGCCATGCGTCAGCGTCGGGCCGTCCTCCACAACGAGAACGCGCTTGCCGCGAATTGCCGCGGGATCATCAACAAAGATCGGCGACGCCGCTTTAATCACAATCGCCCGCGGGTTCATGGCCCGGATATTGTTCTGCACGGTGACGACGTTTTCATGCGTCGCCGTATCCACCTTATTGATCACGACTACGTCGGCCATACGTAAATTGGCTTCGCCGGGATGGTACTTCGCCTCGTGCCCGGGCCGGTGCGGATCGACAACGACGATGTGCAGATCCGGCCGGTAAAACGGCAGATCATTGTTACCTCCGTCCCAGATAATGATATCCGCTTCCTCTTCCGCCTGGCGAAGAATGCGTTCGTAATCAACGCCTGCGTAAATCACGGCGTCGCGCTCAATATAGGGTTCGTACTCTTCCCGCTCTTCAATCGTGCAGTTATGAAAATCCAGGTCGTCCAGCGTGGCGAAACGCTGCACCACCTGTCTGGCGAGATCGCCGTAGGGCATCGGGTGGCGTACGGCCACCACGCGCTCGTACCCCAGGTCATTCTGCAAGATATCCAGCACGCGGCGCGAGGTCTGGCTCTTGCCGCTGCCCGTGCGCACCGCGCAAACGGCGACCAGCGGTTTGCTGGAGGAAATCATCGTCTGGTCCGGCCCCAAAAATCGAAACGCGGGTCCCGCGGCCAGCACGCGCGACGCCAGGTGCATCACGGTTTCATGGGATACGTCGGAATAGGCAAAAACGACCTCGTCGACCGCGTACTCTTCGATGAGCGCTTCCAGATCGTTTTCGGCGACAATGGGAATACCTTCCGGGTACAGCGGGCCGGACAGTTCCGGCGGGTAGCGCCTGCCCTCGATATCCGGTATCTGTGTGGCCGTGAATGCCACTACGTGATAATCATCATTATCTCGGAAGTACGTATTGAAGTTGTGAAAGTCGCGTCCGGCAGCGCCGGCAATCACGACGCGTTGGG
>JBJYWZ010000103.1:0-2140 GCA_046259725.1 Promineifilaceae bacterium (SeqCode) | reverse complement strand
AAACCCTGCTAAAATGCGCTCAAGGTTGGTTAAACAGATATGGTTGAAACATTGCACCTCGCACATGGCACCCTGGAGCTGCCCGCTTTCCTGCCTGACGGCACGCAGGGTGTGGTGCGCGCTGTTGATGCGCAGGACCTGTTGGACTGCAAGATCCAGGCTGTGCAGATGAATGTCTATCACCTGATGCAGCGTCCCGGTTCGACAACTATTCAGGCCCTGGGCGGCCTGCATAAGATGTCCGGCTGGTCACGGCCGATCTTCACCGATTCCGGCGGCTTTCAAGTCTATTCGCTCATTCGCCAGAACCCGCGCCTCGGCAGCATCAACGATCGCGGCGCCACATTCCAGCCGGCAGGCTCCGGCAGAAAATATAAGCTGACACCGGAGAAAAGCGTGCAGCTGCAAATGAGCTATGGCTCGGATGTTGTCATTTGTCTTGATGACTGCACCCATGTCGATGACGCCCACGAGGAGCAGCAGGCTTCCGTAGCCAGAACGGTACGTTGGGCACAGCGCTGCAAGGAAGAATTTCAGCGCCAGGTCGAGGGCCGCGGCCTCTATGAATCGCAGCGCCCCCGGCTCGTGGCCGTGGTCCAGGGCGGCAGCGAGCGCAAGCTGCGCCGTCACTGCGCCGAGGAACTGTTGGCGACCGGCTTCGATGGTTACGGTTACGGCGGCTGGCCGCTTGATGGTGACGGTAACCTGCTGGCCGACATGCTGGCCTACACCAGAGAGCTGATCCCGCCGCGCTTCACGCTGCATGCTTTGGGTGTTGGCCATCCCGTAAATGTGCTGGCCTGCGCGCGCATGGGCTATGAGCTTTTTGACAGCACAATGCCCACGCGTGATGCGCGCAATGGACGTCTATATTCTTACACACTTGATCCGCAAAAGACTCGCCTGAGCGGTGAGGACTGGTTCGAATTCATTTATGCTGGCGACAAAAAACATATCAAGCAGTCCAATCCCATTTCTGCCTACTGCGACTGCCCTGTTTGCGAAACTTATTCGCTGGGCTATCTGCACCACCTTTTGAAGATCAATGATCATCTCTTCCCGCGCCTGGCGACCATCCATAACCTGCGCTTCATGAGCCAGCTTCTATCAAATTTACGGACCATAGGATGAGCGACGACGATCAGGCGTTAGATTCGCTGGCTGAATCAATAGCCGCCACGGCCAAGTACAAAAACGTGAGCCCGGAGCTGGTGCGCAGCATCGGCGCGCGGGAACTGGCCAAGGGACAGTCGTTGAAATCGGCCGTTAAAGCGACCAAGAACAAGCTGCACCAGGTGGGCAGTGCCTACCAGGCGGGGCGCATTGATTACGGGCGGCCGCTGCGCATGCTGCGTGAAGCAGATTCAATGGAGGAATGGCGGGCAAGCTGCTGCGATATCATGCGCCTTCATGCCTCGACCCGCGAACGGCTGCCGATTCTGGATCATTTCTACGAAACCGTTCTGGCAGATATCCCCCCCCCGCGCCGTGTGCTGGATATCGCCTGCGGGCTTAATCCGCTGGCTTCTTCCTGGATGCCCCTGGCGGAGGACGCATCTTACATCGCCTACGATATCTATGCCGACATGATGGATTTTCTGGCAGATTATCTGGGGCTTGCCGGACTAAACGGACGGGCGGAAGTGCGCGATATCATTCACCAACCGCCGCAGGAAACGGCCGATCTCGCCCTGCTGCTCAAGACGCTGCCCTGCCTGGAGCAGGTGGAGAAGGGATCGGCAGCACGCATACTTGACGCCGTTCAGGCCCGCCATATGCTGATCTCCTACCCGGTGTCCAGCCTGGGCGGCCGTCAGAAAGGCATGGTCGCCACTTACGACACGCAGTTTGAGGCCCTGCTCGCCGGGCGACAATGGACGGCGCAGCGATTCCTGTTTAGCACGGAACTGGTGTTCCTGGTCAACACTGCAGGCAAGACTTTATAGAGCATGCTTCAGCTTGCGGCCGCGGCCCGAGGGATGCATAACGTTTTCGCTGGAGAAGCGGGTATTCATGTCAACTGATTCGGACCTGGAAAAAGTAGTCGCCGCGGTCAAAGAGTCGCGCAAATATGGCGACACGAGTGAGGAGACAATTCGCCAGCTCGCAGTCGAAGCGCTCAGGCAGCACAAACGGCCGA
>JBJYWZ010000102.1:0-2272 GCA_046259725.1 Promineifilaceae bacterium (SeqCode) | reverse complement strand
AAATCGCGCTACAATCCTGCCGGCTTCAAAATGCCTATGAAATAAGTCAACGTCCTATTTTCCTCGCATAAAACTTCGCATCATCTGCCCGATTATAGTCACCGTTCAAGATCAGCGGCAAGACGAGATCGGCAGTGAACGAATCAGGGAGTTAAAGTGGGCGGAGAAATGGCAAGGCTGTATAGTGGAGTGCATTGTTTTTACTGTGCAGGCGGGGAATAGGTTCTGATGCGTGATTTTGCCGAAATTTATCCTCTCGTGTTTACCCAGGGCCGTGTTCTGGAGAGAAACGGCCGAACGCTCACGTTCACTCTCGCGCCCGCGGGGCGCGTGTCGCTGCCCAGCGGGCGCATTGTCGCCTGCGATCCCCTGACCACGTCCGATCTGGAGCCTTTTGTGCAGGCGGTCATTCCTGGCAGGTATACGGTCGACCTGGCCCTGATGCGTGAGAAGGGGCAGGGCGAACGGGTGGCCATGGCCCGGGTCAGGTTCACCAGCAAACAGCCGGCCGTGTGGGTGATGGCTTTGCGCAAGGGGGAGAAATTGGGTTCCCTGGGCCCAGGCGGCTACCATGGTTATAAGTCCGAATCGGGCACGGGGGCGTTCATGGATGCCACGGCCTTTGAGACGGCTGATTTCGCCCATCACGACGACATCGACACCTTGCTTCTTGAGCTGACCGGAAATTACGAGCCTTATCGTTATTGGATGGAGTATCCCCTGGACCGGCGCATGAACGTGGTGATGTTCTCATCAGGGGAGGGGGAGGGCCGCTATGCCTCCTATTTTGGCATTGACGCCGGCGGTGACGTCTGTGCCCTGGTGACGGACTTTAATTTACTCTAGAGCAACGGCTCTCGTCCGCTCCTGTCTGTACCTGCTGGCGTTCCTTTCCGTACGGGGGAGCGGCTGCTTGCCGTTCCCTATTTGTTCAATTTCAAATCAAGCACGGGCGTGCCGTTGACGGCATCCAGTCCGCTCACGTGCAGAATGTTACCTTCTCGCCGCACGAGGTCGACTTCCGTGACGCCGATCGGATTGGGCCGGTGAGGGCTGTGCAGGGCGAACACACCCCGCTTTGGGAGCGACGGATCCCCCCTGGGATGCTGGTGCAGTTCATAGCCAGGCAGCAGGTGGAACTGGAACACGACAAGCAGCCGCTGGTCTCCCGTCAGGCCATCCAGCCCTTCCTCGAGCGCGGGATCGACAATGATGCGCGAGGGGCGCGCCTTGATCTGGCCGGGTGAAAGCAGCTCATGCACATCATTTTCGACGATGCCAATCGGCGTCATGCATACCGCTGGCAGGTCGTAGGCGCGTTTGAATTCTTGCTCAAGCTCACTTTCTTTCATAGATCCCCTGTTATTTCACTATCTCTCAGTTGGTTCGCTCCGTGCCTCAGTAAGCCGCTCAGCACCGAACTATACACTGCCGCACGTTGAGAGTCGACAGCCCGTGCCATCCTGTGCCTCATCTTGAACTCATTAACCGGGGCGCTTGAGCTATTATTGCAGAGCGTTTGGCCTACGGGCCGAATAACGGGCATATAATTTCCGCAAGACCGGAAGCGGTTACAAACTGTTTTCGAGGAGAGTACGATGATCAGAAAATCACTTCCACTTATTCTGCTTCTGCTCGGCCTGCTGCTGGCGGCCTGCAGTGAGCAGCAGGCTGCGCAGGAGAGCGCGGCGACCGGCCTGCCGCCGGAACCAGGAACTGATGTGGCACAAGAAACGGCAGCCGAAGGGCAGGTATCAGCCACGCCGACAGAATCAGCAGACGCACCCACTCCCTCTGAAATTGGTGCGCCGCTGACTTTTGAAGAGCTGAGAGGCATTTCCTGGCAGTGGAGGGACCTGGTGGACAGCGGGCCGTCCGGGCAGTCCGACGTGCCGGATCCGCAGAACTACAGCATGGTGTTCCTGAATGATGGTGAATTGGCTATCAAAGCGGACTGCAACAACGTGAGAGGCAGCTACCTGCTTGACGCCGGCCAGCTGCGCATTATCCTCGGCCCGTCAACGATGGCCTTCTGCGGCGACGACTCTCTCGATATACAGTTTCTGAACCTGTTGAGCAAAACGACCAGCGGCATTATCAGAGAAGACGGCCGTCTGAAGTTGTTCACCGCTGACGGATCGACAATGGGGTTTGATAATGGCGGAGAGCCTACGCAGGCAGCGGTCGATGGTGACCTGAGCCTCATCGCCAATGTCCTGTGGCTGTGGCAGGATCTCGTGGAGACGCAACCGGCAAGCCAGTCGATCGTTCC
>JBJYWZ010000101.1:0-1507 GCA_046259725.1 Promineifilaceae bacterium (SeqCode) | reverse complement strand
TGCCTGAACATTGCCTAATTACTCTCGAAAAACGCGATAACAAGATCATTGACTTCTTCCGGCCGCTCCGCAGCCATCAGGTGCCCGGCATCGACGATCTCAACCTGCACATCGCTGATATCCTGCACCAGTTCCCGCGCCGCCTGCGGATCGCCAACCAGGTTATCCTTTTCACCAAAAACGAATAACACCGGCACCTGCAGGCGCTGCCGATCTTCGGCCGGCAGCGGAAGTGGCGCCACCTTCACCGGAGCGATCCCGGTCATAAACAGGCGGAACCACTCGCCAAAATCCTCTTCCAGTTCATCGCTGTTGCTGAACGCCCAACGAAACGTGCTCTCCTGAATAGTCTTAAGTGGGAAAAATTGGGCGAACATGATACGCACTATCGACTGGGTGGCGCCGGCATAGCCCATTGGTCCCAACAGGGCCAGCTTTTCCACGCGATCCGGATAGTTCAGTGCGTAATTGGTGCCGATGAACCCGCCCTCGGATGCGCCCACCACATACGCCTTCTCCACGCCCAATTTATCGGAGATTTCGCTGTACAGCCTTGCCTGGTCCCGGCGCGTTTTCATCACATGATCCAGGCTGGCAAATTCGCTCTTGCCCGCGTCGCCAATCAGGTCGATGGCGTAGATGCGATAATGTTCAGACAAACCGGCCACATTATATTTCCAGGACCAGCCGGAAACGCCCGAAGCATGCAGAAGCAGCAGAGGCGGCGCGTTTTCCGAGCCGCTGACAACGACGTGAACCGTGCCATATTCCGTATCGAGAAAAACATCCTCATAAGGAACCGGCCACTCCGCCATCTTTTCATCGTAAATATCCATAAACTGCGCTTTGGTTTCCGGGGAGGCATAGACAGAGGTCTTTTTGCCCCCGCGCAGCTGCCAGACAAAAATAGCAAGCAGTGCCACGATGAGAAGCCCGCGCAGGAGCGGGTGTATCGTAAAATCGAAGCGGCTTTGAAGAAATGAAACAACCGGCGGCAGGCAGAGCAGCACCAGCAACAACGCAGCCATCGCCGCCAGCCAGTTATGCATCAACAGCATGGAGAGCGTTAAAAGAATAAAGATGATGGCAAAAATCCAACCCAGGATCGTCAATATAGCGTTCATTCTTTTTTCCTCTTCCGCTCAACGCTATTTTTGCTGCTCTATCCAGGCATCCAGCGTTGTCGACGGCGCGCCCAACAGCTCGTTTGCTTCAGTTGGATCCCCCGGTTCGCCAACCTTCTCGAAATAGGCCATCAGCTCAGTATAGAACTTAAGCATCTCATTGCCGGTTGCTTCGGCCGTTGACCTGGCAAACTCGATGGGCATCACCATCACCGACTCGATTTCAGGATGAAGGACCTCGCAGTAGCGCTCCAACGCCGCCTTCATCGTGATTGGCTCCGGACCGTGCACATACAATTGTTTTTCCACAGCTGCCTCGGTCTGAAAGGCATTGGCGACCATACGGCCGAAATCAGCGGCTGCAAACCAGTGCCAGGGAGTCT
>JBJYWZ010000100.1:0-2907 GCA_046259725.1 Promineifilaceae bacterium (SeqCode) | reverse complement strand
CACGCCTCTTTATCCGCCTTGCTCAGCGCGCCATACTGTTCGGCCGTCATCGGCTGCCCGTCCTGCATGGGCACGATCTTGAACCCTTCCGGCGTCGTAACCAACGCCGCGCTCTCTTGCTGGGCGTGCTCCTGCACGCCGAGGAAAAGGTTTTCGCGCTGCGCGTTATAATCCTGCTGCACCTGCAGCACAGCGTCGCGGAAGCTTTGGTTATCAAAGGCGCGGGCGATCTCGCCGCGAAGCTGGTTGATCAGCGTCTGCAAGTCGTCGGAGAATTCCTGTGCGTCACCCGGCGGAAAGGAAATGGCCATCGGTTTATCCGGCTCAGCGAAGTTATGGACATAGATCCAGTCCGGTGCTGGCGGATCTTGCGTCGCCTTGGATTCCACGAAATGCTGGATAGCCGTCGTGCGCCCGGTGCCTGATTCGCCCAGAACGTAGATGTTGAAGCCGGCGCTTTTCATGGCCAGGCCAAATTCGATGGCGCGCACGCCTCGCGGCTGGCCGATGATGGTCGTCGCCGGGGCGACATCGGCCGTTGTCTCAAAATTAAGTATCGCCGGATCGTAAGAACGACGCAGTTGGCCGGGGTTCAGTTCAGTGGTCATGTTGATTCTCTCGTGCTTATTTCTGTCAGTTTTCAGTAGGCAGTATTCAGCAAACAGTGAACAGTATACAGTTAATATTGAAAAGTGAGCAGGCTGGTGGGTGGATGTGAATGCTGGTGGCCGGCTCTGGAGCTGTCGACTGTTGGCTGGCGACTATTTTAAGATATGCGTATGAAAGTATCAATGCTTTGTTTCACGCGCAACTTCGTATAGACATTATAGAGCGACATGATGAAGCAGCGCCTGGAAGGATTGTTTTGAGGGGGCTGTAGACGGCCGTGATCCTGTTATAATTGATGGTGACTGTTACTAAATCGGTATGCTGCGCTTCTGAAGTAGCGTAGATTTAGAGGCGCATTGTTTAGCAGGAATGGTGTTTGATGAACCGTCTGTTTAAGTTGCTTCTTCTGGTTGTTTTGCTTGCGGCGCTGTTTATGCTGCCGGACGCGGCCCAACATAGGGTTTCTGCCGCGGATGATCTCTGGCGGGTTCGTTACTGGAACAACCGCGATCTGAGCGGTGACCCGGCGAAGAAACGGGATGAAGAGGCGATCGACCATGATTGGGGCGACGGATCGCCAGGCAGCGGCGTGAACAGCGACGATTTCTCCGCGCGCTGGACGCGCACGATCTATCTCAACGGCGGCGTCTACCGTTTCAGCGCCACGATGGATGACGGCATGCGCGTCTGGGTAGACGGCGCGCTGGTAATTGACGAGTGGAATGACAGCCAGGTGCGCACCGTCTTTGTTGATCTGCCGATGACCACCGGCGACCATGAACTGGAGGTGGAGTATTACGAGGCGGGCGGCAAAGCTGTGGCCAAGTTCTGGTGGGCAGCGGCGGGAGGACCAGCGGACACACCTCTGAACCGCTGGCAAGGTTTCTACTTCAATAACCAGTACCTGGGTGGAGCGCCGGCCTTCACGCGCGCTGACAACACGATCAACTTCAACTGGCGCCTGGGTTCTCCCTGGCCGACGGTTCCCAACGACCATTTCTCTGTGCGCTGGACGGGCAACTTTGACCATACGCCTGGCAGCTACCGCTTTACGGTGGAGACCGACGACGGCGCGCGCCTGTGGGTAAATAACGTGCTGCTGATCGATGAATGGCATGACGCGCAGAATGTGACGTATGAAGCCGTGGTGGCCCTGCCGGGCGGTACGGTCCCCGTGCGCCTGGAATATTACGAGAATACGGGCGCGGCCCTGATCAAGCTGGGTGCGGAGAAGGCCGACGGCACGGTCGTCTCGCCCTCTCCTACAGCGGTCACGCCAGGACAGCCGGCGCTGCCGCCGGAGGGCAAAGGCATGATCACCAACGCCAGCTGGCTGAATGTACGCCGCACGCCGGAGAGCGGCGACAACGTAATCACGGCCGTTCCTCGCGGCGAAGTGGTGGCGCTGATTGGTCGTAACGGCGGTTGGATCAAAGTCAGCCTCTCCAGCGGCGTCGAAGGGTGGGTGGGCTCCAGTTACCTTGCCAGCCGCACGCCGCTTGCGAGCTTGCCCGTCGTCAATTAAGCAGTACCGTTATCTGGATGCGTACAGGAATGAAACGACCGTGATAATAAACAGAAAGATGCCCAGGGCGACCACTGTGGGCGGGCGGATATCTAAGATTGTGGCCAGCTCGTAGATGATCACTTTGCGCCTGCGCCATAAGCGAAAGCAAACAAAGCCTGCTGCGGCGCCCAGGGTGTTGGCGACCAGATCTGAGACAGACGAAGTTCGCCCGCTCTCAAATATCTGCAGCGACTCAACCAGCAGGGTGAGGAATAGTCCAAAACAAACAACGATGACAAAATTGGCCTTGTAGGGAACCTTCAGGTAGCGAAGAAAGGCCGCCAGGCCGAAACCCAGGGGCATAAAGAGGATGACATTGAGTGGAAAATCCAGGAATGAATTTGGGGGCAGGACGAAGCGGGCCATGTAATCCTGCGCCGAGATGTGATGGAAGTTGAACTGGAACGGCCGAAGTGTTGCGTAAAGAATTGCCTCAAGCCCGCTGAAAAGAATCAACACGGCAAGCAGAAGGGCTAGCCGGGGATCAAATTTACTTCGTTTTCTGTTTCGTTCAGGTTCGCTCATCGAGTGGCAAGAAATTTTTCCAGCGAAAGAATGAATTATCGATGTCGCAGGGAACCAATGCCCCCACCAGAAAGTCGTTGCGCTTCAGGCGACCATGCGAAATATTCGTCTGCGTTTGCCAGACATTCCCGGACCTGTTTTGCTGAAACGTCACTTCGACAAGTATATTACCACCACTTGTTCGGCCGTTCAAAGGGCATTGACGC
>JBJYWZ010000099.1:0-2043 GCA_046259725.1 Promineifilaceae bacterium (SeqCode) | reverse complement strand
CGCACGCCCAGGTACAGGAAGTTATCCAGCAGTTTATCGACGCCGCGCGCCGTGCGCGGGAGGCGGGGCTGGACGGCGTGGAGCTGCATGGCGCGAATGGCTATCTGATCAACCAGTTTCTGAGCTCGGCGATCAATGACCGGGTAGACGAATACGGCGGCCCGCTGCGCAACCGCGCGCGCTTTTTACTGCAGATCATCAGTGGCATCCGCGAACAGGTGGGCGAGGATTGGCATCTACAGGTCAAGCTCAATGCCCTGGACATGAACAACGCGCTCCTGCCCTGGCTGCCGGAAGGAAACACGCTGGACGATGCCATTCAGGTCGCCAGGTGGGCCGAGGAAGAGGGTGTGGACAGTATCCACGTTTCTTCGGGCAGCGCCTTCCCGCATCCCAACAACCCGCCCGGCGATCTGCCGGTCGAGGCCCTGCAGCGTACCATTGACACGATCATCTCCGAAGGCTCGCGCACCCTGCAGACATACCTGGCGCTGCGCTTCCCGCCCACGCGCGAAGGGCTGAAATTTTTGTGGAACCGGGCGCGCAGCGAGATCGTGGAGGGCATTAACGCCGGATACAGCCGCGAGATCAAGAAAGCGGTGAGCGTTCCGGTGCTGTGTACGGGGGGATTTCAACAGGCGCACGTGATCCGCATGGTGCTGGAAGACGGCGCCTGTGACGCGGTGGCCATTGCACGGCCGTTAATCGCCAATAATGACCTGGTGCAAATATACGCCGCGGGGAAGAATCTACCCGAACGGCCGTGTACCTACTGCAACAAATGCCTCGGCCTGGCCGCTGAAAACCCGCTGGGCTGTTACGAGCTGGATCGCTACGACGGCGATTACGAGGCGATGATGGCCGACGTGATGTCGGTGTATCAGCCGGCGCCGTGGTAGTGAACGAGAGGCCAACTTTCTGAAAAGTTGGCCTCCCTTTGTTTTAGCTCCCCGCGGCCGTCAGGCGCTCCATCTGCTCGCCGCTCAGGGTGATAGCCAGGGCGTCGATATTTTCCTGCAGTTGTTCGGAGGTGCTGGCGGCAATGAGCGGCAGGACCGGGGGATCGCTTTGCAGCATCCAGGCCAGGATGACCTGGTTGGGCGTCGCACCTACGTCCGCGGCGACATCGCGCAGCGTGACCAGGCGAATATCCGTGTCTGTGCCCGCATATTGCTCGGGCACGGTGCGTTCGGGCCGTGTGTAGGCGCCGCTGAGCAGGACGGAGTAGGCCAGCAGGGTGATGTCCCGGCTGCGGCAGTAATCAAGCAGGTCATCATTGACGGCCAACTGGGGACCGAAGTTGGTCCCCGGCCGGGGACGCAGGTAGGTATAACGCTGCTGGACACAGCAATATTCGGGCCACTCGTTGGCCAGGCTGGCGGACCGTGATTCTTCCAGGCGCCAGGCGGTGAAGTTGCTGGCCCCGATGAAGCGCACCTTGCCCGCCTGCACCAGACGGCTGAATGCTTCGAGCGTCTCTTCAACCGGCGTGCTGCGATCATCCACGTGGGCATAGTAAAGGTCAATGGTCTCCAGGCCCATACGCCTCAGCGACTTTTCGCACTCCTGCTCAATCAATTCGGCCGTTAAGCTCACCGGTACATCTTGATAACCGAAGCCGACCTTGCTCGCCACGAAGATCTGGTCGCGGTTGCCGCGTTCCCTGATCCAGGCTCCCAGGACAGGTTCGCTCTCGCCACCGATTCCGTTCGCTTCCCAGTGAGCGTAGATATTGGCCGTGTCGATAAAACGGCCGCCCGCCTCATAATATTGGTCCATCAGGACAAAGGATTCGGCCTGATTCTGGCGCGTGCCGAAATACATGGCGCCGAGGCAAAGGGCGCTCACATCGATGCCGGTGTTTCCAAGGGGTACTGTTTTCATGTTGTTTTCTCCGTTGTGACGCTTCAGCCGGGTATTTGATTTGTTCGGCGAGCCTTTCTCTCATTTGCTTATCGCGTCAGGCCGCATAGAATTTGCAGCCATCTTATAACGCCGGACGCACTGCCGGTCAAGAAAAAATATCTCTATTTTTTCTTTTCT
>JBJYWZ010000098.1:0-1753 GCA_046259725.1 Promineifilaceae bacterium (SeqCode) | reverse complement strand
AGCGGCGCCGGCAAAACTGTCGACCGCGATAATGAGACCGAAACGCCGTATACGGAAGAGAGCGGCGCCGGCAAAACTGTCGACCGCGATAAAGAGAACGAGACACCGTATACAGAGAATTCCTAGGACAGCACCAACAATGCATAGCAGCAAATACGGCCGTTTGCGCTCTGCATTGTCTTGAAATAGGAAACCATCAAGCGAGCAAGGAACGAGGGGGGTAGAAAGATCCTGGACCGCAGGCGAATACCCTCTACGTCTCTTGAGTTTTGAAGAGACCTCCAGGGCGTTCCATTGTAAGGGGTTTAAGCAGGGACACAATAGTCACCGTTGGTTATTCATGCCGCAGAGCCTCGACGGGATCGAGCCGCGCGGCGCGCGCTGCCGGGTAAAGGCCGGCCAGCAGGCCGATAAGGGCCGCAAATACCAGCGCCCCTATCGCCAGCCATAACGGTACAACTGACAGGTCGCCCACACCGGTCACGCCTTCATTGATCAGGTAGCGATGCGCGCCCCAATCGACGATGCGCCCCAGGATGGCACCGAAAATAAGGCCGAAGACGCCGCCGATGAGGCCGATCAGCGCCGCCTCCATGGTAAATAAGGCGCGAATTTCTCCTGCAGAAGCACCGAGAGCCTTAAGCACGCCAATTTCACGCGTGCGTTCGTAAATAGCCATCATCATCGTATTTGCCACCCCCAGGGCAGCTACCAGCAGGGCCAGCGCGCCTACGGACCCTAAGAGGGCCTGCAAAAGGGACAGCACCTGGTTGGCCACGTTGAGCACTGCTTCCAGGGACTGTGTCTGCAGATCAAGGTCTTCAATTTGCTCGATCACGGCAGGCACCGCCGGCAAATCTTTGGCACGCACGGTCAGCATGTCATACCCCTCAATCTGTAAAATATCCGGCTCGCCAAACCACCAGGCCTTCATCGCTTCGCGTTCCGGTAAGCCGAGATCGATTGTGCGCCGCCCAAAACTGTCGCGTACGCCGATGATTGTAGAAGCGAACTCCTCTGTTTCGCCGCGCGGCAGGCGCAAGGTCAGAGAAACGGGCTGCCCGACCAGGTCGTCGTAAGTCTGGCCAGGCTGCAAAATGCGGTCGGCCAGTCCGGTGATAAGAACCACGCCCGGGGTATCGCCTGTTGGGAAATCCTCTCCCGCAGCCATATCGCTGCCGCTCGTAAACTGAAAATTGCGCTCGCCGAAATTGTCGGACACGCGCACGGGCATTTCCTGGCCGCCTATAGACAGGGTCATGTCTAACCCATCCGGCAGTCGCAGTGACGGCGTAACCCCCACAACCTGATCCAGCTCGCCGATGCGTGCTGCCAGCTCAGGCGTCAGCGGCGTATCCGTCTGCGGTACGGCAAAAGGATCAAAGGCATCTCCTTCAGCCAAAGGCGGAGTGACAAAGATATTCTCCAGGCCGATCGTCTCGAAATTGCGCTGTACTTCGCGCTGCACGCCCACGCCGAAGGAAACCATCGCCACAAGAGTGACAATGCCGATAAGCACGCCGCCGGCGGTAAGCAGGTTGCGCACCGGACGCCGGCCCAGGTTGCGAACGGCCGATTGGAGGATGTCGCCAAAGCCAATTCGACTGCTGATGGCTGCAGTTTGCTTGGGGACGGTTCGCGAACCTCCCTTACCGGAGGCGACATCGGCCGAATCTTTGATGCTTTCCACCACCCCATCGCGCAGCTGCACGATGCGGTCGGCGTAAGCGGCGACTTCAGCATCGTGAGTGAC
>JBJYWZ010000097.1:0-50309 GCA_046259725.1 Promineifilaceae bacterium (SeqCode) | reverse complement strand
CGCTAATCTCGGCAAACAAACCACAGGGATTGCTGGGTCTGGTAACTGGATTTCCTTCAAGATCGGTAATTACTAGCATTACCCCCAGTAAGTCTGCATGGCTGTCCTGAATGAGCTGCACACAATCGATCGGCAACATTTTTGCCAAATCTTTGGTCCGCGACGTTTCACGAACTGGTTGAGGGCCCTCTTTTGACATTTCAGGAATCCTCAGCAAGACATTAACCTGGGATCCTAACAAATGTTGAAGCTGGTCGGCGGGGAAACGCCACTGTTTGCCAACCTTAACAGCGGGCAAACGGCCGTCTTCCGCCATACGGTAAACCGTGGAGCGGTCCACCTGTAAAAGGTCTTGAACATCTTTGGCGGTTAACATATTGTTCATGTCAAGTCTCTATTTGTGAAATAATGCACATTAAGAAACTCACTGCATACAGTGCAGGTGCTTCAGTGACAAATGTCATGGTAGGCACATGACGAAAGTCACATATTGCGCATAATGCATCATATGCCGCTGCATATTTGCAGATTTTATGCAGCACATGCACTCGTATGCATACGAGTGCATAACCGGCTCTGCGCCGCGCAGTTTGCAGCGGGAACGCTTACGGGCTATGCTTGCCAGCTATGAATTTGTTTCACCGCGTATTCGATAAGTTCTACCCGGCCATCCGTTTCTTGTACGAGCGAATGAACGGTCACGACTGGTTTGATCAGATTATCCCTTCGGTCTGGCTGGGGGGAGCGCCAACGTATGAACGCGACTATGAGTTTATCGTTGACAATGATATCAATGCCGTCGTCAACATCCGGGCCGAACGTGAAGATGATGTCGCTTTTTATGATGCGCATGACATCAAACATGTACAGTACAAAATACCCGATGTAACGGTACCGAACGATGAAACCATTACCGAGGCTGTTGATTGGATGAGAGATCAAATCGACGACGGCCGTTCGGTTCTGGTGCACTGCGCCAAAGGGCGCGGCCGTTCAGCCACGCTCGTGGCCGCTTATTTGATGCGTGAGAAAGGGATGACGTTTGAAGAGGCTGAGGAACTTATGACATCCAAACGGCCGCTGACGAAGCTGCAAAGCAAACATCGCAATAGCCTCAACCACTGGCTGGGGGAACAGGCCGCTGTGTCAGATGGAGCGTCATAAGATGGTACGGCCGGTAAATCAAGCGGGCGCTGTCTCTTCCAAAGGTTCGAGCACAATTACGGGTATCTTGCGACCACCAGCGCGCTTCTTGTACTCTTTATAGCCGCTGTACAAGGATATCGCCCTGTTCCAATAGCCCTCATATTCTTCCGGAGTCGCTTCGCGGGCATTGTAGGCACGTGACTTTCCACCCTGGTCGACTGTGACCCGTGGATTGGCCTTCAAGTTGTGGTACCAGGCCGGGAATTGTTTCTTCCCCCAATTTGAGGCAATCACGGCGTACCTGTCGCCATCAGGTATTCCAGTCAGCGGTACGGTCCGTTGCTTTCCGCTCTTTGCGCCGGTTGTGGTCAGCAGAATTACGGGCAAACCTCCAATCAGGCTCAACATCGTGAAACGGCCGTCACTTAGCCTGTAAACCAGCGGATCAATGTGATGGAACGTTCGGGCGGAAACCCAGGTAACGGGTTGCAGTGAAAAAAACCTCTGCCCTGCTTGCATAAACCAATTACGCGATGTTTCTTCACTCATCTGCAGACTGTCCCAAATAGCACTGTGAAAGAAGAATTAGTATCAATATAGTGCTATAAAACACAATAGGTGTCAAGCCTGCTTTATTGCCTTCTCCCCAGGTCCCAGCTATTCTTAAACGATGCAGTAGCATTGACGAGGAAAGGATTCATGGCAGGTGCCAAGAGCGGTAAGAAAGTGACGCCAAGCCGCCAGCAATATTTAGAAATAAAAGCGCAACACCCTGACGCAATAGTCTTTTTTCGCCTGGGCGATTTCTATGAGACCTTCGATGAGGATGCAGAGATTGCCGCACGTGAGCTGGACCTGGTGCTGACCAGCAGGCCACAGGGCAAGAATCAGCGCACGCCGATGGCCGGGGTTCCTCACCACGCCGCCGAGAATTATATCGCGCGCCTGGTGGCTAAAGGCTACAAGGTAGCTCTGTGTGAACAGGTTGGCGATGAACCTATCAAGGGATTGATGCCGCGAGAGGTCGTACGCGTGTTTACGGCGGGAACGGTCATCGAACCGGGCATGCTGGAAGCGGGACGCAACAACTATCTATCAGCCATTGTATTTGAAGATGGTCGTGCCGGGCTATCTTTTTCTGATATCTCTACCGGCGAATTCCAGACGACGGTGCTTCCGGACCGGCACGCGCTTGAGGATGAGCTGGCGCGCATTTCACCGGCGGAGCTGCTCGTGCCCGACAGCCAGAGTGGTTTTTTCGCCGGGGCGTTGACTGTCAGCCATCTACCAGACTGGCAATTCGAGGCGGGCAAAGCAAGGCAGACGCTGCTCAATCATTTTGGCGTGTCGACACTGGATGCCTATGGCTGCGAGAGCAAACCGCTGGCCGTCAGGGCCGCAGGAGCGGTACTTCAGTATCTTCTGGAGACCCAGCAGGGGTCCGTGGCACAGATTCAACGGCTCGCGACGTACAGCACGGACGGCTACATGGCGCTGGGGCTGAACACGCGCAGGCATCTAGAACTGATCGAATCGATCGGCGGAGACCGCAGCGGGTCGCTGTTGTCGATACTGGATCGCACCGTGACGTCGATGGGCGCGCGCCGGCTGCGCCGCTATATCGTTCGCCCGCTCTTAGATATCGATCACCTCATCAGACGCCAGGATCGCGTCGAGGCTTTTTTTGAGGATGCCCTGCTGCGGGCAGACAGCCGTGCGATTTTGAAAGGGCTGCCGGATCTCGAACGATTGACCAATCGGGTATTAAGCCATTCGGCGACCCCGCGCGACCTGGCCCATATCGGCCAGGTCCTGGCGGCAATACCTGAATTGGAGGAGCTGCTGCAAGGCAAAGAAGCCCTGGCTGATCTGGTCGCGCAGATGGATCGCTCGCCCGAAACGGCCGACTTGATCGCGCGATCTATTGTCGAAAATGCGCCGCCGAACCTGAACAAGATGGGCGTGATCCGTCCCGGTTTTTCGGCCGAACTGGACGGTGTTATGAACGCCTCGGCTCACGCACGCGAGTGGGTTGGCAGCCTGGAGGCGCGCGAACGTGAACGTACCGGCATTAACTCCTTGAAAGTCGGCTACAATAAGGTATTCGGTTATTACATCGAAGTAACGAAAGCAAACACCGATCTTGCCCCTGAAGATTACATTCGCAAACAGACGCTGACCAACGCCGAGCGATATATCACGCCCGAACTTAAGGAATACGAAACCTTGATCTTGAACGCCGAGGAACGCATCTTGCAGATTGAACGGCGTATTTTTAGTGAGGTGAATGAACGTGTGGCCTCTGCAGCGAAGCCGCTGCTGGCCACGGCCGGCGTACTCGCTCGATTGGATGTGGCGACAGCGCTGGCAGAAGTAGCGGCACGCAATGATTATGTCCGACCGCTGGTGAAGGAAAATGGCGCGTTGGATATCAAAGACGGCCGTCATCCCGTGGTTGAGCAAATTAGTCCGGGCGATTCCGTTTTAGGCAGCCGCTTCGTGCCGAACGACGCCCATTTCAGCAACGAGGAGCGGATACAGATCATTACGGGTCCCAATATGTCCGGCAAATCGACCTACCTGCGGCAGGTCGCTCTGATTACCTTGCTGGCGCAAATAGGCAGTTATGTACCGGCGAGCTCGGCCGAAATTGGCCTGGTAGATCGTATTTTTACGCGCATCGGCGCGCATGACGAACTTCATGCCGGTCGCTCCACCTTCATGGTGGAAATGATCGAAACGGCCGAGATATTGAATCATGCCACGGGGCGATCGCTGCTGATCCTCGACGAAATCGGCCGTGGGACCAGCACCTATGACGGGCTTTCGCTGGCCTGGGCCATTGTCGAATACCTGCACAATCATCCGCGCCTTAAGCCACGCACGTTATTCGCGACACATTATCACGAATTAACTGGACTGGCTGATTTTCTGCCGCTAGTTTCAAACTACAATGTCGACGTGGCGGAGGAAGGGGACACTGTCACCTTTCTGCATAAGATCGTACCCGGCGGAGCGGATCGCAGCTACGGCATTCACGTCGCGCAGTTGGCCGGGCTGCCACGGGAAATCGTGATCCGGGCCAATGAGATATTGCGCGACCTGGAAAAACACGCGCCTACGGCGGCCGTTGAGCCGGCGCAGCTATCGAGCGGCCAACAAATGGCGCTTTTCCCTGAAGCCAGCCCAATTCTGGCGGAACTGGAAGAGCTCGATGTGACGTCGATGACCCCGCTTGAAGCCATCAACAAGCTGTATGAGTGGCAGCGCCGCTACACCGGGGAAAAGTAAGGGCGAAATCGAACCATGTCTGAAACGGAACAATCAAATCCATTTGACGCAGAAACATTGGCGGTTCTGCCTGAGTACCTGGCGAAACTGCCTAATCCTGTTTTGCTGCGCATCTGGGGAGATCCCGAGGCGTCTACCGGGGAGAAGGAAGCCGCTCGCTTAGCTGAAGGGTTGGTGAATGGATTTGAGCAAATCGAAATGGCGCTGCTTCCCCGGCAGGTTAACTATCCCTATTACCCTGTACTCGGCGTGTTTGGCTTCGACCAGGATGAGGCGGTTGACTTCGGCGTTAGGCTGATCGGTTTACCGGCGGGTGTACAGATGACCTCCTTAATCGCGGCCATTCAGGCTGTTTCCTTTGCCGGCGGCACATTGGAGGCTAAAACCCGGATTCAATTGAGCAAGCTGCAGGAGGATATCACACTCGAACTGCTGTCTTCTGCGGAGGATGAGTCGGGGGCGACGATGGCCAGAGCGCTGTTCGGACTGGCAGTAGCCAGCAGTCACATCCGTTCTTTCTTGATTATGGGCGATCAATTTCCGGAAGCGTTATGGCGCTATTCGGTATCCTATCTTCCCCACCTGGTCGTCAACGGCCGTGTTCATGCCGATGGCCAACTAGGTGAAGAAATGATCCTTCGCCAGATCGCGCTGGCTCTACGTTAGACCAATATCACTCATCGTCACGCTTTTCGGCATCTTTCAGGCGCGCATCCGGCGTCGGCGATCCGGCTATCCTGGCGCCTACGCGTCGACGCCACTTGCGCCAGCGAGAACGGCCGCGGGCCATCATATACCGCGTGCGCTTCCATTCCCGATCCAGCGATGAGACCTCTGGGGGCGTCACGTCCCACTTGACGGCCGCAGAAGCCCAGGTCAGACCCCCACCAAAACCGACAAATATCACGTTGTTATCAGGCCGCAAACGGCCGGAATCGGCTGCGTCGCTGAGAGCGATGGGAATCGACGCCGCAGATGTATTGCCTGTCCATTCCAGGTTGGAATAGAACTTTTCGAGAGGCATCTTCAGTTTTTTAGCCGCGTGTTCCAGGATGCGGCTGTTTGCCTGGTGCGGAATGATGAGGTCAATTTCGTCGAGCCCCAGGTTCGCCTGTCTTGCCACCTCCACAATGGACGACTGCACTACCTCAGATGCGAAACGAAAGATCTGACGCCCGTGCATGGCTATCGTGTTATCCTTATGTCCATTTCCCAGATACTCCGGTCCAAGCGTGGGCACAGGGTTGTGGTAGACGGCGGGCAGTCGTAATAGATCGCCCCCCGATCCGTCGGAGTGCATGGTTGTCGCCAGCAATCCCCCGGGCACCTCAGACCCTTTAAGCACGACGGCGCCCGCTCCATCGCCAAAGAGTATGCAGGTCGCGCGATCGGTCCAGTCTACAACACGCGACATCGTTTCCGAACCGATAACGACAACATTGCGCACCGAGCCACTGTGAATTGCCTGAGAGGCCATATTAAGCGCATAGACAAAGCCGGAACAGGCAGCACTTAGATCGAATGCCCCTGCCTTCTTGGCGCCGAGATAATCCTGCACCCGGCTGGCAGTCGATGGGAAGATATACTCAGGCGTGGACGTTGCGACAATGACCAGGTCCAGCTGCGAAGGGTGCAGATCGGCCACGGCCAGCGCGCGGGCAGCGGCTTCAAAGGCCATGGTAGCCGTAGTCTCCCGTTCACCGGCAATTCTACGCTGGTGAATTCCTGTCCGTGAATATATCCATTCGTCAGATGTATCGACCATCTGAGCGATATCGTGATTAGTCAGGACCCGATCCGGCAAGAACCGGCCCCAGCCCACAATGTGTGCGTACTTCATCTTAGTTTAATGCCGCTTATGGCCAGGTTTGGTAATGGAAATTATTTTGTGTACCATATGGAAGGCAGTGATTCGGTAGGCTAAGCGTCGAGGCCGGGCCAAATCAGATAACGTATAATAGCACCATTATTGCAAGATAACTAACTTGTCTTAACCCTTGGCCCGGAGTCAAGTTACGGAATATGTTTTTTATTGACACTCGTGCTCATTTTTGGGACCAGTGATGCAGGATAAGAGGCAAAACTACCTCATATTCGCCTTAAGCGGATGCCTATTGATTTTGATTTCTCTCATGTGCCTGGGGACCTCGGTTCTGGGGGGAATCTACCTTTACGATCGTTATGGACTGCCGGAGTTCCTGGTGGCTGAAACGTCCAGCGGGGACACACAGCCTGCAGAAAACAGCGAAGCAGTTCTACAGCAGCAGCCGCTGACGACACTTCCTCCACCTATCAACCAGGCCAGTATCCAACCAACACCGACTTTGATGGAACCGCAGATTGTTACGCAATCAGCTCCATCCACCCCTTCCGCTGCGGCAGAGGCGCCAGTCGACAACGGAATTGCCGTTTCCCTGGACAAGTTTCCTGTTCCAAACAACGCCTTCATCTATCTCGAGCGACTCTTAGCTGCCGATCATCCGGCGCACGATTATTACAATTCGGCCGTGCATCTCGGAAAGCTGGATGCCGGACCACGCCAGTTGAAAAAACCGGCGTTCGAAGATGGCGCCAAACAACTGTTTCATACGGAAGAAGGTGATGTGAACGCCACGCTGATGGCAGTCAGCGAACATGCCTATTTTTGGATTGATGACGGCCTGCCTCTGGCCAAACAGGACGTCGAACTGGCCGCGGCTAGATTTGAATCTGATTATTACGCGCGTGTGAGTCACATGTTCGGCCAGGCCTGGGATCCTGGAGTTGACGGTGATCCACGTTTTTCGATATTACATCTGAACGATGTTGGAAATCGCTACGAGCTGGGGTATTTCAGCGATCTGGACGAGTATCCAAAGTCGTTGTTCAAGGACTCTAACGAACAAGAACTGATCTATCTAAACATGCGCCAGTTGGAGATTGGCAGCGAACTTTATTTTGGAACCCTTGTACACGAGCTGCAGCATCTCTTTCAGTGGAACCTGGACAAGAATGAAGCAACCTGGTTCAACGAGGGCCTTTCCCAGCTTGCGGAGTTTTATGCCGGACTGGAAACAGTTTCAGCTGAACCATACCTTGAACAGCCAGCTATCCGGCTCGATCGCTGGTCCTATGACGACCACCTGATTGACGCCCACTACGCCGCCAGCTTCCTGTTCCTGGCCTACAGCTGGGAACAGCTAGGCGAAGCCGGAATCTACGAGCTAGTACGTCACCCGGCAAATGGATTAATGGCTGTGCACAGCATCCTGCAGGGCTTCCAACCAGATCGCTCTCTGCAGGAGTATCTGGGGGATTGGGCCGTTGCAACTTACCTCGATGATCCGTTCGCCGGGGAAAGGTTCTCCTATTCCCGGCTCGATCTGGCTCCCCCTGCTTATCAGGCACGATTGAGCGAACTTCCGTCTAGCTACCAGGACGAGCTTGAGCAGTTCGCCGTTCATTACATCGATCTCGATGTCAGCGGTGACGTTTCGATTGTGTTTGCCGGTGACACAACTGCGAGCTTGATTGGATCCGCGCCCACCAGCGGCGAGCAGATGTGGTACGCACTGCCTTCCAACGATTCCGACGCACAGCTCACGGCCACGTTTGATCTGAGTCAGCTAAACAGCGCCACGCTCAGCTTCAGCGCCTGGTATGACCTGGAAAAGGATTACGACTTCGCCTACGTGTCGGTATCAGCCGATCAGGGCCTGAACTGGTCCGTCTTGCAGCTTCAACACGGCCAGACAGGGAACTATGGCCCCGCGTTATCCGGCCGGAGCAGCGACTCCGGGGACGCCATAAATGGTTGGATCAGAGAAACCGTATCTTTGAACCAGTTCGCCGGAAAAGAAATTATGCTTCGCTTCCACGTTCTGACCGACTTTGAAACCGTCGGACAGGGCTTTGCCATCGATGACATCGCCATTACCGAGCTGGGCTTTTTCGATAATGCTGAAAACAGCAGCGGCAGTTGGGACGCACAGGGATTCGTGCGAACAGGCTGGCTTCTGCCACAGGAATGGGCTGTACGCCTGATCGTGCACGGAGACCAGCCTAGAGTTGTTCCTCTTTCCCTTAACGCACTCAACCAGGTGCAGTACACGGAAACACTAGGGCCGCAAGGCGGCACGCTGGTTGTCATGCCGCTGACGCCTTTCGTGGAGGAATCTGCGCAGTACCGGCTGGTGATAAGCTAATTTTCCAGCGTTCTCTTCAAGCACAATATTGCTCTTTGCCAGGGAATCTGCTGATTAGATTCGCAAGGCTATTGCGACGCGGCGCCCCCCTTTGTGTTATACTTCTGCTTCTTTTTGAATGGAGATTTACATGAGAATTCGCCCCAAGAATAACAAAGAAATCGCCCGAATGCGCGAGGCCGGGCGTCTGGTTGCCGAGTGCTTCGCCCTGCTTGAGGAAAGTGTGCTGCCCGGCGTGCCGCTCACTGTACTCGACAAAATTGTAGAAGATCACATCGCTGAGCAAGGGGCGCAACCGCTGTATAAAGGATACAAAGGCAGCTCCGACGAACACCCCCCTTTCCCGGGCGTCATTTGCGCTTCAGTTAACCATGAAATATGTCATGGGCTTCCGGATGCACGTGTCTTACAAGAAGGCGACGTTATCGGCGTCGATATTGGTTTGCGCTATCGCGGTTACTGCGGTGATGCCTGCTATACCTTCGCAGTGGGAGAGGTATCTGAATCCACACAACGTTTGATGGAAATAGGCAAAGAGGCGCTGCGAATCGGGATTGAAGCGGCCCAGCCCGGAGCCTACCTCTACGACATTGGCCGGGCAATCAATGATTACACAGATTCGCAGCACGTTTCCGTCGTCCATGAATGGGGCGGTCACGGCATCGGCCGTGCACTGCATGAACCGCTCTCCGTATCCCATATCCGCCAGCCCACGCGCGGGCCGCTTCTACGCCCTGGTATGACCTTCACGATTGAACCAATGATCAACGCCGGCACGCACGAATGGTTCATGCTGAATGATGGCTGGACCGTTGTAACGGCCGACGGCAAACTCAGCGTACAGTATGAACATACCATCGTTGTCACCGAGGATGGTCCGGAGATACTGACTAAGCTTTGATCTGCTTCTTAGCCGCTGGATCTGCCTGGCCGGTCTGTTCTCGCTTATCGTCCGGCCAGGGATCGATATCCAGGATCTTGCAATATAGGTAACGGCCGATTACCAGAGCCGAACCAATCACTGGCACGATAATCAACGCCACCAGAATGCCGGCCAGAGCAAGTGATCCGACGATGGCCACAAAAACGATCGCCGGGTGGAGGCGCAGGCTGTTACCCATGATCCGTGGTCGTAGCCAGACATTTTCTAGGACATTTATCCCGCCAAACAATACCGCGACAAGGACGGCAAACCAGAAATTGGGCATATCCAGATAATTCGACCCGGCGACATAGGCCACGATCGCACCAATAATCATCACTATCAGCGGCCCGACAGAAAGGATGATGTCAAAAAGCCCGGCTAATACGCCAAAGGCCAGCGCGCCAGGCAGCCCGATCGCCATCGCCGCAATTCCTGTTGCTAATCCAACAATGAACATCAAACGCAGTTGGCCCTGCAGATACTGGTTCCAGACGGTTCGTACTTCAATATACAGCCGGACGACGTCAGACTTCTGCGAGTCGGGAACCAGGGAAAAGAGCCAGTCGCGAAGCCGTTGGCCGTCGAGCAGCAGGTAATAGGTTGTCACAAGAACCAGCAATATCCAGGCCAGATTCTGGGAGGTGGCGGCAAACATGTTGATCACCAGGCCCGGCTGGGTAATGATCTGCGTCAGCTGCGGCCAATTGGCAAGGAGGGACTCAAGCGGTATTTGAGAGCCCAAAATGATGACGGGCCTGCTGGCGACTTCTTCAACCACCAGGATGATATTGTCTAACTGCTCCGCAAATCGCGCTGCTAATGGCGGAAGTTCCGGGACGACCAGCACGCCGATGAGGACGAACAAGGCCACGAAGAGTAAATAAACGAAGAGCACCACCCAATTGCGACCCAACTGGCCCTTCTTGCTAATTTCGTCAATCAGCGGATTCAGAATAAAGGCGATCAACATAGAGATGATCAGCGGGCTGATTAATTCACGTGCAACGAATAGGAACCAGAGCAGCAGCCCCAGCATCAATATAAGTACGAGATATCGCGTTGTGGTACTCCAACTGCTGCTTTTGCTCATATTGAAATTCTTGGTTTCAAATTACAATTGTGCGCCCATTATATATACAAATGCTGGCCCGAAAAGAAAGCTATGTTAAAGTTGCCATTTGTTCAGGAGAGGGGGTAAAGCATTTGCTGCCATACATATTGCAGGGCTTGATTCTCGGTGGGACCGCGGCTGTTCAGCCGGGGCCTCTGCAAGCGTATCTTCTGTCATTGACATCCAGCCTCGGCTGGCGGCGAGCGCTTCCGGCAACTTTCGCCCCATTAATCAGCGACGGGCCAATACTAATTCTGATGCTCCTGGTCTTGACCTCCGCGCCTCCCATTTTGCTGTATTCTCTACAAATCGCCGGGGGTTTGTTCTTGCTCTACCTGGCATGGAGTGCTTTTAAGAACTTTCGTACGGCCAGTGCAATCGAGGCCAAGACCAGCGGCGCGCCCGGCCAAAATATTCTGAAAGCAGCATTTATCAATTTGCTGAGCCCAAATCCTTATATTTTCTGGGCAACGATCGCAGGGCCAATTCTGATCTCAGGCTGGAGAGAGGCAACTCGCTACGGCATAGGCTTTCTTGCAGGATTCTACGTTGCTCTGATCGGCGGATTTATGGGCTTCGTTGCGCTGTTTGCCGCAGCCGGCAGGCTCGACGAGCGCGTGAATTCCGCGCTGAGCGGGTTATCTGCGGTGGCGCTCTTCATTTTCGGCGTCTTCCATCTCGGCCGCGGTATAGTACAATTACTTAACATTGTGTCGCGTTAGTTCCTATGCTAATGACCGTGGCGATCCTTATGGAGATATACCCCGGAAAATGCAGCAGACCCACCGCTATGGGAAATCAACATAAGCATAGAATCTGGTTGTATCGACCAATCAAATCTGATAAACTGCCATGGAAATGAAGCCACATTTGCGCCTTCAACTGGCTCTGATGGTCATAGTGGCCATTGTGGGTTTATCTCTCGTGCGCCGTGATAACACGACGTCGATTTGGGCCGCCTCTTACACGGGAACGGCGGCAATCGCCGGACCAGTTGAACTGGCTCTCTCCGTGAGTCCCCCGGTCGGTTCGCCGCGTGACACTTTAGAACTACTCGTACGCCTTACGAATTACACGACATCTTTTATATCACCGCAGGTGAACGTTAACCTGCCGGCCACCTTACGGGTCGAGTCCAACCAAATGCCTACCGGGGTCACTTCCAATATTTCCAGCAACAGTGTGCAGTGGCTGCCGGTCGTCCCACCAGGCAGCGGTGTTCGCGAGATCCGGCTGCCCTTGAAGGTGAGTTCAGCAGATTTGACGCACCCTGAACAAACGGTAACGATCAGCCTTGAGACAGCCGACGGGAAAGAAGATGCTTCGACTACCCTGTGGATAGGTATCCCACCGCGCATCGAAAGGCTTGATACGCTTACCCAGGTCTCGGTCGGACAGGAATTGCAGCTAAAGACATTGATGCAGGGTCCCGGACCTTTCAGCGAAGTGTGGGAATTAGGCGACGGCCGTCGCGTGGCCGTTAACGAACCGGCCGTCATTTTCCCCTCAGCCGGTATTTATGACGTCAGCGTAACCGTTAAGAACCCCGTTGGCGAAGCGAATTACAGCTCGGCCATTACCGTTGTTCCTCATGTAAGCGCACAGTTCGAAGCAGAAGATCAGACGCCGGGGATCGGACAGCAGATCAGCTTTGACAACACCGGTGGCGGACAGCAGCCAGTGCAGTATAGATGGGACTTTGGCGATGGGACATCATCGGCCGAAGCACAGCCACAACACGCCTTTACCAGACCAGGAACCTACAACGTCAAGCTTGTTGCCGAGAACTCCTTCGGCGTCTCCGAAACAACGAAGATAATCACGGTCGGCACACCGCCGCAGGCAGAAATACTGGTGGCTGACACCGCTCCGGCAGGTGCGCATCTGGCCGGTGAGGCTGTTGCCCTGGACAGCACGGGGGGCACCGAATACACCTGGGAAATGGGTGACGGCCGCCGCTACAACAGCGCGAAAATCAGCCATGCTTACCGGCAGCAGGGCGATTACTATGTAACCTTGACCGCCAGCAACGATTTTGGCGAAACGCTGGTCGGCCGTTGGGTCCACGTCGAACAGGGTATCCAGCATGTCTATATGCCGATGGTCAGCAATTTCGGCGGCCTGGCGCAGGGCAGTTCCGTTGATACGCTGCCTGAGCTGGCAAATACATCGGAACTGGATGTCGTCGTCGACGCGCCATTCGTCATGGACCCGATTGAATTTTCGCCGCTTACATCACCGATCGATCGTTTGTTGGCCTATGTGAATGAAGCCAGGCGCCAGTTTGAACTGCCGGAGCTCACCATTTCCAGTGAATTGAGTTCAGCAGCCCAGAAACATACCGACGACATGGCCGAGACGCATCACAACCAGCACACCGGATCAGATGGCTCCAGACCGGCCGATCGATTCCTGGAGTTTGGCTATGACAGCGGCTACGCCGGCGAAGCGACAGCCTGGGGTTTCGCCGATCCGCGTCAAGCGGTCGAGTTCTGGGTCAACAGCCCCGGCCACCGGCCGATCATCCTCAATCGCTGGGCTTCCGAAGTGGGCCTCGGTTATACAGTCGATTACACCGCACCGAGCGTTTGGTATTGGTCTACAGAATTTGGAAATGCCTCTGCAGCGGCCGATGCTCCCGAGCTCAGGGTCCAGACGCCGCAAAGCGGCCTGGAACTTCTCAATTCAGAAGAGATCGCCTTCTCCTGGAACTGGCCCCTTCCCCTGGGTACGACGGAGCAGTTTACCGTTTATCTGAACGGTCCTGCCGGCCCGGTGCCTGTTGGGACAGTCAATCAACCCGTAAACGGCACGCTTTATGGACTGACTTTCATCCCGGCAACGGACCGGGAACTGCTGGGTCAATTTGAATGGCAGGTCAAACTGGAAAATAACCGCGGAGCGGAAATCACCGCCGGTGAGCGCCGAGCGCTGACGATCAATCTTGACCCCGACCTACCGACCCCCACGCCTATGCCAACGTTTGTCCCAACACTGCAGCCTGAGCCATCGCCGACCGTCACGCCGACGGCCACGCCAACGAGACAACAGCCGACCCCGCGGCCGACCGAGCCCGCGCTGCCACCGCTGGTTACTGCGACTCCCCTGCCCCTCGACCAATAAATGCGTCAAGGGCATTTTTGACGCGCCGATGCCATGCTGCACTAGGTGCAACGGTTTGCGTTGAATGGTTCCTGACTGCGACGCCTGGAAATTAGTGTCCGTTATTCAGACGCCAGGACCTCTCTAATCCGTTCTGCAAGCTCAGACGCTCGCCTGGAAGCCGTTCCAGTATGTGCTGAAACATTCACGAGATCGGCGATTTGCGTTTCAGTCAGATAACGGCCGATGCGCACGTCCTCCAGGACAAGGCGCTGCAAAGGGTTTTCGACGCCATCCCGGATATGATGCCATGCCTGCAGGCTGTCTTGCCGTAGCCACTCGTGAACCTCCTGACGGTTGGCGCCGGCCGCCACCGCCGCCATCAAGATTCGCTCCATGGCCGCAAAGGGACCGTAGTGCGCCATGTTACGTTCGATCGCCTCTTTTTCAATCCTGATATCGCTCATGATACGCACTGTCCGTCGCAGCATTTCGTCACTGGCCAAAAAACTTTCGGCCAGCACGATTCTGCGGTTGGCAGAGTCGTCAAGGCTGCGCTCCAGGATCGCCTGGCTGGCGTTATCCCACATCACCCCAGGCATCGCACTTACAAAGCGCGCTAGCGAGCAAATGTTCTCTGCATTTATTGGATTGCGCTTAAAAGGCATTGCCGATGAACCAACCTGTTTCTCCCCAAACGGTTCCGCCCACTCGCCAAAAGGGGGCGACTGTAAGATGCGAAAATCAAGCGCGAACTTATGCAGAGAGGCCGCCAGAGCCGCCAGAAGCTGTATTAGCGCCAAGTCCTGCTGCCGCGTGTATGTTTGGGTAGCTATTGGATAAAAAGGCAGTTCCAGCGCATCCATGACGAGCGTTTCCATCTGCGCGGCACCCATTCCCGTTCCGGCCAGGATATCCTCAAAGCTGGCTTGAGTTCCGACAGCTCCCTTCATGCCTTTGCCACGCAGGGAATAAAGAAAGTTTTGTAAGCTAAAATAGTTTTCCAGCAGGTCCTGGGCATAGACCGCAAAACGGTAGCCTAATGTCGTCGGTTCGGCGGGCTGAATATGCGTGTAGGCCATTACGGCAAGATCGACCGTGTCTTCGATTTGTTTTGCAAAAGCCAGGAGAAGCTGCTCCAGACGCAACAAGAGGAGTTTTAATGCTTCTTTCAAACGCAGTACATCAGCATTGTCGATAATATCCGCGCTGGTCGCTCCCCAGTGCAAGATTGGGCCACCGAGCGGGGCCTGTTCAGAAAATGTATGAATTTCAGCCATGACGTCGTGGCGCAGATCTTTTTCGATCTCCATCGCTCGTTCAATGTCAATGTTGTCCTGTTGGCTTTCCAGGTCGGCCAACTGCTCGGCACTAACCAGACCCGCCTGGTGTTGTGCGGCCGCCAGGCTGATCCACACACGTCTCATCAAGCGCCGTCTATGCGCTTCAGACCAGATCTGGCGCATCTCCTTGCTGGCATAGCGCCAAGTAAATGGAGAGATATATGTATCGTAATTAGACATGAAACATCCCCATTAAAACCAAAAGCGCCGGACACAATTGAAGTAATCGCATTCAACTGTGGCCGGCGCTTTCAGCGTCAAGATGACTTATATTGCAAAGGTCTCGTCAATTTGCCGCTTCCTCAACCATTTTCTGCTTTTTGCGGCGCTTGCGACCGGGACGGCTGCGCTCTTGCTGCTGAAGAGCACGCGTTTCTTCAACCAGCCGCTGGCGCTCAATCTCCAGACGGGCAAGAATTTCCGCGTTGCGCCGCTTCTGTTCATCGGTCAAGACCACCTTACGTTTTGCCATTCACCTAACTCCTATTTGTTCCACTCAGCGCCCCCAATGGTTTACACCAGATCATGGAGGCGCTGTCAAAATACCATTCCGTGGTATATAAGAATCGTTTCCGGCCAAATTTCGGTAGAAACAGGCCGTTCCCTATTCTACCACGTTTTTGACACTTTGTGTCTCGCCTGCACCGGCCATAATAAAATGCTATATCTACTGTGAAGGATTCCTCGCAGCGCGCAATCTAGCGCGGCACCTGATAATTAGGGGATTCTTTTGTGACCATAATCGTATGTGGGTGGCTCTCCAGCAGACCCGCGTTTGTTATCGTTACAAACCGCGCTTTTTCCTTGAGCTCGATCAGGTCAGCCGCTCCCACGTAGCCCATTCCCGCGCGAAGACCGCCCATCATCTGGTATACAACGGCCTCGAGTTTACCCTTGTACGGAATTTGACCTTCAACGCCTTCGGGAACGAGTTTGTCGCGCTCGGTCGGCACTGCTCCACTGGCATAACGATCAGCTCCATGGCCTTGCATGGCGCCCATGCTGCCCATGCCGCGATAAATCTTGTAGCGACGTCCCTCGTACATGATGACATCACCGGGACTTTCTTCAAGTCCAGCCAACATGGATCCAAGCATGACGGAATCAGCCCCCACGGCCAGCGCTTTTACTATATCGCCGCTGTACTTGATACCGCCATCGGCAATACTGGGAATATCGTATTTTTGGCAGACAGCAGTGCACTCACTGAGGGCCGTGATTTGGGGCATTCCTGAACCGGACACAATGCGTGTTGTGCATATTGAGCCTGCGCCAATACCAATCTTAATGCCGTCCGCTCCACTCTTGATCAGTGCTTCAGCGCCATCGGCCGTCGCCACGTTTCCTGCAACGAGAGGCAGGTTGGGAAAACGGTTCTTTATTTCGCGGATTGTTTCGATGACTATTTTCGTATGCCCGTGTGCCGTGTCAATAACGACGACGTCAATGCCTGCATTGACCAATTTTTCAAGCCGGGTCAATGCGGGATCACCAACCCCGACCGCAGCGCCGCAGCGCAGACGGCCGTTTTCGTCCGTGGCCTGGTTTGGGAAGTCGAACTGTTTCAAAATATCTTTGACAGTGATCAGGCCCTTAAGAACGTTCAATTCGTCAACGAGGGGCAGTTTTTCAATGCGGTGCTTATGAAGAATTTGCTTCGCTTCTTCCAGGCTGGTGCCCACAGGCGCTGTGACCAACCCGTTACTCGTCATGAAATCAGAAACAGACTGGTTCCCGGGATTTACAAATCGAGTATCGCGGTTGGTCAAGATACCTACCAGTCTATTGTTTTCATCTGTGATGGGCACGCCGGAAATATGATAATGGCCCATCAACCGTTCGGCATCTGCAAGTGTCGCTGAAGGCTGCAGGGTTATGGGATTGACAATCATGCCCGCCTGCGAACGCTTTACTTTGTCGACTTCTTCAACCTGTTGTTGAATAGAAAGGTTGCGGTGAATGATGCCGATCCCTCCCTGCCTGGCGATGGCGATGGCCATAGGCGCCTCGGTGACCGTATCCATTGCCGCGGAGAGAACAGGGATATTTAAATAAATGTCTCTCGCAAGACGCGTCTTTAGGCTCACCTCAGCCGGAAGGACTTCAGAGTATCCCGGCGCGAGCAATACGTCGTCGAAGGTGAGAGCGATATCCCCCGACAATTCAAAATTCTGCATTACCTGCCTCCCCTAAAAAGGTATTTTACGATTAAGAGTCACGGCGCGGTTTCGGTTTATAAACTCGGCGCTTGCGCCGCCTGGAATCACCGCCCATTGAATACCGGCCGGTGCGAAGAAGAAAGATATATAGACCAACCACAGCCAGCGAGAATGCGATGACCATTGAATAAGTGATCGGGGTATTGCCGATGGTCACCTGATCCGGCCGGAAAAACTCGATCACGGTTCGTCCCATGCCCCACCAGATTAAAAACAATCCAAACAGAGCCCCTGACCGCCAAATCGCCCGGTATTTATTGTTCAGGTAGACCAACACAAGGAAACCGGCGAACAGCCAGATTGACTCGTACAAAAAAGTGGGATGGAATGTTGTTTCAGGCGGGTAGACAGTCAGATCGCTGTATTGTGGCAAACGGCTGATGGGATCAATCGTAATGCCCCACGGCAGATCGGTTGGTGGGCCGTAAAGTTCCTGATTTACAAAGTTTCCCCAACGGCCGATTGCTTGAGCTATGAGCAAACCAGGACCGGCCACATCAGCATAGTCCCAGAACGGCAGTCTGCGCCAGCGAACATAGAGCCAGCCAAAAAAGGCCGCACCAACAAAGCCGCCGAGGATATTGACACCCCCCTGGCGAACGTTGATCACATCGACGAAGCTGGTGTATCTGTCACCCCCTCCGCCAATTACATCCAGCAGGACATAGGTCAATCTGGCGAAAAAATAACCGGAGACAATTACGACTATTAAGGCATTATATAGCTCGTCGACGCTGTAACCGCGCCGCTGTATTTCTCGACCGGCCCAGAAGGCGCCAACCGCAATGCCAAAAGTAACAATGATGCCATACCAGTAAATAGGAAACCCGCCACCTATGGGAATTGTAAAGGCAACGGGATCGATGTTAATTGAATTTAGCATAATGTCATTCCAACAAAAGTCCCTCTTTTAATCCTTGTGCCTATTTGCTTCCATTTAATCATTAACGCGGAAGCTGAACGGCAGCTGTTCCATTTGCAATAACCAAGATCGGTACAGGACAGCTTCTCAGTACTATCGATTGCCGGCCATCAGTCCAGGTATCCCAGACCTTTCAAGCGCTGCATTAACTGCCCATCGCCTTCCAGATCGATTTCACCCAGGGCTAATTTCGGCTGCTGCCTACGGACCTCGTCTTCTCTTAGATTCAACAGTTTGTTGAGCGAACCGCCAAGTTCCTCGTTCTGCTCAATCAGATTGTTCAGTTCCATTTTATCCGCCGCCAGGTCAAACAGTTCGTAGGGCCTGCGGGCAAGCTGAATAAGCTTGTAGGTGCTGTGGGCATCTTCTTTCACAATGGCTAATCGCTCGTCGAGACAACGGAATTCGTTCAACAGCTCCGGTTGGCGGTTCTCAATTGCCCGAACAAAATTTAGCGGCGGGTACACCTCGCTCAATGCAGTCCGGTTTTCGGGATCGCGCCCATTTATGGTGCTGCGCAGCGAAAGACGTTCCGCTTCGCTGAGGATGTTGCAGTCGATCTCCTGCGGCCATTCACCAACGGCATCGAGCATTGTATGAAACACGCGGCGTGTACTGACCGGCGATGAGATACGATATCCGGCGGACCAGGTGGCCGGCCAGTCTAAGATCAGAGGCACGTGGACCAGCTCCTCATAAGCAACAAAGGCGTGACCCATGTAGCCATGATCGCCGATGCCATCGCCATGATCGGCGACAATAATCGTCAACGTATCCTTTTGCCGCGCCCTGCCGCGAATCGCTGCGAGTAGATTTCCAAGGTAGTCATCCTGGTAAGCCACTTCGGTATCATACATATCGTTCAGCACATTATGTTCCAACTCGCTGTGCTTTTCTGCCAGCGGAGCGGCCCAGCGATATGCTTCTTTATTCCAGGTGCGCATGATGTTCCGTGCCTCTTTGCTGTCGCGGAAGTAAGGCATAACTTCATCAATGAAGTGACCTGGAGGCCAGAACGGCAAATGGGTCTCCATCAAGTTGAGGAAGAGGAAGAGCGGTTTCTTTGGGCTCTCGTTTTCCCTGTTTTGCAGATAGTGCACGACATCCCTGACAGAGCGCTCATTTTGTCCCTTGAAGTTGGCCATCTTTGACCAGAGCGGTGTCAACCAGGAGGTTAATGAGACCTGAAATGCAAGGTCAGAGCGACCGACAAAGTTCTGAATGGGATAAGAAATTTTTCGCAAGCCCTGCGTATAAAGTTCAGCCAGGTGATTCAGTGGTCGTGGCAGGCGAGAAGAAGAGCTTGGAAGGCTGGGAACCGCCCCTCCGTAATTATAGAAGTGCTGAAAGCCGCGTTTAAACCCATTATCAAGGATACCGACCAATGGATTGTTGCAGAAACCGATGGTTTCATATCCCGCGGAGGACATGAGATCGGCAATATGGGGATGGTCAGGGTTCATTCGCTGAGATGATTGTAAAACCTGGTGCGCGGAAGGATAGAGACCGCTAAACATTGAGGCATGGCTGGGAACGGTCCATTGTGCGGGAGCCACAGCCTGTTCAAAGAGGATTGCTTCAGAAGCAAAACGATCTAAATTGGGTGAGATCGGCTTATTGTAACCGTAAGAACCCAGACGATCGGCGCGCTGCGTATCAAGTACAATGAAGATGATGTCAGGTTGAGTCATGGTCATCTTACACAAATCAGTAATTATAATGCTTATGCTGTCGATTTGCACCCCTGGTTAATTGAGGTGACACATCATGCAGCAGGATTCCAGCGCCTTTTTTGGACGGAGCGGTTAATTCAGTTGGAACGCGGAGAGCTGATCGGCCGTTTTGCTGTATTATGAGCGACCTGCCACCTATGCTAAAATGGCTGGACTTTGCTGGCTGAACCCGAGTTTACAGAGAGTGTACCTGGCCCGTTATGCGCGTCTCCCATCTATCATTAAATAACTTCCGCAATTACGGCCGTCTTGAACTACAATTCTCCCCCGGCGCGACGCTGCTTATTGGCGATAACGCACAGGGCAAAACCAACTTGCTGGAGGCGCTTTATTATCTGGCCACAACCCGTTCGCCGCATGCCTCACAGGACAGCCAGCTCATCAACTGGACCACAGCCCAATCAACCGATCCGCTTTTAGCCAGCCGCATAGTTGCCAATATCGAGACGTCGGGCCCGGCCATACAGGCGGAAATGCGCCTGGTACTGGAACGCCGCGCGAACGACCAGGTGACTTTCCGGCGCGAGGTGCTGCTAAACCGGCGCAAAGTGCGGCTGATGGACCTGATCGGTCAGATACAGATCGTGCTGTTCTTGCCGGAAGATGTGGGCCTCGTAACGGGACCACCCAGCGAACGGCGCCGCTTCCTGGATATCACGCTATGCCAGATCGATCGCCAATACTGCCGCACCTTATCAAAATACAATAAGGTATTGGAGCAAAGAAATGCGCTGCTGCGGCAGTTTGCCGAAGGGCAGGGAAATCTGGATGTTCTCGCGGTTTTAACAGAAAGCCTGGTGGACCTGGGCAAACGAATATTCGCGTCAAGAGCTGCCTTCTTCTTGTCGATAGATGACGATTTTCAGCGTATTTACTTCGAGGAGCTGACAGCAGGTCGCGAGACAATCAATATCAATTATCTGCCACGATTGCGCCTGAAAACCAACGGTTCAAACGACCAGGAAATGGTGGATGATTCAGCCTGGTTGATGGAGCATCAGGATGATTTGGAGGCGATCGGCCGTCGCTTCGCAGAAGCACTGGAAAATGCCCATGCATATGAAATCCAGCGCGGGTCAACCTCAATCGGGCCCCACCGGGATGATTGGCGCTTCCTGGTAAATGCTCGTAATTTGAGTGACTATGGATCGCGCGGCCAGCAGCGCAGTGCGATTCTGGCCTTGAAAATGACACAAATCGACTGGATGACAGCTTTAACCGGCGAGTCGCCGATCCTGCTGCTCGACGAAGTGCTGGCGGAGCTGGATGATGTCCGCCGGCGCCAACTGCTGCGCTACGTTCAGAAGGCGGAACAGTCTATTTTGACGGCTACGGATCCGGGTATGTTCTCGCAGGAATTTCTTGACTCGGCCCTTCAGCTGGAAGTCAAGCAGGGAACTGTTCGTAAAGTCAACAGTGAACCGCCGGTCGATGTTTCAGGGAATCAGACCTAGAGCGGCCGTTTTCTGGGAATACCAACGCGGCGCGGATACTTCGCCGGGGTAGGGTTGATCTTCTGCACTACCACAAGATTACTCTTTGACCCACCGGGCGACTCAATTGTACGTGACTCGACCAGTTTCCCGCCCAAAACCAAAATTGCGTTCTGCGCCTCTTCGATTTCTTCCCCGGCTCGCTCACCCTTTTGCGCCAGCGCTTGGCCGCCGATGCGGCAAAAGGGGAGAAGATATTCTAGCAGTGTAGGCAGCCTGGCAACGGCACGCGCTACAGCCCAGTCATAGTGCTCGCGGTACGCCTCGTTGTGTCCGAGCACCTCAGCGCGTTCAGCAATGATGGCAACGTTCTGCAGTTGCAGATCTGAAACGACTTCTTTTAGGAATTCTCCCTTCTTACCGACGCTCTCCAATAATGCAAGCGACAACTCAGGGAAAAGAATTTTAAGCGGCAAGCCAGGGAAACCAGCGCCGCTGCCCACATCAATCAGGGACCTGCCATTCAAGTCACCCGTAACTGAGGCACAAGTTAGAGAATCTACAAAGTGACGGGTTTGAATTTCCTGTGCGGTATGCGCTGCAGTCAGGTTGAATCGCTCGTTCCACAGCAGCAGCAGCGACTGGTAGCGAGCAAACTGATCCATTTGCCACGAACTCAGCGAAAGACCGAGCGCGTCAGCGCCTGCCTCCAGGTATTCCATCGATAGGATCTTTCAGGAGAAAAGTTCTTCGTCCCTATGCAGGCGCTGCGCGATTTGAAAGGTCTGTCCCTGCGCGCGGACTGTAGGCGCGTGCGCGGCGAGGTAGCGAGAAGCGGCGACCATCATATGCACAATTTCGTCTTCATCAGAAAGAAGCTGCACCTGGCGGAACATTCCTTCGACCGCCTGAATGGTATGGAAGTCACGATCTTCGCGCAGCAGCAGCGATCCGAGCATTGATAAAAGCGGCCGTAATTCACCGCCGCCGTAAAGATAGGCGGCCACCACTCTCCCGGCCTCATCGACTTGCTGTTGGCGATCGAGCAGTCCCGGCAGGCCAGCAAGAATCACCTCCGGGTCCGCCGAGGCCTGATCTGAACCGGGTAAGCTGGCCGCCGGAATATTTAGAAAGCGGTCAAGATAAACACTCATGGCTCCGTCAAATACGCCGCGCAGCAGCTCGGCCGCCGGGGCGCGGCGCATTCCCTGTTCAACGGCATTGGCAAAGGTGAAGGTGTGCAGCGCCGTATCCCAGTCGGAAAATTCATTGCTGGTATGGAACCTGGCGATACGCAGCGCCGCTGCATAGGATACGGCCGAAGCCAGCTCTATTTCGCTGGCGCCGTCCACAAGCGCATCGAGCATTGCCCTGATAATCGTTTCAGGTGAGTCGCCCAGAATTGTCTCCACCAATGTACGCCTACCTGACCAGTGTGGCCCATGCTCTTTGCGTCGGCTAGTTCCAGACTCCAGCGCGGCAGGCAGCTCCTCGAAAGCCTCTTCGAGCAGGCGGACGAGATCAATCGGGTTGCGCCAGGCATTTGATTCTTCCATTCGTTCGGCCGTGGCATACATGCGCGCAAGACTGGTCAGAACTGTCCCTGCATAGTCCCATCCCGCTCTGTCCAGCGCTTCGAGGGCCTTGTTGGTGAAATCGAGTACGTGTCCTGTTTGGATATAGCGGTGATCAGTCGCCGCTGCGAAGAGCATATCGGCCATCTGCATATCGTCTGCTCCGGCAGCAATGGCCGAAATGAGGCAGCGTTCCGCGCCTTCATCGTCGCGCACCTCAACAAATTTGCGGAACCATCTTCTGAGTGTCTTGATTGGCGTGCCTTCATCCGGTAACGGCCAGACACCAAAACGCGGCGCCGATCCGGCCGTATCTTGAGAAACGGCAGAAAGCCCATGATACAAAGCGCGTGGCCTCTCTTTTTCATCCAGGAACGGCGTGATATTCATCATGCAGGCCAGAATCGTCAGGCCCTGGCCCCAACCAGCACGGCGAAAACCGGTGCCAAACTCCAGCCCATCGCAAAACACCTCGCGCTGTTCTTCGTCTTCCTCGAAAAGTTTCAACACTGCCTTTCCCGTTACCAGGGGAATATCTCTTTCTAAGCCAACGAGCAGCCGCCGGCGCTGGCGGCGGTATGGGTTCTCGTGCTGGCCTATATCAACCCAGATCGCCCCCTCTCTTATCTCGACCGGAAAACAGCGTACGTCATCCGCCCACTGGTCAAAGGTCCCCCCGCTTTCGAGATCAAATCGTGCGTGGTGCCAATGACATGTCAGAATGCCATCTTCGACGCTGCCGCGAACGAGTGGGAAACCCATATGAGGGCAGCGATTATCAATCGCATAATAATTTCCATTGTGAGCAAAGAGCGCGATGGTATGGCCCGCCAACTGCACAGTCAGGCAGCTCTTTTTATCTACGTCGGTGACAGAAGCAGCGCGAACATATTCAGAATCTCTACCAGCCATCCCAGTCTCCAATTAGCCATGAACAGTCAGATAAGAATTGTACTCAAGCGGTTCCCTTTCCCTGACATGGGCACCGCATGGCAACAATAAAATCATACTCGGTGACAAACAAATAACCAAGCACTTTTTTGTGGTTGTAGCTTATTCTTGATTAGCCTATCATTGCCATTAAGCAGCCTGACCAGGATTTCAGACAGGATAAGCCGTGACAGAAATTCTCACTCGACGCAACCCCGTTGAAGCCGCGTTAAATGCCGGCAGACGGGAACTTCATAAACTCTGGATCCAGAAGGACCTTAACCGCAAAACGATTGCGCCCATTTTGCACGCGGCATCAAAAAGAAACGTTCCGATCAGGGAAGCCAGCAAGCAGGAAATAAGCAATCGCGCCCAGGACGGCCGTCACCAGGGTCTTCTGCTCGAAGCCGGTCCGTATACCTATTCTACATTAAATGACATATTGGGTCTGTCCGCGCAGCGCGGGGAGAAGCCTTTTCTGCTCCTCTTCGATCTGTTGCATGGCCCACAAAATATCGGCAGCCTGCTGCGAACGGCCGAAATCTGTGGCGTTCACGGGGCTATTTTGCAGGATAGGCGCGCGCCGGACATCACGCCGGCCGTTGTGCAGTATTCGGCCGGCGCCGCCGAATACCTGCTGATCGCGCAGGTCACAAATCTAGCCCGCGCCATCGACCGCTTAAAGGAACAAGGCATTTGGATTGCCGGTCTCGATATCGATGAGAGCGCCATGCAGTTCGGCAAGGTCGATCTCGATAGGCCCCTGGCACTTGTTATCGGTCACGAAGGAAGCGGGCTGCGGCGGATTACAAAGAAGCACTGCGATTTTCTAATACGGCTGCCTATGCGCGGCCAGACGGAATCACTTAACGCCGCTGCGGCGGGCTCTGTCGTGCTTTATGCTGCCTGGCAGGCGCGCGGATTCAGCGGCATGTAACTCGTCTCCGCCGGAAAACTCCAAAGGTCTTTAGAGCTTTTAAACAAAAAGCGCCTGCAAGAACTTAGTCGTTGCAGGCGCCTGCTCAACTAGCTATTTTTTTAGGTTGACACATTCTTAGATTTCAGAAGAAGAGTTGACGATGTTTCCAACAAGACCGTAGTCTTGTGCCTCTTTAGCCGACATCCAGAAATTGCGGTCGGTGTCATCTTCTACCTTTTCCAACGGCTGCCCTGTCTGATCAGCGAAGATCTGGTTAAGCCGCTTGCGCATCTTCAGAATTTCTTGTGCTTCAATAGCGATGTCTGCGGCCTGGCCGCGCGTGCCGCCCATCGGCTGGTGCAGCAGAAATCGGGTATTAGGGAGACTATAACGATTTTCTTTCTCGGCGGCGGCATATATTAACGCACCGGCGCTGGCTACCCAGCCGGTTCCGATAACTTTTACAGGGGACCTGACGAAGCGAATCATGTCGTAAATCGTATCGCCAGATTCAACATGCCCACCGGGCGAGTTGATATAGAGTTTGATCGGCTCATTTGAGTCGGCATCGAGTACGAGAAGTTGTTGGGTGATTTCGCGCGCGACATCCATGTTGATCTCGCCAAACAGCAGAATCGTGCGCGATTCTAAAAGCTTCTTGGCAATGCCGGGATCGATTGGCTTTTCTTTTTCTTCATCCTGTTCCATTTGCTCTTCATCAAATGTAAGCATATTCATCTCCTACTGTAGTTAACCTGAACTATCATGATGCACGTTCTTTGTTAGATAGACGTTAGTTTATCAAATTCCTGTCTAGCAAAAAGACAACGCGGACCGGACATGGCCCACGTTGTCTTTTATTGCGTCCCAATTTACGCAGTAGCCAGCGGCAAACTGGCCAATTATTAACTCAGGTTTGTAAAAGCGGCCATTCCGGGGTAAATGGCGGAATCGCCAAGGGAATCCTCAATACGCATAAGCTGGTTGTACTTGGCAACGCGGTCACTGCGCGCCGGGGCCCCTGTCTTGATCTGGCCCGCATTCAGGGCGACGACCAGGTCAGCGATTGTGGTGTCTTCAGTTTCGCCGCTGCGATGTGAAACAACGGCCGTCCAGCCATGGCGCTGAACAAGATTGACCGCCTCGATTGACTCGGTAAGCGTACCAATCTGGTTTACCTTGCAGAGCAAGCTGTTAGCAGCCTTCATGTCTATCGCCTTTTCAATACGCGATACGTTGGTCACCAGAAGGTCATCGCCTACCAATTGGATGCGATCGCCCAGACGCTCTACAAGCTTGACCCAACTGTCCCAATCATCTTCATGCAGGCCGTCCTCGAGGGAAATAATGGGGTACTTATCTACCCAACCGGCGTAGAGATCAACCATCTCTTCGCCAGTTAAGTAACGATCTTCTGAAGCCAGGTGGTATTTTCCATCAACAAAGAACTCGGATGCCGCAGGATCCATCGCCAGCATGATGTCTTCCCCGGGAAGATAACCCGCTTTCTCAACCGCCTCCAGAATCAGGTCGAACGCTTCGCTGTTGGCGGTTACCTGAGGTGCAAAACCGCCCTCATCTCCGACCAGGGTACGATGGCCTTTTGCGACGAGAACTTTCTTCAACGACTGATAGATTTCCACGCAGTAGCGCAGACCTTCATGAAAGGTAGGCGCGCTCACAGGCATGACCATAAACTCCTGCATATCCGCACCGCCAGGGGCATGCTTGCCTCCGTTCATGATGTTCATCATGGGCACAGGCAGCGTGCGCGCACCCGCACCACCGAGGTAGCGATAAAGCGGCAGCCCGACGCTGTTGGCGGCGGCATGTGCCACGGCCAGAGATACACCTAAAATGGCGTTGGCGCCGAGACGGCTTTTGTTTTCCGTACCATCAAGATTAATCATTAACTGGTCAATTCCGATCTGGTCCGTAGCGTCCCAGCCTTCAACAGCTTCCGCTATCTCCGTATTGACTGCATCAACAGCCTCCAGGACCCCTTTTCCGCCATAGCGTTCTTTATCGCCATCACGTTTTTCCCACGCTTCATGAACACCGGTAGAGGCGCCTGAAGGAACGATCGCACGGCCGAATGCGTTATCTCCTAAAACAACCTCGACTTCGACGGTGGGATTGCCGCGAGAATCAAGTACCTCACGGCCGTATACAGATTCTATATAACTCATGGTGACTCCTTAACTATTAAGCAGTTCTTCTGCCAAAATTGTTTACAGTTCAACCTGTCCAATATACTAGAGACATAGCCCTACAGCAACCATTAGCAACTCATCTAATGCTTGCCCGTCACGCTTCTCACAGCTATAAATCTTGAACCATGCCCGCTGTAAATGACACATCCACCAATTCGTCGCTGCTTACCCTGTGGTTAAGGTTGATCGAGGAACTGGCAGGCGTTTATGATGCGCATTTTGTTTGCGCCATAATCGCCGCTGAAGTGGCGTCATTCACGGGAATAACTACCGTGATTGGCCTGAGCGGAGCACAAGGCGAATTTTATGACGTATGGATTTGCCAGCCGGATGGCGAGGTTTCCCAGGCACGTTGGCCGTCCGAGTCCGCCTATTTCGCGCCGCTCACGCGCAGCAATGACGCCGTTCGACTAGAAAAACTAGGCCGTCCGGTCACCGAAGTGATTAACAGTGAGCTGTGGTTGATTGCCCAGGACAATATATTGGCGGCCCCGCTCCCCTATCCTGCAAACGGCGACCAACCATCAGCCGGCTCGGGCGTCATCTGTCTTATCGACCCGCCGCAGGACTGTATGATCAACAGGGCTGAATTGGCGCACCTCGCACGGGGTCTGACAGTCTACTTGGACAGGGCCGGACTCCGGCGGCAGGTCGACCATCAGGAAGTTGAGTTTGGCGTCATTTCAGAAATCAGCCATGTCCTTACCTCTACGTTGAGCATGGAACGCGTCTATCAGGAACTGACCGGGAATATCCGCCGTATCCTGCACGTCGAGTCCATCTCCGTAGGCCTGACTGATCCCAAGAGCGGCGAAGTTATGTTTATCGAATCCTTAATGGGCGCACCCTCAGAGAATCTGCCGCATATTCGTCTGCAGCCAGGGCAGGGAGTCGCCGGGTGGGTTTCAGAGCATGGTGAAGCGGTGATTATCAATGACGCCTATGCGGATAAGCGTTTCGATCCGTCCCCCGACAGCAGATCCGGTTTTAGAACCCGGTCAATGATTTGCGTGCCGCTCAAAGTTGAGGAGCGCACGATCGGCGTGCTGCAGGCGATTAACCGCAGGTATGGTAAGTTTACGGAGCGTGATCTAAGCCTCCTACAGGCCATTGGTGGCCCGCTCGCCGCGGCAATCGAGAACTCCATCCTCCATGGCGATGTTTTGTCTGAAAAGCGGCGTGTGGAGACTATCTTCACCAGCATGTCTGACGGTGTCGTCGCTGTTTCAAGTGATGGCTACATCACGCGCGTGAATGACGCGTTTCTGGCCCTTGTTATGGCTGAAGAGGACATGCTCATCAACAAGAACGCTGATAAGGCAGTCACATTAAGAGGTGGAACACTGGCCGCCATGTTGGAGACAATCGTGCAACAGCAGGATGTACAGATACAAATGGCGGTTGAACTGCAGCGAGCCACGGGCGAAACTATCCCGGTCTTGATAAGCGGAGCACCCATTTTTAACAATGACATCCAGGTGACAGAAGCTATATTTACTTTCAGTGATTTGAGCCAGATCCGCGAAGTTGAACGTATGCGGGATGACCTTTTTCAGGCAATCGCTCATGAACTGCGAACGCCCCTGGCAACCATTTTGATGTACGCCAGGCTGCTGCTGGAAGGGAAGGCGCAGGATGAAGAAAAGGCAGCCCGTTTTTTAACTGTTATCGAACGGGAAAGCGATCGCCTGCAGCACATGGTGCAGCGAATGATGCAGTTGGCCAAACAAGAGGCGCGGGAGTTACATCGCAGCCCGCAGCCTGTGTTACTCAACCCGCTGCTGGATGATGTGCTACCTCCTCTGGCGGACCTGGCCGTACAAAAAGGGCTGTTCTTTCGCCAACACATAGAAGCGAACCTGCCCCCCTTCATCGGAGATGAAGAGCGAATTGAAGAGATAGTTGGTAACCTGGTAGGCAATGCGATCAAGTTTTCGCAATCGGGCACAATCAGGTTCTATGCTCGCCAGGAGAACGGAGCGGTGGTCATAGAGGTCCAGGATGAAGGGATCGGCATTCCCAAGCGCGCGCTGCCTTATCTCTTTAAGCGATTTTTTCGCGCGCAATCGGCCGTTGAACGTGGCATTGCCGGTACGGGGTTGGGCCTGTATATGGTCAAACAAAGTGTCGAACAATATAATGGCACGATAACTGTCAGCAGCCAGGAAGGGGAAGGCACGACATTTACCGTGTCCTTCCCCATTCATGAAGACTATTTGCAGCCACCGCAGCTAGTGTAAGATAAACTTGCTTTATGACAAAATCTGCTATTTATCTCGATCATGGCGCGAGCACACCTGTCCACCCCCAGGTGGTGGAGGCGATGCTCCCTTACTGGACGGAGTTTTATGGCAACCCGTCTTCCAGTCACAGCTTCGGCCGGGAAGCTGAAGCAGCTCTGCGCCGGGCGCGCGAGGAAATCGCCGCGTTGCTCAACGCCGCTCCTTCTGAGATCGTCTTTACCGCAAACGGATCGGCCAGTGATAATCTGGCTATGCGCGGCGTCGTTCTTTCAACGGAGGCGCGAAAGAAAGGCAAACACATAATCATCAGCACAATCGAACACAGCGCGATTAAAAACACGGCCGTGCAGCTTGCCGAACTTTATGGGTGCCAGGTGACAATGCTGCCGGTGGACCAATACGGTCAAATCAGGCTCGAAGAGCTGAAATCCGCTATTCGGCCGGATACGATCTTGATCAGTATCATGGCCGCCAACAATGAGATCGGTTCCATGCAGCCGGTGGATGCAATTGGGCAAATAGCCCGCGAGCACGACATCATATTCCACACCGACGCCATCCAGGCGGCGGCGGTTCAGAAATGGGATTTATCGCAAATGCCGGTCGATCTACTCAGCATCGCCGCGCACAAATTCTACGGGCCAAAGGGCGTCGGCATCCTCTATGTTCGAGATGGCATCATATTGACGCCGCCATTAACCGGGGGCGGTCAGGAAGCAGGCCTCTGGCCAGGCACAGAAAATGTCGCTTTCGCAGTCGGCGCAGCAAAAGCACTGCGCCTGGCAAGTGACGAGCTGCCCGATCTACTTGAGCATTACCGCACGATGACCGGTAGGCTGATTGATGGTCTCACAACATCACTTCCAGATGACTGCCGGTTAACGGGCCATCCTGTTCAACGCCTGCCCCATAACGCGAGTTTTGCTTTTCGCGGCGTTTCCGGCAACGATATCCTGATGCATCTCGATCTGGCGGGCATCGCCGCCAGCAGCGGTTCGGCATGCAAGACCGGGGATCCGAAACCATCAGCAACTTTAGAAGCCATCGGATTAGGCCCAGAGTGGACAAAGGGTGGCTTGCGGCTGACCGTCGGCCGCCAGAATACAATGGACGATGTTGCATATGCCGTACAGACAATTCCACCCATCATCAGCAAACTTCGAGAAGTGAACCACGCCTGGATTTAGAATCCGGCTGCGAACACACTGAATTTCTATGAGTACCGAACGACCGGCTATCAACAATAAGGCACGCGTTGTGGTCGCCATGAGCGGCGGCGTGGACAGTTCAGTAGCGGCGGCGCTGCTCGTTGAAGAGGGCTACGACGTTGTCGGGATCATGATGCGCCTGTGGAGTGACAGCCTTGAGACAGCCGCGCCTGTTGTGAACCGCTGCTGTACGCCGGACCAGATGGCGGATGCGCGGCGTGTCGCCGATCATTTGAATATCCCATTCTACGTGCTCGATGCCCAATCACAGTTTCGTGAGGCAATTGTGCAGCCCTTCATAGATGACCATCAGCACGGTCGAACGCCCAATCCCTGCATCGCCTGTAACCGGAAGATCCGCTTTGGCTTCCTCTTACAGCACGCGCAAGCACTGGGCGCGCAGTTCATGGCGACGGGTCATTATGCTCGCAAACGAGAAAACAATGGCTCATACCAGCTTATAAAAGGCATGGATTCATCCAAGGATCAATCCTACGTGCTGTATACGCTGAATCAGCAGAAGCTGGCTCATGTTCTGTTTCCAGTAGGAGAATTTGAGAAAGCCGAAGTACGCGAAATGGCTCGTAAGTTTGATCTGCCGGTTGCCTCAAAACACGACAGTCAAGACTTATGTTTTGTCGTCGATGGCGATAATAAGGGATTCCTACAGCGTTACGCCGGAAACGGATTTTCGGCCGGCCCAATCGTCGATCAGAGCGGCAGCGAACTCGGCCGGCATGACGGGCTGCCTTTCTATACTATCGGCCAGCGCAAGGGGCTTGGCATTTCCAGCAGCCAGCCGCTGTATGTCCTGCGCAAAGACTTCTCCACAAATCGCATTATCGTTGGTCCGCGCGAGGCGCTGCATGAAGACCTCCTGCATGTTCGAGACTTGAACTGGATCAGCGGAACAGCCGTTTCAGCCAAACGCCCGGTACAGATCAAGATCCGTTACAAAACCACAAGCGTCACCGGCCACATCCATCTGGAAGATAACGGTGAAGCCTTGGTAAGGCTTATGGAGCCGGTGAGCGGGGTCACACCCGGTCAGGGTGCTGTTTTCTATGATGGAGAAGTATGCCTTGGTGGTGGAATCATAGCTGATTTGCACTCGTCTTACGCCGGCCGAACTCCATCAACTGAAGAATCTATGGGGGAGCATTGAGATGGGAGGTACAGCTTCCAGTCTGGTGCTGGCTTTACTCCTGGCGACTGCTTACGGTGCGCTATTTCACTTTCTGACAGGTGGCGGAACGCGCCGTTTACTGATGTATATTCTGGCTTCGTGGGCCGGCTTCGCTGTCGGCCATTTATTGGGCCAGGTACTACAGATGGACCTCCTCAAACTGGGTCCGCTGTACCTGCTCAGTGCCAGCGTAGGCAGCTGGATCGCCTTATTATTAAGCTGGTGGTTGGCCGGCCGTTCAAGTTAAGCTTGCTTTGAAGGCCACTCTCATTAATGCTATACTCTATTGGTTAGGAAGCAGTAATGAACAATATTCAACCAACGGTAGAATACCAACCTCCGCCCCAGCAAGAGGAATTAGTACCACGCACATACATCGTTATCGGCGTGGTCGTTGCCCTAGTTTTGGCCGTTCTGATGGTTCTTGGTGTTGTGTGGTTGGCAAGCACGCAGGGCGCAAAGATGGAGGCACTGCGCGACATCATGATCATCGTCCTGGCGTTGGAATCATGTATTTTCGGTATTGTGCTGATGCTGCTGCTGCTCATGATGATACGCCTGGTCAACATGTTGGAATTTGAAATCAAGCCTATCTTAGAAAAAACAAACGAGACATTAGGTACCGTCAGAGGAACAACGACATTTGTAAGCGATCATGTTGTACAGCCAGTGACTAAGGCCACCAGTTATATGGCTGGCCTTCGAAGCGGCGTTCGCACCTTATTTGGCGATCCGCGCCGAAATATGCCTGATTGAAATGCGGAGTGAATTATGAGTGAGAATGATGGTAGTGATTTTGGATCCTTTCTAGCAGGATTTGTTATTGGTGGGCTCGTCGGCGCAGCGGTAGCACTCGTATTAGCCCCCCAATCCGGCGCCGAAACGCGTTCGAGGATTACCGGAAAGGGTCAGGACATGGTCAGCGCCGGAGAAGAACGTTACCAGAGTGCCGTCGCTTCGGCGGAGGCTTACGCCCAGCAAGTTGGCGATCGCGCCAGCCAGTTTGGCCAGGATGTCGAAGAGAAAACACGTATTGTATTGGACGAGGGCTTTAGGGCAAGCAATACAATCGATGATGAAGAAAACAGTGATATGGCCGACAGCGGAGACATAGAAGAGCCTGAAGCAAGCTGATCGTACCGGCCAGATAATATCCGAACAAATTCGCACCATTTTCGTACCTGGTAACAGAAAAATATCCTTCAGGCGCTCCTCGGTAGTGGAACGCCTGTTTTTTTACAACGTCTTTGTTTGCATAGGCTAACGTTGCCTAGAAGTTGTGAAGTCATGTTGTTTCCCTGAAGCATGACCTGACAGCGAGTGTATTGATGACCCGGTTTGCTGTTAAATCTATCTCCGATTTAGTCGAGCACCTGCCAGACGGACCAGAGGGGCCATCTGCGCAGCAGATGAACTACGCTTACTCTTTCATTGCGACAGCACATGGTAAACAGAAGCGCGAATCAGGCGAGACTTACCTTGAACACGATCTCGCCCTTGCGCAATTCATGATGGATCTCGATGTCGATATCGACACGCTCCTCGCGTGCCTGTTACATGACAGCCTCTTGCCACACACGGGCGTCACCGTCGACGATCTACGCCGCAAATTCGGAACCGATGTCACATCGATTGTTGCCGGCCTGAATAACTTATCGGCTTACGACACCCAGGCAAAACTAAAAGCCGCTACCAATGGCGATATTGACAAACGGGCTGCAGAAGTTGTTCGTCAAGCTCTCCTCTCTATCATTGAGGGCGATATTCGCGTTATTCTGATCCGCATGGCGGACAGCCTGATCGACCTGCGCACCGCATCAAAATTAAGCATGGAGCGGCGGAGTGAAATAGCCACTGAGGCTATGTATATCTACGCGCCGTTGGCGAATCGTCTCGGTATCTGGCATTTAAAATGGGAACTGGAAGATCTGGCATTCCGGTATCTCGACCCCGAAAACTATCACAAAATCGCCAACAGCCTGTCGGAACGCCGTTCAGAACGTTCGCAGCGTATCGAAACGGCCGCTCGCCGCCTGCAGGAAACGATTGCAGAAATGGGACTGAGGGCCGACGTTTCAGGCAGGTCCAAGCACATCTATTCAATCTTCCGCAAAATGCGGCGCAAGAATCTCGCATTCGAAAATATCTACGACGTAGAAGCACTACGAGTCATCCTCGAGCCAAGAGACGAAGAAGCTTACGCGAAGAAGAATCAAAAAGAGAAAGCGGACGAAGATCGCAGCATTTGCTACCAGGTGCTGGGAGCCGTCCACAGCATCTGGCAGCCCATACCCAAAGAATTCGACGACTATATTGCCTCGCCAAAACCTAATGGGTATCGCTCCTTGCATACGGCCGTTATCGACATCGAGACAGGACAGAAGCTGGAAGTTCAAATTCGAACTGTCAGCATGCATGAAGAGGCGGAAAAAGGTATCGCCGCGCACTGGGCCTATAAAGAAGGGGGCGAGCGTGTAAGCACCTCGGCACAAAAGCGTATGCAAACCCTGCGCGATCTGCTTTCTACCTTGCAGGAATCCGTCGATGGTGTGCCCGGTAATGAGCTTTTGGAACGGGAGATGCTTGCCGAGCGCATCTATGCCTTCACGCCAAACGGAGACGTGATCGAACTTCCAAGCGGCTCAACACCAATTGATTTTGCTTACCAGATACATACGCAGGTCGGTCACCGCTGCAAAGGCGCCCGGGTCAACGGCAAGATGGTCAGCCTGGACTATAAACTCCAGCCGGGCGACAAGGTTGAAATAATTACCGCCAAGCGGCCCAACCCGAGCCGCGATTGGATGAACGCATCCTTTGGCTATACAGGCACTGCCCGCACGCGCAGCAAGGTCAGGCAATGGTTCCGCCAGCAGGAACGCGGCAAAAACATTCAGCAGGGACGCGCCGTCGTGGAACGGGAACTGAAGCGGTTGGGCTTAAGTGACACCTATACGGTGGAAGAGATCGCACACGCATTAAAATATGATGATGTGAAGGAGTTCCTGGCCCGCGTCGGATTTGGCGATATCCAGAGCTCACAAATAAGCGGTTCTGTGCGCTTGATGGATAAAAGCCTGAAACCCGCGGATGAAGAACTCTTGCCCCTCCTGCTGCCGCAAAAACCCAGCAAACCAAAAGGGTTAACCGTTCTCGGTGTCAGCGGTCTTGCCACAAAGATGGCAGGCTGCTGCAATCCGATTCCACCTGAGCCGATAGTTGGCTATATTACGCGCGGGCATGGTGTGACGATTCACCGCCAGGACTGTAAGCAGCTGGAAGCGATTACCGACCAGGAACGGATCATCAAAGAGGTTGATTGGGGAATCGAGTCCGAAACTTACCCGATCCCCATCGTGGTAACGGCGTACAGGCGAGCGAACCTGGTTGACGAGATGTCAAACATACTGCGCGGCCAGAAAATCAGCGCGCCCAGTACAAAGACCGTTACCTCGGATAGTATTCTGACCATTTATCTCATCGCCGAGGTGAACAGCCTCGATCAACTAAATTGGCTGCTGCACAAGTTTGAGGGTCTGCCAAACGTCATTGAAGCCCGGCGCCAGCAATGGAACTGATCAGCCAATACGGTTTTTCTATGATTCTGCCGGCAGCGGTATACCCTTTTCATCCAGCCAGTAATGGCGTTCAACTCCCTGTTCATCGCCAATAAATAACTCAGCGCTGTCCAGGACAAAGCGAAAATCCCGCGCTTCCTCCTGGCCGTCTGTTGACTTGCTAACAAGCTGTCCCCACACTGAATCAGAATCGCGACCGCGCAGGCGCAGGCTGGCTCCCTGCCAACGAGAATAATAGACGAGTGGTTTCATTCAACTCCTTTCTAGCTCTGCTTTACTTGGCCTCTGATTGTTGAAAACATGAGCAGGCCTGCGAGGCTGATTACGATTAGACAGAAAATCACATAGGAGAACAACGAGCTAGAGTTCTTTTGCTCATTGACTTTCGCCGGGTACGTTTCACTGCTAGTCTCCGAAAGGCCTAAATCTGCAGTCTGATAAGCCGAACTTGCAAAGTCCAGTTCACGCTCAACTGCAGTGTCGGCAGGTTCCCGTCCGTTTGTTCCTCTATGAATAAAAGGTGCCGGTTCGGCTCCAGTAAGTGACGCCTCTTCTGGTGGGGACCTACAAATATCAGCGAAGGAAAGTTCAGGTGGTGCAATCGCTTCGTTAACGGAACCCGGCCCCCAGGACCATCCCTCAACGTCGCCATCGCCTACAGAGTATGTTGATGCCCCCCCCTGTGAATAATGCCACTGCTCGTTTAGCCGGTGCCAGTAGGACCAATAGATGCAATCCCCGCCGCCTTTACACTGGCACCAGCAGTCATCAGCCGGGCACCCGGTCTGCTCGATGCTGCAGATTTTGGCCCCCATACTCTGGATGTCAACTGCGAATTCAATTCCCGACTGCTGCAATAAATCAAAGCCGGAGATCTGCGGTTCAGAAAACTCCACGCAGGCGGTCTGCACGTCCTGGTCATTCATGCGAATAACCAGCGCGGCTCTGTTGCCATCCTGTGCTTCTGTACCTTCCGGCAGAAGCCAAAGGAAGAGGAGCGCGGCAGAGAAGAGTTCCAGTAACAATTTGCTGATTTTCATTCCAATACTATCCTGATGAACGAGATAATCTCAGCTAATCACCGTGCTCTCAACAGAGCATGGGTACCTTAGTCTTCCACTTCGAAAGGCTTTAATTGCAGGGATGTATCGAAAGGAATTGGTTTGCCCAATACCGCCGGGATGGCTTGAGCCGTGGCAAAGAAATCGTCAGTTTTCCCCTGGCCGAAATCAGCCTGAAAGGCACCCGTTGTATTTTGCCAGGAAAGGAGCGCCTGGAGGGGAGAAGTGCTACTCCCAGCCCATGGCCCAGAAGCGTCAGAGTAATTCTCTCCGGCTGCGGCCAGGGTCTGAATAACCAGAGCAGTGCTGTTTGCATTCTCGCCAAAATTTGCACCGTATTCCCAGCCTCCCGAATCCAGCTGGCTGTCCCGCAAGAAGTCCAGAGCCGCAGCAATACTGTCATCCGATACCTGTCGCCCACCTGCTAACAATCCCATAACAGCCATGGCCGTGGCATCTGGATTATGCGCCGTGCCGAATCCATCCTCCCAGGACCCATCCTCGGCCTGCATTCCCTCCAACCATTCCAGAGCGATCGGTGGTATCTGCTCACCAGCTTCGACCAGAGCAGCAATTGCCAGTCCCTGATTAAACGCAGTTGTATTGCCATAGGAGCCTGTCGCCGCATCGAACTGCTGTAACAGTTGAGCGACAAAATCATGTCCGGCAAAATCGCGTGCATCTTCTTTGGCAGCCAACAACGCGAGAATGACTTTGCCGTTTGAGCCACCGTCAATCGCTGCAAAATCGACCATTTCAGCCATGTTAGCGTTCAAGTAATCCATCACAGAATTCTCAGCGGCAGCGGCGGGGACGGCTGGATTGTAGCCAAGAGCCGCTATCGCCAGGGCTGCATCCAATGAATTGGGGATATTGGACATTGGATCGCCCGTCGCAAAATCAATGCCGAAACCGCCGTCGTCATTCTGGCTTTCCCGATAGAGCCAGGTGATGGCAGCCGATGCTGAAGACAATTGATCTGCAGATTCGGCCGTCCCTGCAGGCACTGAACAAGACGAAACGCACGCAAGTAAAAGAATCAATGTGAATAAAATCAAGCCAAATTTGAAAGAAAAGTGGTTTTCTTGTTTCATGCCGGTTTCTCCTGATCAACGACGGGACAAAGTACGGGTGCACACAACTCAGATGACTGATCCGCCTTCGTACACAAGCGCCTCGCCAATAAGGGCCGGCAATCACGAAACCTGTTGAAAATGCAAAACCCGATGCCTGGAGCATCGGGTTGAGGAGTGATAACAGTTGATGTTGTCGTTCCCAACCCTTTTCCACGAGAGCAGAAACAAAGTGCAGCTCAGCCGGTCGGCCTGACTCTGGAGAAACGGTTGCTTCTCCACTACAGTTGCGGGACAGTACTGGACTTCCACCCGCGGGTGGTCACCAGTTTCGCCGAGGATCGTATTAAAATACAACCCGTTTCCTGCTATCCGGGGCAGGAAAATCTGAGCGCATCGTTTGCTATGCAGTTGTTAATTCTTGCAATGTGAAGTCTATCACCATGCAATTTAGCGGTCAACATGACCCTGAAATATCTTTCTTAACCGGCCCAAATGATGTGTGAGCAGGCATCGAAATCATGAGCGATCAACTCCTCCATCTCGTAGCTCGGCGCAATCAAATGCAAGAACTGGCGATCGGCTACCAGCAGCCACTGGCCATCGGAGGACCAATCGAGCAAAGGGTAATTTCCGGGCATCGCGGGCACACTGTTGCTTACTTCAGTTGTGGTTCCCGCCGCCAGGTCGTGCACAAGTATAGTCCACGTCTCCCTTTCTTCACTGTTCAATTCCGTCATGGCCAGCCAACGGCCGTTAGAGGAGAAAAGAAAAAGTGGCGGCCCGGTTGGGGTTAAGAGGCCGGGAACCCCTCCCTGCGACCCGTTGCGCGCCACCTCAAGCCTGATCTCGGCTTCGGCAGTGGGGTCTGAGACATCGGCTGAAAATAGAAAATATCGGCCGGCATAATCGCGAATTCCCGTACTTGACACCAGAAGCCGATCAGGGTCGACCGGATTAGGTAGTACCTCATTGATAAAAAGAACGCTTTCAAACAGAATACCGGCTTCACGAGTCAGGTCGGTTCCGTCAAACAGATGCTTCAGGCCACCTCCATTGATACTGCCCTGGACTACCTCGGTGTTGATCGCTGTATCAGCATTTCCTGAAAAGCGCACAAACCCGAAGGTTTCCTCATCAATCCAAAATGGACTGAATCCAGCACCCAGGTTTCTCCGAACATTCAGGGCGGCAGACTCCAGAACAATCTCGGATCCAATCTGAAAGAGAACAGCATCTCCCTGTTCTGGGGCAGTGGGAAAACCCGGAAGCGCCGCCAGAGAACAGCCGTGTGCGACACACTCGTCTGGATCAAGAGCGCTGTAGTCTGGCAGCGTGCCGTTATTTGCAGCTTGCTGAACCAACTGGAAAGATGCCGGCCCTGAACCGACCCACCCTACGAGACTTTGTGATGAAACTTCCGGAAGGTTCCCTTGCCATACCGCTGTCTGTTCTGCTGACGCTGTTTGCTGATCGACATCGATCAATGTCAAGACATTGTGGCCCGCCAGCATGATTGCCGAACGGTCAGGCAGAGCGCTTAGATATTCGAATGCTTGCGCTGCCAGAACCGGCTGCCAGGTTCGACTCTGCCAATCATAGCGATAGAGGTGACGGCCGTTCAGCGGGTGTTTGAAGCAGAGCGCGTAGATGTCTTGATCGGGATAAGGAACTGTCGATAATAACTGGCGGTCCATGTGCTGAAAAACCGAGCGAGTATATAGATCGAGGTAGAGTTCGATATCGCCTTCATCGCGGGGAATGCCAACGAGCGACGGCGCTGGAAGTTCATAATCGAAGGCGCTGGTCGCCGCGAACGGTGGCCCGGTATGGTTCAGCAGCGATCGGTCATCGGTACTTAAGTTGATGCGCAGGGGATCTACCCCGGTGCAGAAGGCGCTGCCGTAATATTGTTCGTCGCCTGCCTCGGCACAGACTTGTTCAAGATGGTGTTCAAGTCTGGCGAATAGTTCCCTTGCCAGTCTGGCATCCCGCTCCGGAAAAGTGAGTTCCGCAAGTGCGCCCTCTTCCTTGTCGCTTGCACCCCAATAGGCGCGATCGGCGGCTGTTTGTTTCCAGCGGCCGTCTTCAAGGCGGAAGAAGACGGTGTGCCGGAGCGCCAGGTCGGCAGCGCCGCCCGGGCCTTCGGAATACTCGTACTCCTGCACATAAACCATCTCAGCTTGCTGCAAATTGGGGCTTAAGTCGAGCGATAATCGTGTGCGGGACCGCGGAATGCCGGTCAAGTTCAGAGCGCCTCGACCATTGTACAGGTCCGTTTCCAATAGGCGCTCCTGGCTGCGCTTCCACTCGAGATCGCTGCCGGACAACAGCGATGAAAAGAGCTCCAGATCACGGCTTTCTACAGCACGCTGCTGGAGATCGTAAGCCAGGATGACTTCTTCTTTTACACTCGCCACGGCCTCGGACTGTTTGCGATTGAGCTGCCAGGCGAACAATGTGGCACAAACGGCCGTCAGCGCGAGCAGGGAAGCCAGACAGCCGCGTCTTCTCCATGATGGACGCGCTCCCTCATCCGGGGTGGCCTCAACAAAATCGCCTTGATCGTCCGACTGCCACTCGAAGCGTGTCTTCATACTGGCCATTAGACCTGGAACGATATTCAGTGCCTGAACCGGGCTAATGATCTGATACTATGTGGGCGTCAGAGCACCGGAACCAACCCGGGCAATCTATTTCCAATCATACTTAAATTGAACGCCATCGGCCGTTTGTACCTCTTTCCACCCAAATCGCTTCAATGTTACATCACCGCGACGCCCGAATGCCGTCAACTGTGCGGCGAGGTCGTCCTCCGCATAGGTAGCAGCCGTTGCGAACAGGTCTGACGGACTCAGGCCAAGTTTGACCGCTGAATGATGATAAACCGCCAGCCCAACTTCAACACGCCGGTGCTGAGGCACCACATAGTTCGCGATCGCGGCGGCGACGAGACCGAGTTGGAGAAGCTCCTGGCTGTTCTCACGCACGGCGCGCGTTGCCGCCCGGTGTCCATAGATGCCGAATATGGAGCGAGCGGCGGGGCTCAAAAATGATTGGAATGTTGCGCGCCCAGCCGCATCGACGGCCATAAACTCTTCGACCGCCTGATCGAGACGGCCGTCAAGTTCGGCCGGAAGCGGCTGCTGGTAATAATCCAGGGAACTGTGATCGGCCGCATACTCATTCAGCCCATCAACCAGCGCCTTCATGGCGGTGCCATTATTCATAAGCCGCAGACCAGGTGAAACATCGTAGATGACGCCCCATGCTGCAACCTAATCAAGAAGGCTCTGGCCGGTCATTTCCGGCGGCTGCTCGATGCCCATCAAATCCAATACCGTCGGCGACACATCGGCCAGCTTGCCCCTGGGCTTCAAGTTGATATAGCCGTCTACGCCAATCACGAACAATGAAACTGGCTGGATCGTATGGTATGTATGTGGTTCTCCCGTTTCGAAGTTAATCATGCGCTCGCAGTTGCCGTGATCGGCCGTTACGATAGCGACCCCTCCCTTGGCCACAACGGCTTCAACCAGGCGCCCGGCACATTCGTCAACGGTTTCAACCGCCTTTATCGCTGCCTCAAGCACACCCGTGTGCCCGACCATATCCGGATTGGCATAGTTGACCAGGATAAAGTCGTCATCGTGTTCGGCGATACGTTTCAACAAGGCTTCTGTAAGTGGATAAGCGCTCATCTCCGGCTGAAGATCGTAAGTTGCCACCTTCGGCGAAGGTTCCAGATGGCGTTCTTCACCATCAAACTTCTGCTCTTTGCCACCGTTGAAGAAATATGTAACGTGCGCGTATTTCTCAGTCTCGGCAGCGTGAAACTGCTTCAAACCCAAGTTGCTCAACACTTCGGCCAGTGGATTACGAATATCCTGTTCCGGAAAAATGACGGGCGCCGTAAATTCATCTTCATAGGAGGTCATTGTAATGATTTTGACATCCGGAATGAACGCGCGATCAAAGCCGTCAAAATCGTGGAACATAAAGGATCGAACGATCTGGCGCATTCTGTCGGCACGGAAGTTATAGAAAACAAGGCAATCGCCGGGCTCAACCGTAACATCACGCTCGCCTACATCGAGGGCAACAGGCAGTACAAATTCGTCCGTAACACCTTCGTCATAGGAGGCTTGTAGAGCATCTTCCAGGGTAGCGGCCGTCCGGCCGTCTTCGCCTTCATGATTGGCTATTACCTTGTACCCTTTCTCAGTACGCTGCCAGCGCCGGTCGCGGTCCATGGTATAGTAGCGGCCGCTGACGGATGCCACAGTCACGGGATGATCACGGCCATACTCCTCCAGCTTGCCTGCGAAGCGCATGCCGCTTTCAGGGGGTGTATCACGTCCATCGGTAATGACATGCAAAATTGGATCTATTCCCTTGCGCTCGGCCAGTTCCAGAATTGCATACATGTGATCGCTGTGGCTGTGTACGCCCCCTTCGCCGAACAAGCCGATCAGGTGTAGCTTGCCACCTTTAGCAATAGTTTCATCCATCGCCTCATTTAAGACTTCATTGCCGAAGAATGTACCATCTTTGATAGCCAGATTGATGCGCGTAAGCTCCTGGTAGACAACGCGTCCGGCTCCCAGGTTGAGATGCCCAACCTCTGAGTTGCCCATCTGCCCCTCCGGCAGACCGACCGCTTCGCCAGAGGCGTCGACGATCGTACGCTCCAGAGTGCGCATCCAGCGGTCATAGTTCGGTGTATTTCCCAACACAACAGCATTTCCGGCTTCCATTTCACGAATTCCCAAGCCATCCAGAATGATCAGGGCTACGGGTCGGACTGCATCCATGATATTTGACTCCTTATTACTATAAAGCGGCGCGTTTTGTGCAGCCTGTAGTTCTAAACGTTGATCTCTGATTCTACAGGCATTGTACCACCTGGAGAAGCATGTTTAAACAAAAACGGCAGGCCTGCGGCCTGCCGTAAAAGCGAGCTCCTCAGGTTGGACTCGAACCAACAACCCTACGGTTAACAGCCGTATGCTCTGCCATTGAGCTACTGAGGAACAGCAAAAAATGATTATATCAAACGGCCGTTTCTAGTCAAGAATGCAAAAAGCCATATAGGACGTGCTCATCATGCAGGATACGTTTTTCTGCCGGAGGTTGCAGACGCCCCCAACAGGCAATTTTCGCGCATACGATAGCATGCCGTTTGCAGATCAAAACAGTATAATCCGCCGGATGTTAAAGATGCCTGTGATTTTGGTGCATGGCGGCGCCGGCGCCTGGGAGGAGGATTTGAAACGCCTGGCGGACGGCAAACTCGCCTGCGAGGATGCGGCCAGGGCCGGTCAGGCTGTTTTACTGGATGGCGGCAGTTCGCTGGACGCTGTAGAAGTGGCGGTAAGAGTCTTGGAGGACAACCCCGTCCTTGATGCCGGCCGCGGCAGCTATCTCAACGCGCGCGGTGAGATCGAGATGGACGCCATGATCATGGATGGCCGGACGCTGGAAATCGGCGCGGTCGCTGCCGTGCAGCGCATGCGTTATCCCATCAGCTTGGCCAGAGAGCTGCTGTCGCTTCATGATACTAATTTTCTGGTTGGTCCCGGCGCCGAGTCGTTCGCCGACAGCATTGGGTTCCCGCGCTGCGATCATGAAGATCTTGCCGTCAATCTGGCATCATGGGGCGGTGAAACGACCGCTCCGACGAGCGACACCGTTGGTGCGGTTGCCCTTGATGTCGCGGGGAACCTCGCCGCCGCAACATCAACAGGCGGCACACGCGGCAAACGACCGGGTCGCATCGGCGACAGCCCACTCGTCGGTTCCGGAGCTTATGCTGACAATCTCTCAGCTGCCGTAAGCGCCACCGGCCAGGGCGAAGCTTTAATGAAAATTGTAATCAGCAAGCTGGTATGTGATTTCGTATCCGCCGGGCTGAATGCTCACGACGCCTGCCGGGCTGCTATGCGCTATTTTGGGCGGCGCGTTAATGGACAGGGCGGATTGATTGCTGTGGACACGCAGGGGCGAGTTGGTTTCGCCTATAACACATTCGCCATGCCCTACGCCTATGTAATTGGTGATGAGGAAATCACGGTCGGGCGGTAGATTTCCTGGTGCAGGCGCCTCAGCCAGCATGATGCCGGGCGTAGGCTTCAAAAAAGCGAATGCCGGTTAAGATCCCATTATAGTAGTTCGGCAGGTAAAAACGCTCATTTGGCGAGTGGATGTGGTCGTCCGGCAAGCCAAACCCCAGCATAACAGTCTCAAGATTCAGCGTATCCTGAAACTGGGCAACGACCGGGATCGATCCCCCTTCGCGCAGGAAAACTGGTTGACGGTCGAATGTCTGTACACAGGCTTCTGTCACGGCGCTGATTGCCGGCGAATCCATTTCGCTTACCACAGGCGCGCTTGTTCCCACGATTGATACTTTTACCCTGACGCTGGGAGGCGCGATTTGCTTGATGTAATCACTAAACAAGCGGCCAATTTCCTCCGGGTCCTGGTCTGGCACCAGACGCATCGAGATCTTGGCGTGCACGTGCGCCGGGAGAACTGTTTTGCGGCCGGTCTCCGTATAACCGCCGATGAGACCGTTCACATCAAGCGTCGGTCGTACGCCAAGTCTTTCGATAAGAGAGTACTCAGGTTCACCCCAACTTTGCGGCGCGCCGCTTTCCTTTAGCCAGCTCTCCTCGTCAAAGGGCACGCTGTTCACTATTTGCCGCTCGTCATCTGAAAGCGGTCTGACCCTGTCATAAAATCCCGGGATCAGGATGTGCCCCTCTTTATCTTTTAAACCGGCGATGATATGCGCCATGGCATTCAAGGGATTGTTGATACCACCGCCATAACTTCCGGAATGAAGGTCATGCTCAGGTCCGGTAACGTCTACAAACGCGTACACATTTCCGCGCAAACCGCAGACAATGGCCGGGTGGTCCGGGCTGAGCATCGCAGTATCTGAGATTAGTACGACATCTGCGGCCAGCAGTTCCTTATTCTCAGGAATGAACGTTTCCAGACTCATTCCGCCCACTTCTTCTTCGCCTTCAACGATGAATTTCACATTAACCGGCAGCTTTCCAACGGTCTTCAAGTAAGCTTCAACGACTTTTACGTGAATATATAACTGTCCTTTGTCGTCCGATGCGCCTCGTGCATAGATATAGTCATCACGGATTTGCGGATCAAATGGTGGAGAAAGCCACAAATCGAAAGGTTCCGCGGGCTGGACATCATAATGGCCGTAGATCAACACTGTCGGCTCATCGGCTCCGGCATGCATCCAGTCGGCGTAGACGAGAGGATGGCCGCCATTGTCGATGATCCGGATGTTTTCCAGACCCCCTCTTTCCATCTCCAGGGCTAGCCACTCGGCTGCTTCTTTCACATCAGGCTTATGCTCAGGCTTGGTACTCACACTGGGAATGGCCAGGAACGCAAGTAGTTCTTGCAGGTTCTTTTCCTGGTTCTGCTGTGCGAATTTAAGCGCCTCTTCCATCTCTTCGTCTCCATTAAACCTATGGTCTATAATCCCATAACCACCTGCATCCGGTAGGCCAGGGCCATAATTATAGTCAAATGGCGTTTAAACCGTAATTCATAGTAGTCCGCGAACGCACCCTGCAGCGAACCGCGGCTCAATGACAAGGATTGATGACACAGGGAAACGATGTTTTGAGCCACACGGCGATGCTGGAGAGCATTCTATTTGTTGCCAGCGGTCCCGTATCGACGGCTCGCCTGGGAACTGTATTAAATATGTCGCCTGCTGTCGTTAGATCGCTGCTCTTTGATTTGGAGCAAGATTATCTGCACCGCGGGCTGCGGCTGCAGTGGACGGGTCAAAATGTTCAACTTACTACCGCACCTGAGGCCAGCGAGATCGTGGAACGCTTTCTCGGCCTGGAGGTCACGACACGCCTCAGCCAGGCTGCGCTTGAGGTGCTGGCTATCGTCGCGTATCTTCAGCCCATTACCAGGCCGAGCATTGACAGCATTCGCGGTGTCAATTCAGATGGTTCACTGCGAACCTTACTCGGCAAAGGTTTGATTGAGGAACAGGGCCGCATGGACACACCGGGACGGCCGATCCTATACGGCACAACCCCGGACTTCCTGCAACATTTTGGCCTTTCGATTATCGACCAGCTTCCTCCCCTCGACGAAGAAGAGGAGTAACCAGGTACGTCCTGTGGAAGAACGATTACAGAAGCTGATGGCCCGCGCCGGGCTCGGTTCACGTCGTGCGAATGAAGAGCTGATTGCCGCAGGACGCGTGCGCGTCAATGGCTGCGTCGCCCACCTTGGCGATAAGGCCGACATATTCACCGACACCATTGAGGTAGACGGCCGTGCGCTCAAATTCGATGGCGATCAGCTTATCTACATAAAACTCTACAAACCGCGCGGCATCATCTCGTCCCTGGAAGATGAGATGGGACAAAACCGCGCCATCGTACGCGATCTTGTCCCGGCCAACGCGGGTCATATTTACCCTGTAGGGCGTCTGGATAAACAGAGCGAGGGCCTGATGTTGATGACAAATGACGGCCAGCTCGCTCACCGGCTGACGCATCCGCGCTACGAGCACGAAAAAGTATACGAAGTGCAGCTTGAAGGACGGATATCCGAGGCTGATCTCAAGCAGTGGCGGCGAGGGGTCCTGCTCGACGATCGCCTGACCGCGCCGGCGAAGATAGAGGTGCTTGCTAATAGTTCGGGCGACTCGCTGCTGCGTGTCACGTTGCGCGAAGGGCGCAAGCGCCAGATCCGGCGCATCGCCGCCGCGTTTGGACATCCGGTGCGCTCGCTGATCAGGATCAGCATTGGGCCGCTTCAGCTTGGTAATTTAAAGCCTGGGGAGTGGCGCTATTTGAATCAGGAGGAACTGCGGCAGTTGTACCAATCACTGAGCGCTCCTTCCAGGACAAAACGAACAAATGACAAATAATAGCTGCATATGACTAGAGAACATACGCCCACGCCAACGGTTATCGCCATAGATGGTCCCGCTGCATCTGGGAAATCAACGGCCGGCTATATGCTGGCCAGAGAATTGGGATTTCTTTACCTTGATACCGGAAGCATGTACCGTGCGGCCACGCTGGCGGCGCTGATCGCCGGGATCGATCCGGGTAACGAAGCCGCGGTCTCCGCGCTCTCACGTGATCTTGATCTGCAAATCAAACCGGCATCCGGCGCGGCCGACGGCCGTCAATACACGGTGCTCCTTGATGGGGATGATGTCACCTGGGAGCTACGCTCGCCGGACGTGGATGCTCATGTTTCCGTTGTTTCCAGTTTTCCACGCGTCCGCGAGGAAATGGTTCGCCGCCAGCGCGAAATCGCCAGGATGGGTTCCGTGGTGATGGTCGGCCGTGATATCGGTACGGTCGTCATCCCGGACGCGCCTCTGAAACTCTATATCACGGCCAGTCCGGAAGTGAGAGCCAGGAGACGCTGGCTGGACCGCAAGGCTCAAGGTCACGAGGCAGATTATGCGGAAATCTTAGCCGACATTAACCGGCGTGATGAGTTCGACAGCCGCCGCAAGCATTCGCCGCTGCGCCCGGCCGAGGATGCTGTAATCATCGACAACACGGATCTCGATCCGGAAGAGGTTCTCACTAAAATTCGGGCGTTTCTACACGCCGGCAGTTCGGAAGAGATCAAGGAAGTATAGATTGGCCCTATTCCAGGAAATTGACCTTGAAACATTTGCGGGCGGGCAAATTGCAGCGGTCGAACCCGGCAGCCTTGCCGACGAAATCGGCATAAAGCCCGGCGACGCTCTATTGGCTATCAATGACCAGTCTGTCGAAGACGTGATCGATGTTCAATATTATGGCGCTGAAGAAACAGTCGAACTGCTTATTCGCCGTGATAGCGAGCTGCTGCTGTATGACGCCCAACGCGATTATGGGCAAAGCCTGGGGCTGATCTTTGCCCATCCAACCTTCGACATTGACATCAGGCGCTGCAACAATCTTTGCGAATTCTGTTTTGTCCTGCAGATGGCACCCAGGTTCCGCCGCACATTGTATATCAAGGATGATGATTACCGCTATTCATTTCTGTTTGGTCACTTTGTCACCCTGACTAATCTCAGCGACCACGATTGGTGGCGTATCGAGACCATGCGCCTTTCCCCTTTGTATGTGTCCGTGCATGTGACCGATCTGGCCATGAGGCGCCGCTTTCTACGCAACGAGGCGGCCGATGATATTATTGACCAGCTTCGCAGGCTGATTGCCGGCGGCATCGAGGTGCACACTCAGCTCGTTATCGTGCCGGGTGTTAATGACGGCGCGTGGTTGGCGCGGTCGATTGACGATCTGGCGAGGTTGTGGCCCGGCGTGAGATCGATCAGCGTCGTTCCTGTTGGTCTGACCCGGCAACATAAATACAACATGCGCCCCCACACCTCATCTGAAGCGGCCGAAGTACTTGATTATGTGCTCGCGCGGCAGCCCGAATTTCTGGAACGGTTCGGCGTGCGCTTTGTTTACCCAACTGATGAATGGTACCTGGTAACCGGGCGGGAAGTACCGCCGGCGGAAGCTTATGATGACCAGGCTTTGATGGAAAATGGCCTGGGCATGGTCCGTCATTTTCTTGATGATTGGACGGCCGTGCAGGAAGAGATTCAGGATTGGTTGGAAGCAAGAGCAGTGGCAGGGGAAACAGGTCGCGAATGGCCATACGAGCGTCTGACGCTTGTCACGGCGACATTGTTCGCGGCGATATTGAGCAAATCTGCTGCGGAGTTTAGCGAAATAACCGGCGTTGAAACAGTAGTAACGGCCGTTCCGAACGCCCATCTCGGTGACACGATCACGGTTGCCGGATTATTAATGGCCGAGGATGTGATCGCCTACCTTCAGGCAGTTGGCTATGGCGATCTGATCGTCCTGCCGCGGGTCATGTTCGACCATCCGGACACGATTTCCCTGGACGATCTGACACCCCAGGAAACCGCAAACCGGCTCGGCCGTCCGGTTGCCCTGGCCGATACGATGGGGGATGTATGGGACGTGTTGACCGGCGATTCCCTGGTGATGTTCCGGCCGGAAAATAAGCAATCAGGTACCCAGCAGCAGGACCCTGGAATCATGCAGCCGCCTGAAGACGGTTGATGCGATGCGTTCCTGGAATAGAGCCTTCATGTGAATATCTTCTTCACACATTTCTCGCAGCGCCGAGCCTTCCGTTGCAATCACCTTGCTTGGAACAGGGGAGACGGCTGACGCCGTATACCTGTATGGGGCTACGGCCGAAGAGATACCAAATACCTCCCCAGGGTTGATAACACCCACCATGAAGTCCTGGGTTTTTTCCATACCACGCTCATCACTGACCACGTAATGCAGGTCAATACCACCACTGCGCAGAAGGTATAGATAATGCGCATCATCGCCGCTTGCAAAAAGAGTCTCACCCGCTGAAATCTCTTTTTCGTCGCTGATCATCGCCAGTTGGCGTAATTCCTTATCACTTAAGTTTGCGAAAAACGGGTAACGGCGTAAAAGTTCGGTTGAAACCATCTATGCCTCCATAGCCGGCTATCGGTGACCCGCGATCAGGTCGGATAGCGCTTGCTTCTAAACACTATTTGATAATCGCCGCAGCACCAATTCCACGGCTTTGGGAATAGCAGCCTCAACTTCCGGTGAAAGCCTTTCTGAGAAATCGTATACCTTATCAGCTTCGATACCTATCACATGAATCTCAGATGGCAGAGAAGCGCCCATTTCGCGCCCCAGCTTCAACGCCGTTTGCAGCGATGTATCGTGAGCGGCCGTCAGGTGTCCGGCGGATATATCGGGCAGGTCGGTCAGAGCGAGATCGTAGATTTGGCCAGCCTGGCCAGTTTTTGTCTGTACCGCGTCGATAATGATTGCCCGCTTGTAACCGATCAGGTGCTCCATCAGACTCAAACCGCCCAGGGCATAGCAGGTTACTTTAATGTCGGTCCTGGCCGGTACCATTTCGGAGAGTGCTTCCTTAGCGGCATCAGCAACTTTCCAGCCTACGCCATCATCACCCAGAATCGGATTACCCAGACCCACGACCAGGACATCTGGGTAATCCGATTCTTCAATAGGAGATTGCATCAGGCTAGCACAATCGACGAAGGACATCGACTACCTGACCGTTTGCATCACGGATCGTCACTTGCAACGGCATTTGGCCCGGAAGCGAATGCGTCGCACATCCAAAGCAGGGATCATAAGCGCGGAAGGCCATCTCCACCATATTGAGCATCGGCTCGGTCACCACAACCCCTTTGTGGATCAGGCTTGATGCCGCCTTCTTAATGGACATGGTAATTGGTGCGTAGTTGTTTGTTGTACCCACGATCAGGTTAACCTTGGTCAACACACCGTTCTCATCCGTCCAATAGTGATGGGTAAGCGTGCCGCGCGGTGCCTCAACAATACCGACCCCTTCAGTTGGAACCTTCGTAGGAACCGTGTGAATATCGGGCGATGTTATCTCCGGATCGGTGACGAGTTCCATCCAGCGTTCGGCCGAATAGAGGAGTTCAATCAGACGCGCCCAGTGAATCGCCAACCTTTGGTGAACCGGCTTGCCGCCGAGCGTTTCGTAGAATTTTTCGTATTCGGCCTGGGCCAGCGGCGTGGCCATGCCGTCTGCCGCATTCAAGCGAGACAGCGGCGTGGCCATATATACCCCGGAATCATTACCGCCGACAAAACCTTTCCAACCAACCTTCTTCAAATACGGGAACTTTAGATAGGTCCAGGGCTCCACATGCTCCGCTACCCAATCGGTATATTCATGCGGCGCATATTTGCCCAATCGTTTGCCGTCAGGATCGACGACGCTTACTTTACCATCATAGAAATTAACATGGTTGTTATCGTCGACCATGCCCATGTAATGCGTGCGGTCGGTATAGATATCGCC